>JAJDEV010000228.1 GCA_029259605.1 Planctomycetota bacterium | reverse complement strand
ATCAAGGACCTGATCGCGCGCCTCGACGTCGACGTGATCGAGCCCGATCGCAACTTCCACATCTACGCGCTCGAGAACGTGCAGGCCGAGGACATCTCCGACGTGCTCGACGAGTTCCTGCGCGACTCGGATCGCGTCGCGAGTCAGCAGGCCGGGGGCACCGGCGGTCGCGCGCAGGGCGGAGGCAGCTCCGCCACCTCGCGCCGCGGCGAGGAGGTCGTCGTCGTCCCGGACACGAACTCGAATTCGCTGCTCATCGCCGCGAGCAAGACGCGCTACGACGAGGTGCTCGAACTGATCCGTCAGCTCGATCGGCGCCAGGACCAGGTGTTGATCGAAACGGCGCTCATCGAGCTCTCGGGCAACGACCAGACGAGCCTCGGCGTCGAGTGGGCCTTCGCGGATGCGCAGGGCGACGGCGGCTTCGGGGTGACGAGCTTCGGCTTGTCGACGATCACCGACACCGACCTCGACGGCGTGCTCGACACGCGCGTTCCGACCGTCGCGCAGGGCTTCACGTCCGGCATCCTCTCCGGCGATGACATCAACCTGCCCTTCCTGATCCAAGCCGCGCAGAGCGACTCGAACTCGAACGTGCTCAACATCCCGTCGATCCTGGTCAACAACAACGGCACCGCGACCGTGACGACCAAGGACGAGCAACCGACGACGACGATCACCGCGAACGGCGTCGGCGGTCAGACCCAGGAGAGTTTCAACGGCTACCAGGAGGCCGGCATCGAGCTGACGATCTCGCCGTCGATCAGCGCCGCGCGCTACCTGCGGCTCAACATCTCGCTCAACGTCTCGAACTTCACCGCCGCCTTCGCGAGCAGCACGATCCCGCCCCCGCGCGTCACGCGCAACATGACGACCACGGTCAACGTGCCCGACGGCGACACGATGGTCATCGGCGGCGTGATCTCCGACATCCAACGCGAGGCGACGGATTCGGTGCCGTGGCTCGGGAAGCTGCCGATCATCGGCGCGCTCTTCCGCAACAACACGACGTCGACGAACCGCACGACGCTGTACTTCTTCGTGACGCCGCACATCCTACGCGACACCGACTTCGCCGACCTGGCCGAGATCTCGTACCAGAAGAAGCTGCGTGCCGCCGAGGTCATCGGCGAGGAGCGCGTGCGCGTCCTCGACCCGGACTTCGGGGTCGACAACGACGTGATCGACTTCACGCGCTTTCAGGTTCCGCTGTACAAGAGCCCGCAGCGCGGCGAAGTCGACTCCGAGGCGATCGGGCTCGATGCGCTCGAACGCGAGGAGCTCATGCGCGCCGAACGCGAGCGCGCGGCCGCGGAGTCGGACCCCTCGGGGACACGCTAGGATCCAAGCCATGGCCTCCCTGTCCGACCTCCTGATCGACGCGGGCATGCCGCGCGAGCGACTCGAAGAGTGCCGCCGGATCGCCGGCAACACCGGCGAGTCGCTCGATCGCGTCATCCTTTCCAAGGACTATCTCGACGAGGTCAAACTGCTCGGCGTCTACGCCGAGCACCTCGGCTACGAGTTCCTGCCCTCGCTCGAGGGGACGAAGGTTCCGACCGACTTCGTCAACCAGATCCCGGTCCACTTCACGCGCAACTACAACCTGATCGCGCTCTCCGACGAGGGCGACGGCATCCTGCGCGTGGCGACCTGTGCGCCGCTCGATCCGCAGCCGATGGACGACCTGTCGGCGATGATGCACGCGGAGATCGAGCCGGTGCTCGCTCCACGCGACCAGATCACGACGCTGATCGCGCGCGCCTATCGCCACAAGGCGGACGGCGTCGACGAGGCGCTGGCGGACGTGGCCGAGGATGGCGACATCCAGGGCCTGGCGAACGAGATCGACGAAGCCGAGGACGTGCTCGACGTCTCGAACAAGGCGCCGATCATCAAGCTCGTCAACACGATCCTGTTCCAGGCGCTGAAGCTGCGCACGTCCGACGTGCACTTCCACGCCTACCCGGACCGCACGCAGGTGCGCTTCCGCATCGACGGCATCCTGTACGACATGGACTCCGTGCCGCGCAAGGCGCACGAGGCCATCGTCAGCCGCGTGAAGGTCATGGGGCGCATGGACATCGCCGAGCGCCGCCTGCCGCAGGACGGTCGCGCGACGATTCGGCTCGGCGACGGCGAGGTGGACGTGCGCATCAGCACCATCCCGACGTCGAACGGCGAGCGCATCGTCATGCGTCTGCTCGACAAGACCGCCAAGCTCTACACGCTCGACCAGATCGGTCTGTCGGGCGCGAACCTGGCGATGCTCGAGGACTACACGAGCTGGAGCCACGGCATCGTGCTCGTCACCGGACCGACGGGTTCGGGCAAGACGACGACGCTCTACGCGGGCATGTCGCAGATCGACACGACGCAGAAGAACGTGCTCACGATCGAGGATCCGGTCGAATACTCGCTCGCGGGTGTCAGCCAGGTCCAGGTCAACAACAAGAAGGGTCTGACGTTCGCCGCGGGCCTGCGCTCGTTCCTGCGCCAGGACCCGGACGTCATGATGGTCGGCGAGATCCGCGACCTCGAGACGGCCGAGGTGGCGATCCGCGCCGCGCTCACCGGTCACCTGGTCTTCTCCACGGTCCACACGAACGACTCCGCGAGCACGATCACGCGCATGGTCGACCAGGGCGTCGAGCCGTACCTCGTGGCGAGTTCGCTCATCCTGGTCATCGCCCAGCGCCTCGTCCGGACGGTGTGCCCCCACTGCCGCGTGCTCGTGCCGATCACCGACGAGTGGGCGGCCAAGCTCAAGAAGCTCGAGATGGAAGCGGACGAGGTGAACGCCGAGATCGCCTACGGCGAGGGCTGCGACGAGTGCTTCCACTCGGGCTACGCCGGGCGGACGGCCATCTACGAGTTCATGCCCGTCGACGAGATCGTGCGGACGCAGATCATGGAAGGAGTCACCGCGAGCAAGATGAAGCGCTCCTCGATCGAGCGCGGAATGGTGACGCTGCGCGCCGATGGGAAGGAGAAGATCCTGAACCGAGTGACGACCCCCGACGAGATCCTGCGCGTGACGCAGATGGACATGGGTTAGCCCGCGGCCACGCGCTCCCGACATGCCCGTATTCGAGTACAAAGCCTACGCCGCAGGCGGCGCGACGAAGACCGGCGTCATCGACGCCGACACGCCGCGTGAGGCGCGCTCGCGACTGCGACGCGACAAGTTGCTCGTCAGCGAGCTGCGCCAGCTGCGCAGCGGGCGCAAGCGCGCGGGCAGCGCGAGCGGCCGGAAGGAGATCAAGGCGACCGCGTGGCAGCGCTTGCAGGAGCTGCGCCAGTCGCATCGCTCGGGACCGTCCGGTCGCGACCTCGACATCGTCACCGCGATCACGCGCCAGATGGGGACGCTGCTCGGCGCCGGCATCGCGATGGCCGACGCGCTCAACGCGATCATCGACCAGTCCCAGACACGCCGCATCGAGACCATCTTCCGCGCGATCAAGGAGCGCATCACGCAGGGCGCCTCGCTCGCCGACGCGCTGTCCGAGTACCCGAACCTCTTCTCGGACCTGTACGTGAACATGGTGCGCGCGGGCGAGGCGACGGGGCAGGTCGACGTCGTCCTGCGCCGCCTGGCCGACTTCATGCAGAGCCAGCGCGCGCTGCAGCGCAAGGTCGTCTCGGCGCTGACCTATCCGTGCATGATGATCGCGATCGGCCTCCTCGTCGTCAGCATCCTGATCGCCTACGTCGTGCCGAAGATCACGGACATGCTGCAGGACACCGGCCAGACGATGCCGGCGCCGACGCAGTTCCTCATCTACGTCAGCGACCTCTTCAAGAACTACTGGATCGCGCTCCCGATCGGCATCTTCGTGCTGTCGATCGTCTTCAACAAGATCTACAAGACCGACCACGGGCAGCTCGCGATCGACCGCTTCTGGCTGCGCGTTCCGGTGATCGGCGAGCTCCTGCGCAAGCAGGCCGTGGCGCGCTTCACGCGCACGCTCTCCACGCTGCTCTCGAGCGGCGTCGCCGCGGTCCAGGCGCTCCAGATCACCCAGGCCGTCGTCGGCAACCGCGTGATCGCCGACGCCACCAAGCTCATCCGCGAGCGCATCCTCGAGGGCACGGACATCGCGTCGCCGCTGAAAGCCTCCGGTGCGTTCCCGTCCGTCGTAGGCTACATGGTGGCGGTCGGCGAGCAGTCCGGCCAGCTCGAGGAGATGCTCGATCGCATCGCCGACGCGTTCGACGAGGAGATCGACGTCGTCACCGAGCGCGTCACCACGCTGCTCGAACCGCTCATGATCATCGTCCTCGCCGTCGTCGTCGGCTTCATCGTCTACGCCATCGTGCTTCCCATCCTCTCGGTCGGAACCATCGGCTGAGAACGAACTCCAGACCTTCCTCCACCACCATGAAACTCTCGAACCATCGACGTCGCGGCTCAGCCGCCGGCTTCTCCCTGGCCGAGCTGATGGTCGTCATCGTGATCATCGGCCTGCTCGCCACGCTCGTCATTCCCAACGTCATCAGCAAGCTCGGCAAGGCGAACGTGGCGGTCGTCAAGACCGACATCACGACCATCGCGCAGGGTGTCAACGAGTACTACCTCAACAACAACGGCCGCTTCCCGGACTCCCTGGAGTCGCTCGTCATCGAGGACGCGAACGGCGACAAGATCCTCGACCGCGACACGGTGCCGAAGGATCCTTGGGGCAACGAGTACGTCTACGAGCTCAACGGCAACTCGTTCACCGTCTCGTCCTACGGCGCCGACGGTCAGCCCGGCGGCGAGGGCAAGGATCGCGACATCGACAACAACATGATCAAGAACGGAGAGGTCTAGCAGCCCGTAGTGAGACTCACGCTCCACACACCTCGCTCCGCGCGCGCCGGCTTCTCGCTGGTCGAGCTCATGGTCGTGGTCGTGATCCTCGGGATGATGAGCGGCCTCGCCATGGTGTCGTGGTCATCGATGTTCCCGAACCAGCAGTTCAACACCGCGGTGCGACGCCTCTCCGACGTGCTGCACGCCACACGCTCCGAGGCGATCGCGCGCAGCCACGCGTTCCGCATCTACTACGACCTCGACAACGACTCGTACCGCATCCGGACGCCCTACCGGGAAGGCGGCGGCTTCGCGCTCGTCGAGGACGACATGATCTTCGTCGATGAAGTCTCGCTCGCGCCGATGGGCATCGACCTGGTCGAGGTCACGATGGACGACAAGGCCTTCGACGACGGGGAGGTGTATGTCGAGTTCGACGCGCTCGGCGCTTCGAGCTACCACCGCGTGATCCTGCGCCACGGTCCAGAGGGGCGCGAATTCACGATCGAGGCCCTGTCGCTCACCGGCGACATCCGTTTCCACGAGGGCGTGTTCAAGCGCGAGATGGCCACGGAGAAGGACTTCGATTGAAGCTGCTGCTCCCCACCTCCGGTCGCGCGCGCGCGGGCTTCACGCTGGCCGAGCTCGCGGTGACGCTCGTCATCGTCGGCATGACGCTCCTGATCGTGCTCGAGGGCGTGAACAACTCGCGCTCGACCGCGACCCAAACGAAGAACCGCAAGATCGCGCAGGAGCTGGCGCTGCTCACGATCGCGCGCGTCGAGAGCGGCCTGTTCTGGGAGGAGCTGGACGGGCTCGGCACGTCGCTCAGCGGGACCTACGCCGAGGAGGACTACCCGGCGTTCTCCTGGGAGATGATCATCGGCGACGAAGAGTTCGCGGGCGACTACGACGACGACCAGGACCCGTACTTCGACAACCTGCGGCACCGGCGCGACGTCGCGGAGGAGTACGACGAAGCGGACGATGACGAGGAGGCCTTCTCGGACACCGGCTCGAGCGGCGGACCGTTCGAGCGCGTCTCGGTTCGCGTGAGCTATCCGCAGCTCACCGACAAGCCGAGCACGCTGACGATCGAGCGCTGGATTCCGCTCGAGCAGGTCTTCGGCAACGAGGACGGCGAGATGCCCACGACCGGAGCAGACGGGTGATCCGCCCGCGTCACACGACGGGCGCGAGCGGCTTCACGCTCGTCGAGGTCATGCTCACTCTGCTGATCATGTCGGGGATCATGGTCTCGATCACGCAGGTCCTGACCGGCGTGCGCAAGACGCGCGACGAGATCCACAACATCCAAGAGCAACACGCGGCCGGCCCCGCGATCCTTCGGCGCATCGAGCGCGACCTGCGCGCGCTCTTCCCCTACAACCGCGACAAGCGCTTCGCCCTCCGCATCCGCGATCGCGTCGAGAACGGCCTCGACGCCGACACGATCGATTTCGTGTGCACGGTCGACGGGCTCTTCCCCGTTCGCGACAGCGCACGCGACGCCTTCCGCCACGCGGACGTGAACGAGGTGGGCTACCACTTGCGCACGCGACCGGACCAGGACGACTTCCTCGAGATGTACCGGCGCGAAGACTTCGGCGTCGACGACGAGCCGTTCAAGGACGGCAACTTCTGGATGCTTCACGACCGCGTGAAGGGCTTCAACATCGAGGTCTACGAGGAAGACGGCCCCGACGCTGAGCCGATCGACGGCTGGGACGAGGACCAGGACGCCGAGTTCATCGGCCTACCCGCGCGCATCGAAATCGAACTCCTGGTCGAGATGGCACCGCGCCTCGTGCGCGAGCAGCTCGTGATCGACCGGCGCACGATCTCGTACAAGCGCATCTTCCGCTTCCCCGAGAACCTGCGAAAGGCGCTCGACCGCAACCCGATTCCGCGCATCCCGACGTTCCAGGCACCGACGGTGCCGACGGCCGCGGGCGGAGCAGGCGGAGCGGCCGGCGGGGCTACGGGCGGCGACACGGGCGGCGACACGGGCGGTGGCACGGGCGGTGGCACGGGCGGTGGCGCGGGCGGTGGCGCGGGAGGCGGCGCCGACGGCGGCCTCTTCGACGGCGGGCGCGACAACTGATCGCGGCGACCGATCCAGGATCGATCGTCTCGAGGGCGGCCTGCGGGGCGCGGGTTGGGGCGCACCGGGTGCGGCGCGCTGCCGCAACTCGCGCAGGCTTCGCCTGCTGCGCGAGTTGCGTGCGTGCTCCCGCGCCGCGACGCACGCGGGGCTTCGCCCGCGTGCGCGCTCGCCTGCCCGCTACCGCGCCTGCGTTCGGTTGCGGCGGTTCCAACCGCGGCCAATGGGGCGGTCTGGGACTTCCAGCGGGGACAACGTCGCGATTCGGGAACTTGGGCACGGAACCACCTGATGGACACGCGGCGCTCGCGCGCCGCTGAGGGAAAGCCTCGCTTCGCTCGGATCCCTCGGCCGCGGGCGCCCGTAGGACGCGCGGGGCCTTCGGCCCCGCTGCGGCAGAGGCTCGCTACGCTCGCCTACCGCGGGGGCAACGGAGTGCGGGGCGGCGTTCGGTTGCCCACGGTTCGGAGTCGGCCAATGAGACGTTCGGGGGCTTGTCACCGGGTGCTGCCAGCGGAGAGCGGGATGGGCGTCCGGGTTGCCGCCCCTCCGCGCGGCGCGACGCGAAGCGGCGCATCGCCGTGCAGCGCGCGCGAAGCGCGCGCGTCATAAAGGAGGGGACGTCCCCGAGTCCCCGAACCGCGACGCCGTCCCCGCTGGAAGTCCCAGACCGCCCCATCGGCCGCGCTGACAAATCCCCGCGACGAACGCCGGCGAGTTGCCCCGAACCGAAGAAGGCGGAATGCCTCCCCCGGGTCCGTTGCCGGGACCCGCCCCAACGGCCGTTGCGGCCTCACTCCGTTGCATACCGCGGCACGCGAGCGAAGCGAGCCTGTGCCGCAGCAGCGCGAAGCGCTGCGCGCGAATCGCTGATCGAACGTCAAGAGGTCCCCGCGACACCAGAGACCTCACGACGAGCGAAGGCTCGCAAAGCGAGCCCAGCGAGGCGAAACGAAGGGACGGACGAAACGGACAGCCGAAACGGATGGAACGCCCCCCCTCCCCCCCGAACTTCCCACCCCCTACTCCACCGGCCGCCCCAACCCCTCGCGCCCGCCCACATACGGGCGCAACGCCTCGGGCACCCGCACCGTCCCATCCCCCCACTTGTGGTTCTCGAGCAGCGCGATCAACATGCGCGTGCTCGCCGCAACCGTGTTGTTCAGCGTGTGGCAATGCTGCACGCGCCCTTCCGCGTCGCGGTAGCGCAGGCCGAGCCGCCGCGCCTGGTAATCGTAGAACCTCGACGCGCTGTGCGTCTCGCCGAAGGCGTCGCGGCCGGGCATCCACGTCTCGATGTCGAACTTCTGCACGTGCGGGACGCCGAGGTCGCCGCCGCAGACGTTGACGACGCGGTACGGGAGGTCGAGCGCCTGCATGACTTCCTCGGAGTTCCGGAGGATCGCGTGGTGTTGCTCGATGCTGTTCGCCTCGTCGGCGACGTCGAGGATCACCTGCTCGACCTTTTGGAACTGATGGACGCGGTAGATGCCCTTCGTGTCCTTGCCATACGTCCCCGCCTCGCGCCGGTAGCAGGTCGTGCGCGCGACGTAGCGTTTGGGCAGGTCCTCGAGGGCGAGGATCTGGTCGGCGTGGAGCGCGGTCACCGGCACCTCGGACGTGCCCGCGAGGTACAAGTCGTCGCGGTCGTCGGTACGGTAGGTCTGCTCCTCACCGCCGGGGAAGTAGCCGGTGCCGTAGAGCGGCTCGGGACGCAGCAGCATCGGAACGCTGAGCGGAACGAAACCCTTCGCGATCATGTGGTCGAACGCGAACTGCAGCACCGCGCCTTCGAGCAGCGCGAGGTCGCCGATCAGGACGTAGTTGCGACTACCGGCGAGGCGCGCGCCCGCCTCGATGTCGAGCCAGCCTTGGCGGTTCGCGATCTCGATGTGGTCGACGGCTTCGAAGTCGAAGCTCGGCGCCTCACCGACGCGCCGCACCTCGACGTTGTCCGTGTCGTCGGCGCCCTCGGGCACCTCGTCGGCGGGGACGTTCGGGATGACGAGCTGCAGGTCGCGCATGCCGGTCTCGACCGCTCCAAGCCGCTCCTCCAGCGCCTTCAGCTCGGTCTTCACGGCCTTCTGCGCCTCGAGCAACGCGGGGCGTTCCTCGTTGCTCGCCTGCGCGATGTCCTTGCCCGCGGACTTCTGCACCGAGCGCAGCTCGTCGGCGCGTTGTCCGAGTTCGCGCCGCTCGGAGTCGAGCGCGATGAAACCGTCGACGTCGCAGGCGACACGCTTCTTCTTCGCGCCGGCCTTCACCAGGTCGGCGTTCTGCCGAATGAATTTTGCGTCGAGCACGGTTAGCGCGCCTTCCAGTCGGATTCGATCTTGCCGAACAGCTTGTTCTTCTTCTCGGTGAGCTGGATCTCCACGTCCTCACCGCTCTTCTTCTTCTCGAGTGTCAGGTCCGTCGGGAACCAGACGTAGTAGAAGCCCTCGCCGCCGAACAGCGCCATCTCCTCCTGACTCTCCAGCGGCTTCATCTTCTCGGGCTTGCCACCCTTCTTCGAGCCGACGGGGCGTTCGCTCGCCTCGGGACGCACGACGCAATTCCACAGGCGCTGGTACGTCTCGTCGGCGGAGCCGGTCACGACGATGCTGCGCCCCACGATGGTCGCCTTGTCGTCGTCCTCCGAGAACGAGAAGTCGAAGCCGAACGGCGCGCCGAGCTTGATGGTCGTGTCGATCCCCGCGTCCACGTGCCAGCTCGGCGTGTTGCGACCGGCGAGCACGAGCGCCTTCATCTTTTGGTTGCGCGAGCCCTTGCTGACGCGGCCCGCGAAGAGCTCGTACGCCCCGACCGGAACCTCGACGCCCTTCTTGCTCGCGGCGACGTCGATGAAGACCTGCTCGTTCGCACCCTTACCGCGCACGACCAGGTAGTCGGCGGACAGCCCCTTCATGTCGAGCTTGAGCGTGCCGGTCTCGACGTCACGCTTCGAAACGACGAGCTCGTCCGTCGACTCGTCGCGCTGAAAGCGGTACCAGTCCTCGCCGACCTGCACGAGTTCGGACCACGGCAACGCGCGCTTCGCGTCGCCGACGAGGATCGAGTCGGTGTCGAACTGGTTGTACCCATCGAGGAGCCCGATCAGCTGCCAGCCTTTCGGCTCGCTGCCGTACACGCCGTCCATGTTGTCGTCGAAGACCTGGATGCGTGTCTCGCCGATCGTCGCCACGACGCTACCGGCGGGCGCGACGAAGATCGCCATCTGGTCATCGTTCGGACCGAGGTTGAACGGCTGGATGCCTTGATAGGTGTCGCGCTCCTGCCCGGTGGTGGCGAGGAAGCCCCACTTGCGCGCGTACTCGCCTTCACCGAGCGTGACTTCGACCGCGGTCGCCTTGCCGGTCACGGGCACGTCGACGTCCCCGGTTCCGTCGCCGTCCAGGTCGACGGCGGCCTTCGCGGCGGACTCGCGGACGATCTTCGGCGAATGCTCGATGGCCGGAAACTCCGCGGTCGAGTCCTTCGCGCCCAGGGAGAGCTGGGTCCACATCGGATACACCGAGTCACCGAAGTACAGCGGCCGCTCGATCGCATCGATGTCCGACACGAGCTCGAACGACGTGTCGAGCACGCGCGGCGCATACGACGTGTCCGATTCCGCACGCGCCGCCGCGCGCGCGTTCGGCCCCTTGGTCGGGTCGCCGTAACCGGCGAACTCGAGCTCGTCGAAGCGCGCCTTCGTCACCTTGTAGAGACTGTCGGTCAGGCCGATCTCGGCGCGCAGCTTGACCGCGCGACCGTAGCCCTCGCACGCGCGTTTGAGATCGGCGTTCCCGCCACCGAGCCCCTCGTCGAAGCACTGGCCGTAGTGCATCGCGCACACGGAGCCCATGTACTTGTCGCCGACCTGCTCGAAGGACTTCGACATCCCTTGGAACTCGATCCCGAGCTGCTGCAGCTTGCCCTCGTCCTTCGCTTCGCTCGCCTTCGCGAACTCGCCGAACTGCAGGCGGTAGCGCTCGATCAGGTCGAAGCGGTGACGCTTGTTGGCCCCCGAGAGCAGCGAGAAGTACTCGTACTGCTGGGCGACGAAGTTCGTGTCGTAGGCCGCACGCCACGCCTTCCCGAGCGCCTCGATCTCGGCCTCGAGCTCGTCGCTCGACCCGGCCGTGATCAGCTCGCAGGTGTCGATGACCGCCATCGTCGCCGACTGATCGTGCTTCTTCACGAGGCTGGCCATCGCGTCGCTGTCGTGGTTCGCCATCGCCTTGCGGAACTCGGTCATGAACTCCGAGTCCCGCTGCGCGGCCAGGGAGCCGGCGAGGAATACGGCGACGAGGATGCGGGGAACCAGACGACGGGCGGGCGACGTGGACTGTTGCATGGCAGGGGGCGGGCGTTGTGACGGGTCGCAGGCACCGGAGCCCTCGAGGGCGCCGGACGCGACGTCAACCGGTCAGGGGACGGCCAGTGTATCGCTCGGTCCCCACCGATGGGTAGGGCCGATGCGCGGCCCAGTCACGCCCTCAGCGACGTTTGGAGGCGCGCTTGAGGAAGGCCTTCTCGCGCGCGCTCAGCGCGTGGATCCCCTCGCGGTTGATCTTGCGGAGCAGCGTGTCCAAGCGCTCCTCGTCGCCCTGCTCCTGCGACGACCGGCGTCCCGCGCGCCACGAGCCGAAGGCCTGGACCGGATCGCGCCAAACCCATCCCTTCTTGACGAGCAGGAAGCCCCACGCCGCGCCGGCGAGGTGCGCGGAATACGAGACGTTCGATGCCATCCCGCCCTTGAAGGACTGCGCCAACTGGAAGAGGTTGAGGCCGACGTACATGATCGCGAGCGTCCGCAGCGTGATCGGAAACAGGATGAAGATGACGCGCGTCGTCGGCCGGAGCATCGCCATCGCGATGACGACGCAGAACACCGCACCTGACGCACCGATGGTCGGGATGTACTGACTCGCGACCGGCAGCCCCAGTTCGGCGAGCCCGGTGTCCGGACCGGCGAGCAGTCCGGTCACGAGCACGACCGTGCCCGAGACCAGCAACGCCGACACGTAGGTGACGAGAAAGCGCTGCGTGCCGATGATCCCCTCGAGCATCGTCCCGAGGAAGTACAGCATCAGCATGTTCATCAGGATGTGCATCGGATCGACGACGCTGTGCAGGAAGCCCCACGTCACGATCTGCCACACGGGAAGCAGCGGGAACCACTCCCTCCACGTGCCGGGCGCGATGCCGAACCAGCGCACGAGCCCGTCCTTCACCGGCTCGGTGGCCGCCGGGATCGAGAGCAGGAACATCCCGATGAACACCGCCGCGTTCGTGAACACGAGCGCGCGCACGCCGGGCGTCATCGTGGGCATCGCGAACTGCGGGGCGCCGCCGCCTCCACCACGTCCACCGCGCGGAGGCGGAGGGTCTTCCCACGACGCCTGCATCGCTCAGCTCGCGTTCGAGCTGGCGATCGCGTCCCACGGGATGCCCGCCGACTTGGCGGCGGCCCGTGCGGTGTTCCAGAGCAGCATGGCGATGGTCATCGGCCCGATCCCCCCGGGAACCGGAGTGATCATCGACGCGACTTCGCTGACCTCGGCGAACGCGACGTCCCCGCGCAACTTGCCGTCCTCGCCGCGGTTGATCCCGACGTCGAGCACGACCGCGCCGGGCTTGACCCAGTCGCGCTTCACGAGTTCGCTCTTCCCGACCGCGGCGACCAGGATGTCCGCTTCGCGGCAGACGCCGGGCAGGTCGACCGTGCGCGAGTGACACATCGTCACCGTCGCGTTGCGCGCGAGAAGCAGCGCCGAGAGCGGCTTGCCGACGAGCTGCGAGCGACCGACCACGACCGCGCGCTTGCCCTCGATCTCGACGCCGTAGCGATCGAGCAATTCGATGCAACCGGCCGGTGTACACGGCACCAGTCCGCGGCCGCCGCGCCAGATCGACGCGACGTTCGACGGGTGCAGCCCGTCCACGTCCTTGCTCGGATCGAGCGCGCGCAGCACGGGCTCAGCCTCGAGGCCTTTGGGGAGCGGGAGCTGAATCAGGATCCCGTGCTTGGTCGGATCGGCGTTGAGCCCCTGCACGACCTCCATCAGGTCGCTCTGCGACGTCGTCGCGGGCAGGCGCACCGTCTCGACCAGGAAGCCGGCGCCGACCGCGGCTTTGTCCTTGTTGCGCACGTACACCTGCGACGCCGGGTCGTCGCCCACCAGCACGACGACGAGCGACGGCGCGATGCCGCGCGCCTTCAGCGTCGCGACGTGCCCGGCCACCTCGGAGCGCACCTGCGCCGCCGTCTCCTTCCCGTCGATGATCCCCATGTCCTTCAGTTCGGTCGTCATTTCGTGTCGTCCAGCCGCGCGGCGCGATCGTCGGTCGACGCGGCTCCTTGCATGCCCTCACGCGGCACGACGTTGTCGTCCGTGTAGCGGTGCAGGCTCTTTTGACTGTCCGGCAGATAGCCGAACACTTGGAAGGTGAGGAAGACGGACAGCGCACCGCCGGCGAGCACGGCCATCGCCTTCTCGCCGCGATACCCACCGAGCATCCGCAGGTGGATGTAGATCACGTAGACGAGCCACGTGATCAGCGCCGAGTTCTCCTTGCTGTCCCAACCCCAGTAGTTGGCCCATGCCTCCTGCGCCCAGAACGCGCCCATGAAGAGCCCGGCGGTCAGGAACGGGATGCCCACGGAGAAGTAGCGATAGCTCACCTGGTCCATCGTCTTCTCGAGCTGCACCATCGCCTCCGGCTGCGGCAGCTTGCCGGTCACGCGCAGCACGAGGAAGACGAGCCCGACGAGCAGCAGGATCGGAATCGTCACCAGGTGGCCGAACGGCACGAGCAAGAGTCCGAGCAGGATGAGCACCTGCGACACGCGTGTCTTGTTCCCGTGATGCACACCGTCCCAGAAGCGCACGGCGAAGTAGATCAGGCACGCGAGCCCGGCGATGCCCAGCGTCGCGTAGCTGATCATCAAGGCCGAGAGGTGCGGCGGGAACCAGTACGACTGGAGGGCCGGCGGCAGGTCCTTCTGCGCGCTCGACAGCGTGCTCGAGTAGTGATTGACGAGCAGCACCGACGAGAAAACGAGGAGCAAGAGCGAGTCGCTGACGATCGCCCACCCGAAGCCGATGCGCTCCAGGTTCACCGCGAGGTGCAGGATGATCATCGACACGAGCAACGCGAGCGAGAACATCACGAGCACCTCGCTCATGGTCTGGCTCGGGAAGTGGTTCACCTCGATGTATCGGAACCAGACCTGTACGAAGCCGACGGCCGCCGCCGCGAGGAGCGTCACGAAGGCCACGCGGGCCATGACGTTGCGCCCGGGCTCACGTCCGTCGCGCGCGGCACGGTGTTGGTTCCAGTGCACGAGGATCGCGACGATCGAGATCACGGCGCCGACCAAGCAGATCAGGTTGACGGCCCGCAGCCACACACCCGCGCGCGGGAGGTTCTCGAGCAACGGGTTCACAGAGTTGAAGAGCGAGTTCATGCCTTTCCTCCGAGGTGGTCCTTCTTGATCATCGGTCGCACGAGGAACGCGATCGAACCTCCGAGGATGATCGTGTACATCCCGATCAGGACCAGCGGGATGCCTGGATCGTAGACCACGCCGATGCCCGAATAGGTGGGAATCTGCGCATTGGCGTTGGTCTGAAAGAAGCGATACCCCTTGTAGTAGAAGTAGTCGTTCACGCGAATCTCGCGGTTCTCCTCGCTGCCGAGGTCCACGCGCACGGCGTTGCCGTTCCCGTCGTCTTCGAAGATCGAGAGCACGCTGCGCCACTCGAACGGCAGCATCTCGGTGTTCTCGATGACGTAGATATCGAACTCGCGGTCGGGCGAACCCCAGTAGAACGCCTGTCCGTCCTCGGTCGTCGCGAGTTCCACTCGATCGACGACCTCGTCGGGCGTTCCCGGGTGTCGGGTCACCTCGAGCTCGACGCCGCGCGGCGCGACGGAATAGAAGTCCGAGTCCCAGTCGTCCGGATGCGGCGTCCGCTCGTTGAACGTCAAGTTCTTCTGGAACGTCGCGCGTTCGAGGAGCTGGCGCGTCGCCACGGTCGTGTCCCCGGGCAGGTCGAGCGGTGCACCGATCTGGACCGGCGTCGCCTCGCCGTTCTGCGAGAGCAGTTCGGCGCCCCCGTCGCCACCCCAATGGAGCACGTAGCGCGGCGGACCGGGCGCGGTCCAACGATCCAGGTGGAAGCCGAGCACGACCTCGCTGTAGAAGTGGTCGTCCTGCCGGCCGGCCTGGACATCGTCCACGCCCTCGACGACGAGCCGCCGCTCGACCTCCGTCCCGTCCGGGGAGGTCACGTCGATCCACAGCGCCGGAAATCCGACCGACTGCTCCGCGAGCGGGAGCGGATGCGAGCTGCCCTCGTTCGAATCCGCGCCGACCCGCAGGTCCTTGGTCCCGTCGTGGATTTTCACGCGGTAGCCGCCGCGCAGTTCGACCTCGTCGCCGATCGCGACCTGCTTGAACTCCTCCTGCGCGTCGCCCTGACCGACAACGTAGTAGGTCAGGAATCCGAGCTTGCCCTCCTCCGGGAAGTAGCGCTCCGGACTCGCGCCGTGCACGGCCGCCAGGCGCCAGGCGCCGTTCGGCTCGCGCAGCACCTCGCCCGCGTAGACCGAGTTCGGTCCGGCGAGCGGCAAGAGCAGCGCGCGTCCGTTGTCCTCGTCGCCGTCGACGACGAGCTCGGCGAGCGGCAACGACTGCGCCTGCGGGTCTTCCGATTCGGCGACGCGCGCGAGCCCGACACTCGTACGGTCGTGGATCTCGAGCACGCGCAGCGCGAGGTCCGGACGCATGCCGCCCTTCCCGTCGTCGACGTAGTCGAGCTCGATCTTGCGGTTGCGCCAGAGCGTGTAGCGCGGCGGGCGCGACGTGAAGCGCTCCTCGGGAAAGACGACCTCGAGCCCGAGCCAATCCTGGCGCGCGAAGTGGTCGAGCTTCACGCCGAACGGCATGCGCGCGCGCTTGTTGGAGTCGTAGTGCCGGTAGTACGTGGTCTGCGGCCCGGGATCGCGCAGGTCGAGCTGCAGGATCCCGCGGTCGGTGAACAGCTTGCTCGTTCCCCCGCCGATGAGCAGCACGAGCAGCCCGTTGTGCACGACGAAGAACCCGAGCTTCTGAATCGACACGGTCGACGGCGAGATGCCCGGACAGAGGACGAGCGCGAGCGCGGCGAGCGCGCCCGCGATGCGCCACACGTCCGGCCATGGGATCGATAGCGCGGTCGTCAGTTTGAGGATCAGCGTGAAGCCAACCGCCGCCGCGGCGCATCCCGCGGCCAGCGGCAGGCGCGACGCGCGGAAACTCCAGTTCTTGTACGCGCTGAGGAACACCGAGACGCCGAGCATCCCGAGCAGCGTCGCGAACCAGTTCGACTTGTACGTGCGGTTCAGGTCGAGCATCGTGCAGACCTCGAACGCGCGCCAGAACGTGTGTTCGTTGCGGTGGATGAAGGCGCCGATCTCGCCGATCTTCTCGCGCCCCGACAGCATCGCCGTCATCTGCTTGCGCCGGTTCTTCTCCTCCTCGAAGCCGTAGCGCTTGCCGAAGCGCTCGAGCCCCGCCTCCATCGACGGACCGAGCTCGCCGGTCGGCATCCCGATGCCGTACAGGTGCAGGAGGTGGTAGAAGAAGTAGCCCTCGGCCCAGCGGAAAGCCTGGTACTGCTCGTGCCCGTCCTCCATCTGCGCCGGCAGCTTCTGGTAGCCGATGCGCTCGAACTGCGCGAAGTCCGCCGCCTCGCGCGCCATGTCGACGCGCTGGTCGGGATCCTCGAAGCCGTCGATCTGCGGCACGAGGACGCCGACCGAGACAGACGTGACCACGAGCACGGTGAGCGTGACGCCGACGTACATGGAGCGGAAGAACCCCACGACCGCGCGCCGCTGCAACCAGAGGAACGACCCGGTCGAAAGGAAGAAGCAGAGCAGCACGATGTCCTTCGCGCCGATGCCCACCTCGCTCGGATAGCTGCCCACCCAGGTGAAGAGGCCGGGCGCTCCCTCGACGTGGAACCTGCTCTTCGCGTAGTCCCAGTACGGAGACACGAGCATCCCGACCGCCTGCCCCACGAGCATGACGAGGAAGATCGCGCCGAAGGCCGACCCGAAGTCCCAGCGCCGCGGCGACGTCTCCTCGGGGATGAGCAGCGCGAGCAACGGATAGACGAACGTCGGCATCAGCCCGAGCACGATCAGTCCACCGCGCATCGCATCCGGCGCGCCGCCTTCGACGAGCACGTGATCGAAGATGGCGAAGCCGAGCGCCATGCACGCGCCGGCGAGCGCGATGAGCACGGCGAAAGTCCGCGTGGCGCGAACGGAGCGCCCGAACTGGCGCGCGAGCAACGCGCACACGCCCGAAATCATCCGCCCCTTCGACGCGCGGCACCACCCGGGCCCAGCCTGGGTGCTCTGCGAGCTCGCGTCCGCGCTGTCCTCTGCCGACATCTCCTGTCCTCCTGGCACGCGACCTCAGATGCGACGCGTAATGACGAATTCGACGATGCCTTCCATGGCCGCACGCGCCGGCGAAACCGGCAGGCGTTGCAGACGTTCGAGGCAGTCGCCGACCAAAGTTCGAGCGCGTTCGCGCGCGACCTCGAGTCCGGTCTCGAGGTCACAGGTCTCGCGCAGCAGGACGGCTCGGTTCTCGAGCCCCGGACGCGTGAACACGTCGCGCATGCGCGCGCGCGTCGGCTCGTCCGCCTGCGTGTAGGTGTACAGCACGGGCAGCGTGATCTTGCCGTCCTCGACGTCGGTGCCCGCGGTCTTCCCGAGCTCGCCCGTCGACGCGGTCAAGTCCAGGCAGTCATCGATGATCTGGAACGCGAGCCCGAGGCTCCAACCGAAGCGCGCCATCGCGGCGCCGACCTCCTCGTTCCCGCCCGGGTAGCGTGCGCCGAGCTCGCACGCCGCGGCGTACAGGCTCGCGGTCTTCGCGCCGGCGATCATCTCGTAGCGTTCCTGCGACATCTCGAAGTCGTAGCGCCGTGTCGACTGCTCGATCTCGCCGACGCAGAGCTCGCGCGTCGTCTCCGAGAGCATCCGGCTGCACAGTCGCGACGACAGCGTCGTCGACAGCCCGAACGCACGCGCGTACAGGAAGTCGCCGAGCAACACGGCGACCTGGTTGTCCCAGCGTTGATTCACGCACGCGACGCGACGCCGCACTTCGGCGCCGTCGAGGATGTCGTCGTGGACGAGCGTGGCGAGGTGGATCATCTCGACGATCGCGCCGACCGTCGCGTGCTCGTCGGTCGTGTTGCCACTGGCCTCGCCGGTCAGGAGCACGAGCGCTGCGCGCAGCTGCTTGCCGCGGAAGCGATCGATGTGCGACGTCATGTCGCGCACGGCGCCGGAGTGCTCGACGAGTTGCTCGCGCAAGATCGCCTGCATGCGCTCCATTCCGTCTTCGACGGGAAGAAACAGCTGCTTGAGATGCGCGCGCGCGCTCGTCATGACCTCGTCTCCGGTTGGGCGTTCCGCGCGCCGTTCGTCTCGGCGTCGAAGTCGCTCATCGTGTTCACGTTGCGCCCGGGATCCGCCCCGACGCCCAGGGGTAGTTCACCCACGTCGACCGTCTCGACGTGCAGCGCGGAATGGAACGAGATCAGCCGCCGACCGCCGCCGTCGAGCGACCGCTGCATCGCCTCGAACGCGGTCCCGCGGTAGATCGCGAAGAGCGGCTCGACGCCTTCGTCGTCCCGCAGCAGGCAGGCGTCCGCTCCCGACGCGTCCATCCGGGTCCGCAGGGCGTCGAAGACGCGCGCGTCGGCACGCGGCATGTCGCAGGCGAGCACGTACAGGAAGCGCGCCGAACGCGGAGCGTCGTCGCCCGCTTCCACGAGCCGCCGCATCGCCGCCACGAGGCCACCCAGCGGGCCCTGGTCCTCGCCGTCGTCGAGCACGCATTCGAGGCCGAGTTCGAGGTAGCGTGGCGTGCGCCCGGAGGCGAGCACGACGTCGCTCGCGTGCGGGCGCAACGCGTCGACGGCGAGCGAGATCATCGGACGACCATCGATCTGGAGCGCCGCCTTGTCGACGCCCATGCGCCGGCTGCGACCGCCGCACAGAACCGCACCGAGCGCTCGAATCGCCGTTGTCTGGCCGTCGTCTTCCATGGGAGCCTTCCGGGGTCGATCGGTCGGCGAAACGGTGCGGGGCGCCGCGCCCAACGCGGCGCGCTTCCCCGGAGCCGGATCACGACTCGTCCTTCGAGTCCTTGGGCCCGGAGCCCTCATCGAGCGTGTCCGGATCTTCCTTCAACCCGCGCTTGAACTGCGTGATGCTGCTTCCCATCGCGCGAGCGAGTTCGGGAAGCTTGCGCCCGCCGAAGAGCAGCCCGACGACCGCGAGGATGATCAGCCACTCGGTGACGCCGGGCATCGCGATCGCGAGGTTCGAGAGCATGAGAAGAGACATGGGCGCCGATTCTAGAGCATTCGGTCGGAGGGATCTCTCTCCCCGCACGCAAAAAGCGCGTTGTCGCTCGCCTCGCCCGCTACGTCCGATTGCGTAGGCGACGCGTGACGCGCTCGGGAAGCGCCGGCAGCTCGGCTGTGAGGCTCGCGAGCGTTCCCTCGGCTTTCGCGCCGACGCGCGGGCCCGCGCCCACGCGAAGACCCGTGGCCGCGAGCGCGCGGCGGACGCCGAACGCGGCCGAATAGGTCGACAGAATCGCCCGCGGCGCCATGCGGCGTGCCACGTCGCTCAAGAACGCCTCCGACCACAGCTCGGGCGCGCGGCGCGGGGAGAACGGATCGAGGAACACCGCATCGAATGCTTCGAGCGTCGCGGGGAGCTGCGCGAGCGTTTCGCGCGCGTCGCCGAGCAAGAGCCGCAGCGTCCCGTTCGCGCCGAGCGCGACCGCGCCCCCGTCCGACGCGGCGTCGAGCGCGGTGCTCAGCGCGGCGCGCACGACCGCGTGTTCGCGCTCGCTCGCATGCGTAGCGCCGATCGTCGCGAGCGCGAGCGTCGCCTCGATCACCGTGCGATCGATCTCGAGCGTGACGACGTCGAGCGCACCGACGCAGCCCTCGAGCTCGTGCAGCGCCGCCGCGATGTTGAGGCCGAGGCCGGTCCCGACGTCGAGCAAGCGCACGCGCTCCTGCCGCGACGCGACCTGCTTCAAGCGGCACGGAACGGCGTAGCGCTCGAGCGACTCGAGCCACGCGCCCGCCGAGCTGTGGCAGGCCTCGTCGAGCTCACGCTGGCGCAGCGTCCACGAGCCGTCCGCCGTGCGCTCGGGCACCCAGGCGGCGCTCACGCGGAGGCCCCCGTGGCGACGCTCCGGTACGCGCGGAAGGCGCGCACGAGCTCGCCCGCCGTGCTGATCCGCGCGCCGCGCTCCGCGTTCGCGAGGCCGATGTCGTAGGCGAGCCGCCACTGCGCGGCGAGCGTCTTCCAGCCGTAGAGCACCGAGTAGCGCGGGTCGTAGATGTGCGCGGACTCGGACGTCACGCCGTTCAGCTCGAGCACACGAAAGCGCCCCGCGCGCAGCGCGTCGTCCGACGCGGCGCGCACGTCGTAGCGACCGAAGTGGAAACCGTCGTAGCCGAGCGACAGCTCGTCGACCGCGGCCGCGAGCTCCGGTGTCAGCAGCTCGATGCCCTCGAGGAAGGCCGCGCCGCGGGAGTGCGTGCCGAGGTCGCCGAGGCGCACGCACTCGCCCGCCGCAGGCACGCTCGTCAAGCGCGCCGCGTGGCGCGTGAGGAACGCCTCGGCCGACAGCACCGCGCGCGGGTCGCGCAGAATGAGCTGCTCCAGCGTCGCACCACCGTCCCCGATCACTTCGGGCAAGACCTTGCGCGTGATCGAGAGCAGCGTCCCGTGCTCGGCGTCCGGATGGCGCACGTAGAACAAGCCGAACTCGACGCCGTCGACATACTCCTGCACGAGGACGCGGCCGTTGAGCGCGGCGCACGCGCGCTCGAGTTCGTCGAGCGAACGCACGAGCGAGACGCCATCGCCGCGCTGCCCCACGTCGGGCTTGACGATCAGCGGCCACGCCGCGTCGAGCTCGCCCTGAAACGCCTCGACCCGCGCGCGCACCGCATCCGGCGCCGCGTTCGGAGCGAGCACGAGCGTGCGCGCGAGCAGGTCGCGCCGTACGCGAAACCCGTCGAGGATGTCGGCCTTCGACTCCCCCACGAAGCCGCCGTGCGGCATGGACGGATTGACCGCGGTGAACGCGAGTGGCCGACCGCGTCGGATGCCGTGCCAAGCACACGCGAGCACGATCGGCGGATAGAACAGCCAGCGCGGCCAGTACTCCCACCGCAGCTTGCGCCCGATCGATGCACGCAGCAGCCGCCGCCCGCGGTCGCTCGTCATCGGACGCACGAGCTTCACGAAGACCAGGCCGACCACGACCGTCGCGACCAAGCCGAGCGCGAGGTTCTTCTGCAGCAGCTCGACGCGTTCGGTCAGCGCCCCGCCGATGCGGCTCGCGAGCCAAACGAGGAGCGGCGTCCACAGCAGCGCCGCCAGCGCGAACCAGAGTGAGAAGCGCAGGAAGCTCGTCCGCAGCACGCCGGCCACGAAGTACGTCGGCAGGCGCATCCCGGGCAGGAAGCGCGACAGGAAGATCACGCGCCCACCGCGCTCGTCGAACCAGCGCGAGCTGGCCTCGACGCGCGCTTCGCTGAGGAACCACTTGAGCGGCGCGCGCCCCACCGCGCGGCGGCCGAGGAAGCGTCCGGCGAGGAAGAGCATCAGGTCGCCGACGTAGATCCCGACGAAGCACGCGGCCACGCCGGGGAGCAACTCGACGCGTCCCTGGGCGACGAGCGCGCCGACGCCGATGCACGTCAGGTCCTCGCTGACGAGCGTGGCGAGCGCGATCAGGACCAGCAGCGTCGCGAGCGCGAACCCGGAGACGGGCTCGAGCGTGCTCGCGTCGAACGGCGCGCGCGCCGCGGCGCTGCGCGCGGGATCCGCGCTGCCGCGCGTGGCCGCCACACCGCGCTCGACGTCCGACAGGAAGGGCTCGATCGCAGCGGCCAGTTCGTCCGCGCGACGAAACACCATGAAGTGGTTGGCGTCGAACTCGATCAGCTCGCTCTGCGGAACGATGCGGTGGTGTTCCTGCGCGGCGGCGAAGGGCACGAGCACGTCACCCTTCCCGTGCACGATCAACATCGGCGCCTCGAACGCCTCGAGCCGGTCGCGCAGCGGGCGCTGGTCCGTGTCGTAGAAGTTGCGCGCGTAGGCCAGCGACAGCATCCCGCCGTCGAAGAGCCCGAAGTGCGGCAGCAGCTCGTGCGCGACGAAGAGCCCGGCGAGCTGCGCGCCGTGCACGGCGTGGTTCAGGTGGTAGTCGCCGAGCAGCTCGAGCTCCTGGACACCGATCGCGGACAGCATGACGATCGACGCGACGCGCTCGGGGGCCTGGCCCGCGAGCTCCAGCGCGACGCCGCCGCCCATGCTGAAACCGACGACGTGCACGCGTTCGATCTGGAGCGCGTCGAGCAGCTCGAGCACGTCCTCCGCGTGCGCGGCGATCGAATAGTCGGGCACGTCCGCGGTCGACTCTCCGAATCCGGGCAGATCGGGAGCGATCGTGCGCCGCGCGCCGGACAGCGCGTGCGACAGGTCGGCGAAGTTCGAGCGATCTCCGGGACTGCCGTGGATCAGCAGCACGGGCAGCGCCGCCGGAGCGTCGCCGGCGGGCGCCGGTCGGCCCTCGTCCGAGTACGCGATCGCGACCCCGTCTCCGATCGTGGCGACGCGCGCGGACGACGTGGGCGTCGAGGTCGACGCGCGCAGCGCGCGCACGAAGTGCGACGCGGCGAGGAGCGCGACGTAGGCGAGCGCGACCAGCAACCAGACGCGCCGGCGCGCTGGAGCGCGCCGTGCCGCGGGCGCCATGCCGTCGACGGGGCTCACCCCGTGACGCGCTGGCGCGCGAGCTCGACCGCGGGCTCGAACTCCGTTCGACAGGGCGGTCCGGGTGCGTACCGGAACCGGACGCGCCCCGGCTCCACGGAGACGCGGCTCGCGCTCACGGTCCGCGCATCCTCGCGGTGCATGCACGGCGAGTGCGGTCCGCGCGTCGGCAAGTGGCTGGCGTGGAACGCGGTCAGCTCGTCCGCGCCGAGCGCGCCGCCCGCGCGCACGCGCAACGTGTCGAGCAGCGCCGCGCGCTCGCGGTCCGCGCCCGCGGCGTCGAACGAGGACGAGGAGAGCGGCATGCACGCGTCCGACTCGCGCAGCTCGCGACCGTCCCACGCGAGCAGCGTCGGCCTCTCATCGGGAGCGACAACCAGAAGCCGGAAGCCACGGTAGGTCGTCAGCTCGGCGCTGCGCACCGCGTCGCGCGCGGCCGCGGGCGACCGCGAGCCGAGCACGTCGAGCACGAGCAACCCGCGGCTGCGGTACTCGTCGCTAGCGCGCCCGGGGACCTCCACGTTCCACGCGTTCAGGAGCCCCACTGCGACGCCGTGCTCGTTCACGCCGATCCACGAACCGCCGGCGTCCGCGTCGACCGGGGCGATCGCCCGCACCCCAGCGACCTCGAGGACGCGCGGCCCCGCCGCCGCGCCACGGGTGCGCGATTCGTCCCGATTGAAGAAGAGCTCGAACCCGCCGGGACGCGCTAGCCAACTAGCGGTGCACACCGCCCGACCTCCCGCCAGTGGCGCAGGGTCGAAGGCGCCACGCCGAAACCGTCGACGGGCTCCTGCCCCAGGTGGCGCAGGATCATCGCGATGAGCGCGTAGTGATGGATCGTGTGGCTGAGCACGTAGAGGATCTCGCGCTCAACGGTCGAGTCGACCCAGCCGTCGCCGGGGAGGTCTTCATGAACGGGAACGTCCGAGCGCACGCGCACGGTCCGCGCCAGATCGAGCTCGAGCGACGTGATGGCGCCCATGAGCTCGCCGAGCCGCGCGAGCGCCGCACCGGGCTCGGACTCGATCGCTTCGTTGCGCTCGCGGTGGTCGTAGTCGATCTCCGCGCCTGCCCCGCGCGCGAAGCACTGCACCGCGTCGAGCACGTGACGCATGTGCGCACCGATCGGGCTCGACGCGATCGGCGCCGGGATCCGCGCGTACGTCTCAGCGTCCAAGCTGTCGATCAGGGAGCGCCCCTGGTCGAGAACGGCTAGGAGCTGGCTGGGGAGGTGCGACTCGTGAGACATACGTCTTCGCCAGGCGGCATGGGAATGAAGCGCGACGCGACCGCCGAGTGCAAGGAGCGGGCCAGGGATTTTCGGTCGCTTTCCTGAACGGGGTCGGCGCCGAATACGATCCGAGCCGAGAATCCGGACATCCGCAACAGCCCCAGGAAGTGCGGGACGAAGTCGGTGTCGCCCCACCAGGCAACGGAATCCCGCGCTGCGGTCTCGCCCGGCGGCGCCTCGTAGCGGATCGTCGCGTGGTAGACCGGGATCCCGAGCGCCGCCGCCGGCTCGAGCAGCGACGAGCGGAACGGCGCCACGCCCTCGCCGTTCGTGCTCGTGCCCTCGGGGAAGACGACGACGGTGCGCTTCGCGGTCAGGCGCGCGCGGATCAGGTCGCCGACCCGGCGCACGTCGCGGCGCTTGTCGCGCTCGATGAACAGCGTCCCGACGAGGCGCGCGAGGAAGCCGACGACAGGCCACCCCGCGACCTCGGACTTCGAGACGAACGAGCACGGCAGGCGCGCGGCGATGAGCACGATGTCCACGTAGCTCAGGTGGTTCGCGACGAGCAGCACCCCGCGCGGCGGCGGATCGCCGACGACCTCGACGCGCAAGCCGAGGATGCGCGTCAGGCACGCCGACCACACGCCCGTCATGTGCGCGGGCCAGACCGCCGCCCGACCGAAGAGCGCCGCCACCGGCCAGCCCAGCATCAGGACGACCCAGAGCACGAAGGTCGTCAGCGCCAGCAGCGTGGCGCGAACGATCAGCCGGACGTTCCTCAAGTCGCGGCCTCGCCGGGCGCGCTCGGAAGACCGCTGAAGAACATCTCGCGCATCTTCGGGGCGAGCCGATCGGCGTCGAGCACGATGAGGAAATCGATCGTCTGGAACTCACGATCGATCGCGGGCGGGCCGCACGCGAGGGCGCCGTAGCGCAGATACGTCTGAAACAGGCGCGGGACCTTGGCGCGCGGCAACCGCTTCGCGCGCGAACGGCACGCGAACGCGGGGCGTGGTTCGACGTGGACCTCGGTGGAGATCTGCCCCAGCTTCTCGAGCCGGCGCAGCATCGCCTCGCCCGCGCGCGGATCCTGGGTCGTGAGCGAGCAGCAGCCGAACAGGTTCGACTTCCCGCGCGCGACGAGGTACGCGGCGAGCCCGCGCCAGAGCGCGAACAGCGCCATTCCGTTGCGGTGATCCTTCTCGATGCACGCGCGACCGAGCTCGATCGAACGCTCGACGAGTTCGTCGGGCAGTCCGGAGAGGTCGAACTCCTCGTCGCAGTAGAAGCCGTGGGCGGCGCGCGCCATCTCGGCCGTTTGCATTCGATACGTGCCGACGAGCGAGTCGGTCCGCGTGTCGATCAACATCATGTGATCGCAGCTCTTGTCGTACCGGTCTTCGTCGCGACCGGTCGTGTACGACGCGGCGAAGCCCTCGCCGAGCTCGACGTTGAAGATGCGGAAGCGCAGGCGCTGGACGTCCTCGACGTCGCGCTCGTCACGCGCGAAGCGCACGACGTAGCGGCCTTCGCGCAGCTCGGGCAACCCGGCACCGGCGCGCTCGACGAGCTCCGCGGGCAACGGCGCTTCGATCGGCACGGCGACGGCCGCCACGGTCGGCAACGCGACCTCTGACGCCTCGGCGCCCTCGCTCCCCCTCATCCCCTGCGACATGGTGCAAATACGATAGCGTCCGATCGGCCGCGCGCGAATCCCGCATCCGGCGTGGTTCTCCGGCGGGCTACGCGCGGCGCGCGCGCGTCGTTTCGCCCCGTTCTCCCGAGCGGGACCCGGCTCGACCGCGCCCTACGCCGATCCTCCCCCCCCCGTGACGCTAGCCCGGATCATTCATGAGCCTTCACCGAGATCGACGCAGCTGCGCGCCAGATCAACGCTTCCCTTCCTCACCGGGTTCGACGACCCGTCAAGGTC
>JAJDEV010000227.1 GCA_029259605.1 Planctomycetota bacterium | reverse complement strand
GATGTCGAGCTGCTGACCTCGACGGGAGAGTGTCGTGTGATCGGGCGCGGGCAAGTCGACGCTCATCATCGCGAAGATCGAGGTCAGAAACCCTTCCGTCTGGCGGAGCGGCAGGTGAAACAAGAGCCGCAAGGTCAACGCGGTTTCGATGGCGAGGTCCGAGTACCGCAGCTGGCCTCCGCCCCTGCCAACGCGCGCGGGCGTCCATGCCGCGATCGCGTCCGGCGTCAGCCAAACCGTGACGTCGCCTCGTTGGGCGAGGGCGCGGTCGTAGGCCGCCCAGTTCGTGACGCGGTACTTGGTCTTGTACGCCGGGTGGACTCTCGAGTTCATCCCCTCACTGTCGCCGCGACGCCCGTCCAGCAGGCGAATCGCGCTGCGATCGGACCTTGGGCCGCTTCCAAGCCGCCGGATTCGTGCACCAACGCCGAGCGCGACCGCCGTTGCCTCGTTCGGCGTGTAGTCCGCGTTCAGAGTTCCGTTGGCAACGAGCGCGTCTCGTACTTAGGCGGGATACTCGGCTCCGAACGGGATCCCCCGCACTCTCGGTCGGTACGCGCCGCTCCGCATGTACGGCTCGTAGTCCGCGAACCCGCGCCCGGACGACGCAGCCACCCGGCAGCCGTGGAACGAGGAACACCTGCACGCGTCGCGATCGTCACGTCGCCAGTCTGTCGAACGAGTTCGCGAAGTCGGTGGTCGTAGGTCCTCAGTGAGCGGGTCATGCCGCCATCATCGAGTATCCCGTGAGATTCGGATGTGGCGATCGTCCGTCGCGACTCAGGTAGACGAGAACTCGGACACGAAACGGCCCAATGTCGGCGCTGACAGCACCGCGATCTACTCCGCGTCCGAGGCCTCGTGGGAGGGAGCGTGACGGGTTGTCTGCTCGCGTTGACGGCGTTGCCTGCGCTCCTCTTTCTGGTCCACCTGCGCGCGTCGCTTGGTCTCGACGCCTTGCTGGACCTGCCTGCGCCGACTGCTTCCCGCTTCGTCGCTGTCCCTCCGGCGACGCTTGCGCTCCTCTCCTTCTTCGAGCTGTTTCTGCCGCCTGCGCGCCTCCTCGAGCTCGAGCTCCTGGCGTTGTTTGCGCTTCTCTTCGCGATGCTTGTCGATGGAATCGGATGAGCGACTCATGGGGTCACCTCGTGCGGTGTCGGGAAAACGTTGGGATGCCTCGGTCCGGTTGGCTGCGCGACGCTTGGTCGCATCGCTGCACCACCGGCGTTCTCAGTTCCGCGGTCCGTGGAGCAGTCGGCGGCGTTAGACTCGCGTGCCCGGCGACCGTCGCCTCCCCCACTTGCCGTTCCCTGGAAACGCCCTTCGACACCGATGCTCGAGCCGGACGCCGCGAAGGTGGACTTCGGAACCGACCTGTGGCTCCGCCCGCTCGAGCGTAAGCGCCCGCGCATTCGCCACCGGTTCGTGCGGCGGCGCGTGAGATGAAGATCGTCTCCATCGGCGGCGGGCGGGTTGGCCGCTTCTCGGCGACCGTTCAGACCACGCCCATCGATCGCGAGATCGTGCGGATGAGCGGTAAGAAGTCGCCGCGCTTGCTGTTCCTCCCCACAGCCAGCGCCGGAAGCGACGAGTATTGCGCCGCGATCTACAAGCAGTTCAGCAAGCGCTTGGGTTGCAGGGTCGACATCATGCTCCTGGTCAACACGGATCCCGAGCGTTCGCAGATCAGGGACCGGATCGCCTGGGCGGACATCGTCTACGTCGGCGAAGGCAACACGCTGCGCATGATGAAGACCTGGCGCCGGCACGGCGTGGATCGAGTGCTCCGCACCGCGATGCAGCGCGACGTGGTCCTTTGCGGATCGAGCGCCGGTTCGATCGCGTGGTTCTCCTGGGGCAACAGCGATTCGTACAAGACGCGGGACGACCCGACGAGGCTGGCGCGAGTCCGCGGCCTGGGGTTCGTCGACGCGTTGATCTGTCCCCACTACGACGTCGAGAAGCACCGCCGTCCATCGCTCGAGGTCATGATGAAGACGCACCCCGGCGTCGCGATCGCGCTCGACGAATACTGCGCGTTGGCGGTGCGCGACGACACGTATCGCGTCCTCGCGTCGGTCAAGGGGCGCAAGGCCTACCGGACCTACTGGAAGGACGGCGTGTACGTGGAAGAGCCGCTGCCGCCGTCGAAGCAGTTCCGGCCGCTCGGGCCGCTGCTGACGAAGTCGCTCGTCACGATCTCCCCCAGCGCGTGAACGGGGTCGCACCATCCTCAAAACCCCTGTGCGTGAATCGCGCCGATCCGTGCCTGCACGACCTTGGTCACGAAGGGTGAGGTCATGGCGCGGAGCAGCGCGCTGTAGTCGAGCTGGAAGTCGATCTCGGCGCCGACGGGCAAGTGCGCGACGCCTGTGTCCGCGACGAGGTGGTCGCTGCTGGCGCCGAGGATCTCGATACCCGCCGGCGCGCGGAGTCCGTTCGGGTCCGTGTCCTGTTGGCCCAGAGCGACGATGACCTGCGAGATGTCGCCCCGATCGATGGGCGCCGGTTGCGCGCCGAACGCGGTTTGCGCGATCTCACCCCACGGCCGCGTCGGCTTGCGCTTCGACTCGATCACCTCGGCGACGAGCGTGAAGGCGTCCGTGCGCAGCCCGACGATCGGCTGGCGGTGGAGCGTCTCGCGACCGAGCAGGAGCGCTTCGCCGAGACGCAGGTGGTTGACCCGTCCGGTGTCCGCACCGCTGAGCGCCCACGCGAGGTTGGCCGAGTTCCCGCCGGAAACGACCGCGAGGCGCAGCGCGAAGGTCGCGTCGATCGAGTCGGCGAGGTCGGACAGCTCGCCCATGTTCCGCGCATCCGGCACGACTCCGTTCCGGCAGGCGAGGTTGCTGCCGATGCCTTCGAGCAAGATGTTCGGCAGGCGCAGGGTCTCGCGCACCGCGTACTCCAGGTCGCGTGGCAGGATGCCCTCGCGCAGATCCCCGAGCTCGATCATCAGCACGACGCCGTGCATCCGTCCGGCCGCGCGCGCAGCGGACGAGAGGGCGCGAATGACGTCGAGCTCGGTGTTGAAGCTCACGTCCGCGTACGCCACGACGCGCACCACCTGGCTGAGCATCGGCGACCGAATGAGCATCATCCGCGCCGTCACGTGCGCGTCGCGCATCGTCTCGATGTTCTCGATGCGTGAGTCGCCCAGCGAGCTCACGCCGCCCCGGAGCAGCGCTCCGGCGACCTCGGGCGACCCGAGCGCGACCTTGGTCACGCCCGCGACCTCGATGCCGCGGTCGGCCAGCCGTGCGACCAGCACGCTCGTGTTCTGCTGAATCGCGTCGAGGTCGATCTCCAATCTTGGTGCGGGAGTCATGCGCGGGCAGCCCGCCTCTCCTCGAGTTCCGGGAACGCCGCCAGGACCATCTCCACCAGCCGCTCGGTCGGCCTCGTCAACGCGTCGGTGACCGGGATGCCGAGCTCGTACTCGTACGTCGCGATCGCCGTGCTGACCTCCGTGTCGGTCATGTGCTCGTGATTGATCGTGAGGCCGATGACCTTCGTGTCGGCAAAGGTCTGGATGAGGTGGATCTCCGCGGCGGGCGTCGGCAGGACCACGCCGGGGAAGTCGCCGAGGTGCGTCCGTCCGGGTGCGTGCTGCAGGACGACGCCGTCGGGTCGGCATCCGCGCAGGATGAAGGTCGAGGTCAGGTAGGCGGGGTGGCTCAGCGCTCCTTGCCCTTCGATGATGAGCACGTCGGGGTGCTCGGCCTCGAACGCCTCGACGACGGCGCTCTCCATCTCGCCCGAGCAGAACTGCGACGGAATCGCGTCGAGCGCGACGCCGTAGCGCGCGCCCTGGATCAGGCAGGTCTGCCCGGTCCCCACCATCACCGCTTTGACGCCGTGCTCGTTCAGCGCGCGCGTCAAGATTGTGGCGGTCGTGCGCTTGCCGATCGCGCCGTCCGTGCCGAGCACCGCGATGCGCGGGCAGGACACGCCGGCGATGCGTCCGCTGAACATCCGCAGGTCCTTCTTCGCACGTGGTCGACGGACATCGAAGATCTCGACGCCCTGGGCCGCGGCCGCGGCCGCGAACTCCGCGTCGTCGTTCAGGAACTCGTGCAAGCCGTTGACGACGTCCATCCCGAGCGCGATGGCCTCGAGCACGATGCGGCGTTCGTTCGCCGACAACATGCCACTCGACGGCGCCATGCCGAAGATGAAGCAGTCGGGTACGCGCCCGATGTGCGCCAGCGCATGGGCGAGGTCGCGACAGACGGGGACGCCGTTCGGGGTCCCGTCGAGCACCGCACCGGTATCGAGACCGGCCTGCTCGCTGTCGATCACGGTGAGGATCTCGTAGCGCTCCGAGTGCCGCACGAGACCGTTGGCGGTCTTGCCGTCGAGGGCGCCGAAGTTCGCCTCGCAATAGACGAGCGCCGTGGGGACGCGTTCGTGTGTGCCGTTGCCGGCGATCGCCGGAAATTGCGCGGCGGCATCGCGACTGCTGGGCGTGCCGGGGACGTCGCGCGCGCGCGACGAAGCTGGATCAGCCATGGTCACTCCTCGAGCTAGGCTCAGAGGAGGCGACGAGATCGTGCCGACCGGAATTGGCCGGATGTCAACGAGTGGTCCCCGCTAAGTCGGTGTACTGCCGTCGACGCTAGCACGGAAAGAGGGGCTTCCCTTGAAGAATCGGCTTCTCGGGACTCATCGACGGAACGGCGCCGGAGCTGGAGCGTGCTGCAGGGCGCGCCCGAGCCCGCGGTGACCGAGTCAGGCGGTCTACGGGGGCGGCCGGCGTGCCGACGCGGTGGGGCTCATCTTCTTCGCGTGGAAGCGAGAAACCGAACGCGCCGTGCGAGGCGCACAGGTGCTCGACCGCGTCGCATCGCGCGCGGGCGCGGCGCCCTATACTCGCGGGCATGAAAAACAGAGTGCTCGCATCGGGTTGGATTGCCGTGCTCCTCGTCGCCCTCCCCTCGCTCGCCGGCGCCGAGCTCCGCCCCGCGGCACAGGAGTTCGAGGTCACCGACGCGTTGCTCGGCGAGATCGCCGCAGAGGTGCGACCGCTCGTCTGCGAGACGCTCGGCGTGAAGCTCGAGAACGTCGCCGTTCGAGTCGCCTCGCGCGAGGAGATCGAGGATGCGCTCGTCGCGGAGAACACACCGATCCTCGCGGGGGTCGGCGCGGGGGACGCGGCCGCCGACCAGGCGCGCGACTTCGCGGCCAGCCTCTCCCCCGGCCTGCTCGCGAAGTACGCGTTCGAAGAGCGCGCCGTGCTCGTGCAGGCGGATGCCTTCGAGGTGCTCTCGCACCTGATTGGAATCCCGGAGCTCGCGAGCGAGCCGGTGTTGCGCGCCGTCATCCTGCACGAGCTCGTTCACGCCGCCGACGACGAGACGCACAACATGACGGCGTTCTTCGCTTCGTGCGACAGCGCCGACGCGATCCGGATTCGGAACGCGATCCTCGAGGGACACGCGCAGATGGTCGCGCGCGACCTCGCCGAGCGCGCCGGCTGCGCCCAGGGCTTCGAGATCTTCACGCGCGCGATCGCGACGCCCCCGGTGACCTCGCACGAAGAGGGCGCGGCCCTGGAGATGATGGCGCGCGCCGCCACGTCCTTCATGGCGTTCAACTACATCACCGGCGAGGCCTTCTTCCAGGGCGTGCGCGCCGGCGGCGGTGACGAAGCGGTCCGTCGCGCGTTCTCCGCCCCGCCGCGCGATCCGGTCGTCATCGTTCATCCGGAGTGGTTCCTGCACCCCGAGCTCCGGCCGCGCGCCGTGTTCGAGCTCGACCCCGCGCTCGAGACGTTCGCGTCCGCGTTCGAGGGCGACGAGGACTGGACGCTGAACCGCGTCAGCGTCAGTCCGACCGACCTGACCGCAGCGATGGCCCCGCTGCCGGAGGACGAGATCCGCGTCATCGCCGACAGCTTGCGACAGAGCCGCGTGCAGGTGGCGATGCTCGGGCAAGGCGAGGCGCAGCTGGTTCTCGGTCTCTTCGAGTTCGGTTCGCCGGACGAGGCGGCCGCCTACCTCGAAGCCTACGCCCGGCTCCAACGGCTGCGCGACGACATGATGAAGGAGGGCACGGTGCGCATTCTCAGCGCCGAGTACGTGCCCCTGACCGCCCCACGCCCGGCGGGCGTCGTGGTCGAGAAGCGCATTGCGGTCGGCGCCGTGAACGTCGACCTGTCGGCTCTGTGCGTGACCCGCGGCGCACTCGCGGTCGAAGCCCTGGCCAGCAACGCGCCGGACTGGTCGGCCGATGACCTGCTCGAGGCCGCGCTCGACGCCCTCGATCAGCTGACCCAACCGCACGCGGAAGTCGACGCGCGCTGAGCGTCGTCGAGATCCGGCCGAGCGACCACGCGGTCAAGCCGGATGGATGTTGCAGGTCCCTGTCGTTTCGTCGAACCAGATCTCCACCTCGCCGCGTTCCAGCAGGCCGGCGACGGTTCGGATCTTCGCCTCGGACTCGACGAGGTCGGTTCCGTCGCGCGAGACGAACTCCTCGATCACGCTGCGCAGCGTGTCGGGCGCGAGGTCGTCGGGTGGAATTCGGATGCCGGAGTTCGGGTCCATGCGCGGCGCGCGTAGCGACCTGGTCGGGACGCGTGGCGCGTACGGCAGTGTGCACGTGTCGTCGGCATCCTCCAACAACGGGGAGCGATCCCTCGCCATCGGTGATGCCTGCGACCGCGCCTACTCGATCGTCAGCGACACCGGGTTCGACACGTTGCCGGGGCGTCGGCCTCCGGGGCCCGGCGAGTCCAGGGCGAGGACCTGCGTGACGAGCGTCAGCGGTCCGACGATCTCGGTCGGAATGGCGTGCATCGTCGTGCTCGGGATGGTGCCCAGGGAGACGATCACCTGGGGGAGCGCGAGCGAGAAGAACAGGTTGCCGAACGCCTTCACCGTATGGCCGCTGGCCGGGAGACCGACGACCATGAGGACCGTCATCCCCGGCTTGCCCGTGACGTCGACGACCAGCTCGCCGCCGGGAATCGGCTGACCACCGATCGCCAGGTTCACGTTGCTGAACTCGTAGGCGCCCATGTCGACGACCAGCGAGCGATTCAAGTCGCCGTCGTTCATGCGCGATCCGCCCGCCAAGTCCAGGCCGCTCTTCATCGTGGCCGGGTCGCCCTGATCGATCAGACCCGACGATCCGCTCAGCGAGTAGTCGCCGTTCGCCGCATCGGTGAACTGCGGATCCACGGCGAGGTTGAAGCCGCCGGGCCCGGTCCATCCACCTTGGACGTCGCTGTGCTGGACCGTCGGCAGCCCGCCCGCCCCTGAGATCTGGGAGTTCGCGGAGAGCGGGACCGCGTTGCCCCACGCGATCGTGTTCGCGATGACCGAACCGGGCGTCGCGCGCACCGCGACGGAGCTCGACTTGGACGTGTAAGTGCCGGCCACCGTCGAGTTGGAGAGCGAGAGCGTACCGGTCGGGCAGTCGATGACGCGCGCCTCACCGATATAGCTCGGATCGTTCGTGTTGTCCGCGAGCACGCAGCCTTCGACGGTCAACTGCCCGCCGCTGAAGATCCCGCCGCCGCCGGTATAGCCCGCCAAGTAGAAGTTCGGGATCGTCGCCGAGTTGCCGCTGACGGTCGTGTTGAAGAGCGCGGCCACGCCGTTCGCTCCGTTGTACACGCCGCCGCCGTAGACCTCGTGGAACGAGCGACCGGTGCTGAGCGCCGAGTTCCCGTTGATGGTCGAGTCGGTGACAGTGAGCGTCCCGTTCGAATAGATCCCGCCGCCGAAGGGCATGACGATGGAGCTGGCCAAGTTGCCCGTGATCGAGGACGACATCACGGTCACGTCGCCCGAGAGGTTGAAGATTCCGCCACCGTCGTAGGCCGAGTTGTTCCGCAGCGTCGACCCCGTCACCAGCAGGGTGCCGTCCCGGTTGAAGATCCCGCCGCCGCGATTGCCGTTGACCGTGGAGTTCGTGAGGGCGACGAGCGAGGGCGGAACCGAGCTCTCGATCCGAATCCCCGCGCGGTTCGCGTTGCGAACCGTCAACCCGGTGATCGAGACCACCGCTCCGTCCTCGATGAGCACGCCGTTCCCGGGCTTTCCCTGCGCGTTGACCACGGTGAGCGCATCGCCGTCCGTTCCGATCAGCGTGAGATCCTTGTCGATCACGAGCGTCTCCGCGTACGCGCCGCGCGCGATGTGGATCGTGTCGCCGTCGGCCGCGACGTCGATCGCGCGCTGGATGTCGCAGAACGGCGCACCCGCGGTGCCGTTCGCGTCCGCGCAGCCCGTCGCGTGCACGTCGACGTACCACTGCTCCGCGGTTGCAGGCAGGGCGAACGCTACGGCGAGGAAAGCGGCGCGTAGGAGACGACCGAGGCGAGCGGACGGAGTCCACGATGCGTTCATGGGAAGCGCTCCAGATAAAACGAAGAGAGTCGAACGAGGTCACGAGCGTAGCTCGTTCTCCCACTCCGAGCGACTCGGCGCGGCGTGTTCGGAAACACCGAACGCCGGGAGCACGCCGCAAGCCGTCCCTTCGCGCCCCGCGGGTGTTCAGTCGGCGTGCGAGTCCGTGTGCTACGCTCGCAGGCATGGCCGGCACTCCACGACTCCTGCGAATGGCTCGCACGGGCGCGATGCTCGGACAAGCGCTTCTGTTGTTGGCGACCACCAGCGCGGCGTCGGGCGCGGAGCGCGCGGCGGGAACCTACGCGCTGCGAGGGAGTTCCAGCGGCGCGACCGTCGTCGCGACGACGGGCAGCACGGCCTGGGTCGCGAGCGCGGTCGAGGCGAGGGTGCGACCGCTCGCCGGGACCGCGGGGTCGATCGGGCTCGTGATGCACCAACAGGATGCCGCGAACCATTACCTGTTCCTCGTCAGCACGAAGTCCACGGCGTTGATGATCTACAGGAACGTCGGCGGCAACTACACGCTGCTCGGCCAGACGCCACACCTGACGCTGGGCGAGATGATCGGCAACGAATACGCGCTGCGCGGCGAGGCAGACGGGGCGGGCAACCTGACGATCCTGTGGGACGGCGTGCCGCGGCTCACGGTGACGGACACGACCTTCGCGAGCGGCAGCGCGGGACTGCGCGCGTGGTCGATGACCGCGGACTTCGACGACGTTCGGGTCGAGGACGCGGGCGGCGCGACGCTGCTGTACGACGACTTCGAGGACGGCGACGCGGCCGGCTGGAACGCCGGCTCCGCGTGGAGCGTCGTTTCGAACGGCGGCGGCGGAATGGCGATGCCACCGCCGATGTTCGACACGGGCTTCGACGGCGGCAACGGCGAGGTGACGTTCGTGGACCTGCCGAATTGGACCGTGCATCTGCGCCCGGAGCTGAAGGGCTCGTCCCCCTATCGCGCCTGGTTCTACTTCAAGGTGTCGAACCTGTCGGACGCGCGTGAGACGCGCTTCACGTTTCCGGGTACGAGCTTCTTCACGCAGCCCTGGTACTCGTACGACGACGAGCACTGGAGCGCGCTGCCCGCGCTCGGCGGCGGACTGTTCGGCACGACGTTCTCCGAGGACGAGGTGTGGATCGCGCATTCGATCCCGTACGACACGCGACACCAGGATCGGCTCATCGACGACCTGACGCGCGCGCCGCGGCCGGTGACGCTGCGCGCGTTCCTCGGGCCGCGCGTGCGCGTCACCACGCTCGCGACGAGCGAGGGCGGGCGCGCGATTCCGTTGATCGAGATCACCGCGCCGGCCGCCGGTCCCGCCGAGCTCGCCGCACGCCGCGGCATCTGGATCCTCGGACGCCAGCACGCGTGGGAGGCATCCGGTTCATGGATGGTCGACGGCCTCGCGCGCTGGCTCGTGTCGTCGGATCCTCGCGCGGACGCTTTGCTCGAGCGGGCGCGCGTGTTCCTGGTCCCGATCGTCGACGTCGACAGCGTCGTGCTCGGAGCGTCGGGCAAGGACCAAGCGCCGATCGACTTCAATCGCGACTGGCGCGCCGCGCCGCACTGGAACGCCGTGCGTGCGGCGGCGCGGGCGACCGCCGCGCAGGCCGCGCACGGCTCGTACGACCTCTTCATCGACTCGCACTGTCCCGGCTCGAGCACGACCTTCCTCGCCGTGCAACCGCAGATTATGGTGTCGGTCGAGTACTGGCAGCGCTTCCAGGCTCTACGCGCGGCGTTCGTGCAGACGGCGCAGGCGTCGTCGCACCCCTACACCGGTGCGGTGTCCGAGTGGGGACCGTCGTACCACCCGCTCTGGTATCAAATGTCGTTCTGGCACCAGTACACGACGCATCCGGAGTTGAAGCTCAGCATCACGCTCGAGACGGCGACGGGTTCCGCGGTCGGCTATCGCCAGCTCTCGCGAGCGCTGGGCCGCGCGCTCAACGGTTGGTTCCCCTAGCCCGGATCCATCACCGTTCGAGGACGACGTGACTTCATCGCGGGCGGCTAGCGGCGTACGGCCCCGGCAAAAGACACCACCCGATGCGCCGTGCGCGCGCAGACCGCGGCCATGTCGAACGGCCCCATCCTGCTGCGTTCCACTCTCCGTCTCCTCCTCCTCGCCCTCCCGTTCGCACCTGCCGACGCGCAATGGACGCAGTTCGGCGGACCGACGCGCGACTTCCACTGTCCGGCCGGAGAGCTCGCGACGAGCTGGCCCGAGGGCGGACCCCCGGTGCTCTGGCGTCGGCCGCTCGGGGACGGGTACTCGGGCGTGCTCGTCGACGGTGAGCGGCTCTACACGCTGTACCGCAGGGACGGTCGCGAGGTGGTCACGTGTCTCGCGCGATCCGACGGCGCGACGCTGTGGGAGCATGGCTACCCCGTGGAGACGACCACGTCGGCGCAGGAGTTCGGTGACGGGCCGTCGGCCACGGCGGTCATTGCCGGCGAGCGACTGATCTCGGTCGGCGTCGGCATCGATGTGCACTGCTTCGACAAGGCGACCGGCGCGGTGCTCTGGACGCTCGACATCATGGAGGAGTTCGAGATCCCCATGCCGGGGCGTGGCTACGCCCCGAGTCCGCTCGTGTACGAGGGCCTCGTGATCCTCACACCGGGAGGAACGAACCCGTCGAACGCGATCGACGACACCCCGAACCTGGGGCTCCCGGGCGGCGCCGTGATCGCGTTGGACGTCGCGTCGGGGGACATCGTGTGGGCCAGCCAGGACTTCCCCGGCTCGAAGGCCTCGCCCATCCTGATCGAGTTCGGCGGGCGAACGCACCTCGTCGTCTTCATGGGGAACGAACTCGCGGGGCTCGACCCGGAGTACGGCGATCTCCTCTGGCGCGTCGAGCATGCGACCGACTACGGCTTCAACTGTTCGACGCCGGTGTTCGACGGCGTCGACACGCTCTTCTGCAGCTCGGCCTACAACCGCTCGGCGGAAGCCATCACGCTCATCGCGACGGACGGCGGATTCGAGGCGACGCGCAAGTGGGCCTCGCGCCGGCTGTGCATCCACTTCACGAACATGCTGCTCGTCGACGGTCGGCTCTACGGCGTGAGCGGCATGGCGCGCCCGGGGCTGCTCACCTCGGTCGACGCCGAGACGGGCGACATGGTGTGGCGCTCACGCGAGTTTTCGAAGGCCAACCTGCTCTACGCCGACGGCGCGTTCCTGATCCTCGACGAGGACGGTCGCCTCGCGCTGGCGACGTTCACGGACGACGGTCTCGAGCTCCGCGGCGAGGTCGAAGTCGCGGACTCCTACGCGTTTTCGGCGCCGACGCTCGTCGGAACCGAGCTCTTCGTTCGGGACCGCCACCACCTGACCGCGTTCGACCTCTCGAGCTCCGCGAAGACCGACGCGCCGCGCATCGAGCTCGGCGCCCCGCCGCTTCCCGTCGACGTCGAGGCGCTCGTCGGCGCGTATGCCGCGACGGAATCCGACGCTCACGCGCGCATCGCGCTGATCGACGGATGGCTGACGGTCGCGTTCGATGCGGACGAACCGGTCCGACTCGAGTGGCAGCCCGAGCGGAAGTTGTGGGAGGTCGTGCAGGATCGCACGTCGGGCTCGACGCCGCGCGAGATCACGTTCCGGCGCGCGCTCAAGGGCCCGGCGCCGGGACTCGCACTGCGCGCCTACGGCCAGGGTCCCGCGGGCTACGAACGCACGCCGTAGGGCGCGTCGTTACTCGAAGCGGACGACCGCGAACCGCTCGTCCGGGATCGGCGTCTTGCGCGCGTGGAGTTCGACCACGTACTCGCCCGGCTCGAGGCGGAACGCGGTGGGCGTCGACACCGTGCGGCGCGCAGCGCGCCCCTGCGTCGCCGGCAGCTCCCAAATGTGATAGCGCCCCTCCCCGATGCGGACGAAGTACGAGCCCTTCGCGCGCGCCTTCCGCTCCGAGAGCGCGATCCCGTAGTCGCCGGCTTCCTCGATCACGACGCGCGCGCGCACGGAGGCGAGGCCGAGGCCTTCGAGCTCGGCGCCGAGCAGGTCGGTGACGCGCACCGGGCGCTCGACCTCGAGTGTAGGCAACAGCGCGGCGTCGTAGGTCCCCAGCGCGGCCTCGATCTCGGCGCGCGACAGGATCCCGCGCCAACGCTCGGGGATCTCCCCGGTCCGGTAGTAGTCGGCCAAGATCTCGGCCATCGGCACCGCGCCGAGGGAGTTCAGGTGCTTCGAGTCGAAGAACATCCGAGGGTTCTCCGAGATCTCGCAGTAGCGAACGTTGAGGACCGGCACGTCGTAGCGGGCGAGCGTCTCGTTCCACCACTCGTAGTACGGCGCATACTGCCCGGTCAGCGCCTTCTCGACGTAGAGCGAGTCGCGGCCGTACGTCCCCGCCAAGTACGGCGGCCGCACCATGACGACGCGCACGCCTTGCTCCTTGCAGTAGCGCAGCGTGTCTTCGAACACGACGCGCGCTTCGTCCTCGGTGACCTCGCTCTCGTAGTCCATCCTGCGACCGCGCGCCTTCGGGCCGCGCGCCGGACGTTGATCCGTCGACGTGACGGTCAGGCCGTACTCGTCGACCGTGTCGGGATCGCGGCCGGTGTCGCGCTCGACGAACCAATCGATCAGGCGGCGCTTCTTGGCGTGCGGCAGGCGGTGCTCCAGATCGACCAGCAGGTGCCCCGCCGGCCACAGGGCGCGGCGCATCGCTTCGCTGTCGAGGTACTGCTGGTTGATCGCCGTGTGCCCGCGTACGCCGTCGCCGCCGACGGACCAGAAGATCAGCTCGGGTGCGTAGAGCGGCACCAGAACGTGGCGGACGTACAGCGCCTGCTGGTAGTTGTCCGTGCCGGCGACGGCCATGTTGCACGCGGTCACGCCGGTGAGCTCGGTGAAGTGGCGTGCGTCGAAGCCCTGGTCGAGGTAGGACGCGCCCACCGTCATCACCGGCACGGTGCCCTTCCGCAGCAACGCTTCGATGCGCTCGTGCTTCTCCGCGAGACGCGGTCCCCCGAAGTACGCCGTCGACGGCCACGGCGCGCGGTCCACGGCGAACGCGAACAGCGCGCCGAGCGCGGCACCGAGGACGAGGGAGCGCCTAAAACTGGAAGTAGAAGAACGGAATGACATGGGTCTCCCCGACCAGCAGGGCGATGGCGACGAGGGTCGCGACCAGGCAGGTTTCGACGATCCAGTTGCGGGAGAACAGGATCAACAGGTGTTTGCGCGCGCGATAGCGCAGCACGACGTCGAGCGCGAAGCACGCGACGAGGTACGCGAGGATCTCGAGCATCGACAGCGCGGGCTTCGCCGTGAACTGCAGCATGCGGCCGAAGTACGTGGCCGTATCCTCCAGCGACTGTGTGCGGAAGACGATGAGCGAGAACGCGTGCAGGTGGAACGTGGCCACGATCGCGAGCGCCCAACGCACACCGCTCGACGCCGCGTTCTTGCCGCGCCCCATCAACTTGTGCACGGCGAGGAAGATCCCGTGCAGCCCGCCCCACAGCACGGTGTTCCACGAGGCGCCGTGCCAGAGTCCGCCGAGCAGCATCGTGAGCACGAGATTGACGTACGTGCGCCGCGGCCCGTGTCGGTTGCCGCCGAGCGGGATGTACAGGTAGTCGCGCAGCCAGGTCGAGAGCGTGATGTGCCAGCGCTGCCAGAACGCCGTGATGTTCGGCGACAGGTGCGGCTCTTCGAAGTTGCGCGAGAGCTTGAAGCCGATGAGGCGCGCCACCCCCCGCGCCATCTTGCTGTACCCCGAGAAGTCGCCGTAGACCTGGATCGCGAACGCGTACGACGACAGCAACAGCGTCAGCGAATCGAAGCGTCCGGGATTGGCGTAGGCGAGGTCGACGTGGCGCGCGATCCCGTCGGCGATGAGCACCTTCTGCACGATGCCGACGACGATCAGCTTCGTGCCTTCGATCGCGTCGCCGAGCCTCAACCGCTCACGCGGGTTCTCGATCTGGGGCAGCAGGCACGCGGCGCGCTCGATCGGGCCCGCGACGAGCTGCGGGAAGAACGAGACGTACAGCAGGAAGTCGAAGTACCGCCGACAGGGCTGCTGCTTCCCGCGATACACGTCGATCGAGTACGACATCGACTGGAACGTGTAGAACGAGATCCCGACCGGCAGGATGATCTCGAGCGTCGGCGAGCCGACGTCGAACCCGATCGAATGCATCAGCGCCGCGAAGTTCGCGACGAAGAAGCCGGCGTACTTGAAGTAGCCGAGCAGCCCGAGGTTGGCCACGATCGAGACCGTCAACCAGCGCTTCTTCACGCCCGGCAGCGTTGCCGCCACGATGCGCAGCGAGACGACGTAGTCGATCGTCGCCGACCCGACGATCAGCCACAGCAACGTGACGTTCCACGAGCCGTAGAAGAACAGGCTCGCCGCGAGCAGGAACAGGTTCTGCGTGCGGTGCTTCAGCAGCCGCTGGACGCCGAAGACGACGCAGAAGAAGAGGACGAAGCCGAGCGAGTTGAACAGCATGCGCAGCGCGAGGACGACGTCCCGGCGGAGTGCGAGATCCTACAGCCGCATGACCCGGTTGCTCCCCACGCGCGGACCGATCTCGATGAAGATCCGGAGCGCGGCGAGCGGCGAGGCGTTCACGCTCACCGCGAGGCGATGCGCTCGGGCTCGGCGAGCACGCCCGACAGACTCGGCAGCAACTCGGTCCAGAGATCGTGCGGCGGGCGCCTGCCGGCGCTGTCGAAGCGCAACACGAAGTCGCGATCCACGAGCTGGACGCCCGGGATCATCGCGTAGGTCTCCGGGCCGATCAGGCGCGCGTCTCCGACGAGGACGACGTGGTTCGGGCGGTCGTCGAGCCCGTAGTGCTCGGCCCACTCGCGCGCGTCGTCGAGGCTCGGCGCCCCCATGTCGAAGCCGTACAGCAAGAGGTGCACGACCACCAGGCGCTCGTCGTCGAGCGACACTCCGCCGTAGTCGAGCGCCGCGTCGTCCATCGACGGCATGTTCGCCTGGGCCCGCTGTCCACGCACCGCTCCGACGGACGCGTCGTTCGCACCTGCGAACGCGTTGCACCCGCCTCATGTCATTCCGATCGGTTCGATGAAGAGCACCTTGCCGCGGTACGCGCTGAGTTCGACCACCTCGCCATCCAACCCGCGAAGCGCGAGCGCGGGATAGGACTCGCCGACCTGCGGTGGCCAGGCGAAGGGCAGCGGGCCGAGCGCAGCATCGCACGACGCCACGCAGCCCAGGGAAATGCAGAGCCCGATCGTCGCGAGGAGTCCCTTCATGCGGCGTCTATCGAGCGCCAGGGCCGGTTCGCCTGAGCCCGCCCGGGATCTAAGACTTCGGGGGCGACGCTGTTGTACCCTCGGCCCTTCGCTCGCCGGCGGCATCGGCCGCTTTCCCGGCACGCGCCGCGACGCGCGGCAATTTCAAGGTCAGGGGCGGCGGAACAGAACCGACTCGCTCCGCTCGCTCCACGTCGCTCCCGCACCCCACCATGAGACGCACACTTCTCGCCGTGTCGCTGTTCCTCGCGCTGACCGCGTCGCCGTCTATCGCGGCCGCGCAATGCCTCGGAGCGGACGGACTCACGGGGCCCTGCTGTTCGACCACGAATCCCACGCTGCCGGCCTTCACCGGCTTCGCCCTGCCGGGCACGTCGATCTGCTGGGTCGACTGCGATCCGACGCAGCAAAACAGCGCGATCCAGGTCGGAACACCTGTGCTCGCGGCGTGCGGTCAGTACACCGCGCCCATCACCGTGATCGACGGCACCGGCGCGGCGATCCTGAGCGGGGCGCTGTGGATGGACTACACGCGCACCTGGAACGAGGTCACGCCCGGGGCCGCCGGCGCGACGCTCCAGGTGTATCGCTTCGTCGTCAAGATCGACATGTCCGACCCGGATCCTGGGAGCGGTGATCCGTGCAACACGCCGTCGTGCCTCGCGTCGCTGCACTCCGCGTTCTACTACGGCTACCTCGACTTCACGTACGACTGCGCCACGGCGGCGCAGAGCAACGTCCTGGTGCTCTTCCACAACTGCGACGTGTACATCCACGACTCGGGTTTCTCAGCCACCCCCGGCGCGTACCACCCGGCGACGAGCTACGCGCTCGTGTACCCCAGCTCGACCGCCAACCCGTTCGTGGCGAGCTTCCTCAGTCCGCCCGCGGCCGCCATCGTGGGCGAGGGCATGCGGCACGAGCCCGTCCCCGGCGCCGCGTGCTTCACCGAGGATCGCATTGCGAGCGGCACGATGGCGCACTGGGGCGACGGCTGCGTGTGTGAGTTCGCCGCGTCGCCGTTGCAGGTCAGCGCGCGCTACATGTTCGGCAAGGCCTCGTGCACGACGACCGCCGGCAAGACCTCGTTCTTCGTCTCGACGAACCTGTTTCCGACCTACCCGTGGTACGACGTGCTCACGACTTCGATCGGCAGCTGGACGACGGGCGCGACCTATCCCGGCAACGAACGCGCTTGGGTCGACGAGGACGTATTCTTCGTCCGCGACGTCTGCTCGCAACGGATGGGCGGCCCGCGCAAGTTCATCGAGACCTACTACGGCGCGACAACCGACTTCGGCTTCGACGTCGTCCCGAACTCCGTGAACCCCTCGATCACGCGGCGCATGACCGACCTCGCGAGCAACCACTCGTACACGTTCCCGGGGTCCCTCGGTCCGATCTACGCCGGCGTCGTGATCCCGACGCGCAACGTCCTCTACCTCAGTTACTAGCCCGGTCGAGTCCGTCGCGCGACGACCCGGTGGATCGCGAGCGTCAGCCGAAGCGCACGCTGTAGACCGGCGGCAGGTTGTTCGCGACCGTCGTCCAGCTCTCGCCGCGGTCTTCGCTCAGGTAGAGATTGCCCGTGGTCGTTCCGAAGGCGAGGCGGTTGCCGCCGATGTGGAACGCGTGGCGGTAGATGACGTCGTACGCTTCCTCCTGCGGGAGGCCGTCGCGCAGATGCGTCCAGGATTCGCCGCCGTCCTCCGTGCACGCGACGAAGAGTCCGCCATCGACGGCGGTGCGCTGCATGTCGCTGACGCCGGGGACGAGCCATGCGGTCCGGCCGTCGTTCGGATCCACGGCGACGGGGAAGCCGAAGTGCACGCCCCGCTCGGGTTGGCTGACCTTGCGCCACGACTCCGCGCCGTCGTCGCTGTAGAAGACGCCGCAGTGGTTCTGCTGCCAGACGTGATCGGGATCGCCGGGACACATCATGATCGCGTGCGGATCATGGCCGGCCCATTCGTCCGTCGGGTTGGGCGAGTAGTCCATGACGAGGCCCTTGTTCTTCACGCTCCACGTCGCGCCGCCGTCCGTGGTTCCGAACACGCCCGCGGTCGAGATCGCGACGAGGATGCGGTCGGGGTCGCGCGGGTCGATCTCGATCGAGTGCATGCCGGGCGCGAACTCGCCCTCGGCTGCCGGCGTGCCGAACCACTTGGTCGTGCCGCTGCCCTCGCTCGCGAAGAGATCGCCGCCGCGCGAGTCGTGGTTCCAGAGCGGACGGTTCAGCTCGAACGATTCGCCTCCGTCGCGGCTCTCGAACAGGCCCCCGGGAATCGTGCCGACGAAGATTTGCCCTTCGCGACCGAACGCGATGTTCCAGAGCTTGAGCAACGTCGCCGGCTTGAGCGTCGGCGCGCCCTCGCCGGGACCCGTTTCCGTGGGCGGCGGCGGGAGGTAGTGGCGCGCGCCATCCGGATAGGCGATCTGCGGCGCGTCTTCCCAGGTCGCGCCGCCGTCCGTGGAACGCGAGAGCTTCGCGCCCCAGTGTCCGTGCCCGAGCGCGGCCCAGATCGTGCCGCTGTGCGGATCGGTCGCGACGAAGTTCACACCGGCGCCTGCGTGCCCGACGAGCGTCGGCCGCCAGCGCCCGCCTGACGACGTGACGGCGAACGTGCCCTTGCGCGTGCCCACGAGAATGCGATCGGACATGGGATGCTCCCTTTCGACTGCTTGTCGGCGGCCCTACCCGCCGCTCAGTGCCTGGAGGATGAACACACGCGACCCGGCGTCCACCGCGTCGGTGAGCGTGACGCGATCGGTCACGCGCTCGTCCCCCACGAAAATGTTCACGTGCTGCCGCAACCGCCCGAGCTCGTCGCACACGTAGAACGCGAAGCCCGGCGCGATCCCTTCCATGCCGCGCACGACGTCGGCGACGGTGTCTCCCTCCACGAAGAGCTCGCGTCCCTCGAGATCGGGGAAGAAGGCGTAGAGGTGTTGGGTGAGTTCCACCTTGGGCATGGCGGAAGTTTAGCAAGCGACGCCGGGCGCCGGATAGCGCTGGGGCGCGCGAGCAAGCGTCGGGACTCTCCCCGGATCGGCTACGGTCGCCGGCGCCGCGCGGCCGAAGAAGCTCCGACCGGGGTCCGCCCCGCGTTCCGCACATGGACACTGCGCATCAGGTCGGCGACGCGATCCGCAAGGGGCTCGAGGCCCTGCGTCAGCGCGCCGACGACGGCCTACGCCGGCTGCGGGCCAGCGTCGATCCGAAGGCGGGTGGCGAGGAGGAAGTCGACCCCGAGTTCGGAGCACTACTCGCGGATCTGAACGTCGAGGAGACAGACGCGCAGCCCGATCCCATGGAGTCGAAGCTGCGCCTCGCGAACGCGACGATCGACGAGCTGCGAACGAACCTCGCGAACCTCCAACCGCTCGGCGATCTGTTCGCCGAAGCGGAGAACGCGCGCCTCGAGCTGCTCGCCGAACTCGAGGGAACGCGCGACCGCCGGCCGCGGGCGGCGACGGCGTCGAACGACGCCGAGCGCGAGCTCGCCCAGACACACAAGGAGCTCGCCGAGCGCGACCGGCGCATCGCGACGCTCACCGAGCGCGTCAAGCGCTTGCGCGGGCGCTTCGACGAACGCGACCGCGTGGCCACGGACCGCTGGCACGAGCTCGTCCGGTTGCGGAAGGAACTCCGCGCGGCGCGGCGCTCCGCCTCGCGTGACTAGCAGGCTGTGGCGAAAGTGCTTCGCCCGCAGAGCGTCGGCATCCGCTCCGGGTTGGTCTCCGGAAACGTAGGCGAAGCGGTGGATTCGGCGAGGCTTTCGGGGTCCAAGCCGGAGTGGAGGACGGCGTTCTGCGGGTGAATGACTTTTGCCACAGTCTGCTAGCCCGGATCATTCATGAGCCTTCACCGAGCTCGACGCAGCTACGCGCCATCTCAGCACTTCCCTCCCTCACCGGGTTCGACAACCCGTCAAGGTCGCCTCCACGCGCTTCGGTCGCGGAGCGCCGATCTGACGCACATCCGCGTCGATCTCGGCAAAGCCTCATGAATAACCCGGGCTAGCAGCCCGTGGTGAAACTCACGCCATCGTCGAACGGCGCTGAATCCACGCTGCCTGCGTTCGGCTTCCTCCGAGTATCCACCAATACGCGTCGTCAGCGCGCCTTGCCAGCCCGGATCCACCACCCTCCGACGTTGGCGTGAGTTTCACCACGGGCTGCTAGACCTGGTCGGCCGCGGCGCGCGAAAGCTCGATGAACGCGGCGCGCACGTCCTCGCTCGTCGTGCACACGCGCGAAAACGGGACGTAACGCACGGTCGCACCGGCGCGGAGGTGAAAGCCCTCGCTATCGAGCGCGACGAGCGTGGCGTCGCTGTCGCTCGCCCCGTGCTGGCGCGCGATGTGGACGACGCTCGCGGCGTGGTCGTCGTTCATGTGCGCGACGATGCTGTCCTCGTCGGGCGCCCACTCGGGAGTGGGCAGGATCCAGTCCTCGGGGTCGACCCAGAAGATGCGCCCGAAGCCACCGATGTAGCGCACGCGCACCGGTTCGATCCAGAAGAAGCGGAACGCGTGGGTCCCGGCGTAGCCGCGCGCCTCGGGGAAGAAGCGGAAGTAGCGCCCGGCGACCGCGGCCTCGTCCGCCGCCGGCACTTCGCGCGCGTCACCGATGACCGTCACGCGACCGAGCGCCTGCTGGTTGCCGGGGCCGCCGTCTTCGGTGACCGTGAGGCACACCTTCGCGTCAGCGCGCATGTTGTGGGTGTGCTGCGCGATCTCGCTGACGTAGATCGCCGCGCGGCCTTCGTGCGTCGTGACGAACGGCGTTACCGAGCCGAACGGATAGCCGGGGAGTTCGACCGACATCGTCGAAAGGATGCCCGCATCCACGCGGCGCAGCAGCCCGCGTGCGGTGGCCGCGAGCTCGATCTTGGTCGGAGCGTCGCTCACTCGTCCGCCTCTGCGGTCTTCAACCGCACGAGGAACGCGAAGACGCAGATCCCGAGGCCGACGAGCAGGAGCCGCAGCTCGATGCGCTCAACCAGGACGAGCGAGACCGCGAACGTGGCGGCGGTCACGAGATAGGCGCGGTGCTTCGCGCGCGGCGAGACGCTCCGATGCTCGCGCCATTGGCGCAGGAACGGCCCCAGGCGTTCGTGCTCCATCAACCGTCGCTGCAAGCGCGGCGACGAGCGCGAGAAGCAGGCCGCGGCGAGCAAGAGGAACGGTGTCGTCGGCAGGATCGGCAACGCGATGCCCGCGATGCCGAGACCGACGGCCACCCAGCCCACCGCCTGCAGCAACCCGCGGACGAACCACGGGAGCGGCGGCGCCTCGTCGGCGTCGTCGGTCGCGCGGTCGTCGCGCGCTCGCTCGCTCTGCAGGTTGATCGTCATGGCGAGGCGACCGGAGTCGCCCGGTACCGAATCGTCGCACAGAAGCTAACCGCGCCTGGACCGGCCCGCGATCCCTTGCTGCGACAGTCCGGCGCGCAGCAGCGGGCTCCGGGGCCTGACGACGAGGTTGGCGCCGGCCTGGATCCACGCACCCTCGAGGGAGCCCAGGACTCGCGGATCTAGATCCGCATCGGCGCGGGTCGCCGCTCCCGCCGGGAGGTAGAGTCCCTGGACCCCCAGCGGCCGTCCCCCACAATCCACACCGTCAGGACCCACCATCCAACATCGACTTCGAAGGCCGGACGGCGCGAGCATCGCCGTCGACACGGACCTGTGGCTCTGCTTGCTCGACGTCGCCGTGCTCGCCGGTTGGCGGCCCCGTGGAACGAAGGATCCCGACGCGGCGCTGTGCCGCGCGTCGACGCACACGATGGAGTGGGAAACGCTGAACTACTTCCTGCCGTGCGGACAGCGCATCGACGGGAAGGACGCGCGCGAGCTCGCGCGGTGCTGGGCGCTCGCACTCGAGGGCGTATCCGGGACCGAAGTGCCGCTGCAGGGCAAGACGTTCGGAGAAGAGAACACGCTCGAGCTCCTGCGCCTCGCCGCCGCGCGCGCGGACATTCCGCGTGAGAACACGGAGGCGGCGCTCGAGCTCCTCAGCGGCGCGCCCAAGAACGATGCGCGCTCGCTGATCCGCTTCTTCCAGGACGGTCACGTCACGGTGCGCCCGGCCCAGGAGCCCGGCGTCCGTCGTTAGAGCGACGCGCCACTCGACACGCGAAGTCGGTCACGTGCTGCCGCGTCGAGCGAGCTCCGGACGCCGGCGCGCACCGATGACGTTCGTAAGGACGGAAACGCTTCCGCCAATCGTGCGTACGCCGTGGGAGTTTGACGCCGCCATCGGTCCCGCCACCTCGGACCGCCTCACGATCGAGCGTCACGCCACACGCCGCCGCACTCGTTCGGAACCGCTCCATGCTCGCTCTGCTCGTCGCCGCGCTCGCCGCCGTCGTAATCTCTCCCACCCACCAGGACACGAACTCGACCGTGCGCCTGTCGAATCAGCTCGACGCGGCGCGCATCGCATCGCCGCTCTCCGAACTGCGCGCCGCGAAGGACCTCGCGGCGCTCGACGCGCCGAGCATCGACCTGTTGATGCAGGAAGGCTTCGAGGACTTCGATTGGGAGTTCAGCGGCTGGCCGGCGTCGCGGGACGCGCGCATCACCTCGGACGAGGGCGGTAGCTTCCTGCGCATCGACGGGCTGCGCTCGCAGCCTTCGATCGGATGGACGCTGCCCGTGCGCCTCGATGCCTTCTACCGTTTCGAGCGCTCCGTGCGCGTCGACGGCGCGCCGTTCTGCGACGTGTACGTCGTCGAGTCGCGGCGCGAGTTCGATGAGTCTCCGGTCGATCCGGACGACTACTTTCTCGCGGGGCGCGGCGATGCGCTGAAGATCCACGGCCTGTCCGTGCGCGAGACCGGCGACCGCGAGTGGCAGCGCGGCTCGACGACGTTCTATCCGACGCCGCGGACGCAGTCGCTCGTCGTCGTCGTCCGCCCGCGCGTGGGAACGGACGTGGACTCGACCGTGCACGCGATGGACTTCGACGACATCACCCTCGAGGAGGTGATCCCGAGTCACAGCGAGCGCATGCAGCTGCTCAAGGGCGCGCACGTCGCCCGCAGCGCGTCGGCGGAGCTGGGGATGCGCAAGGCCGGCTTCCTGCTGCCGCTTCCGTCTCCCGACCGTGTCCGCACGGGCGAACCCGCGGAATCGAACTACACCTGGCGCGAGGCGCTCTATGCGCCGCCGGGCACGACAATCGCGATCGACGTGACGATCCCGCCCGGCGCGCAGCTGCGCTTCGCCACCGGACTCGCGCGCGAGACGCCGCCCAAGGCCGCGGCGCGCTTTCGGGTCGAGTTCCTCGCGAGCGGCGCGTCGGAACCCGCGCTTCTGCACGAGATGGTGCGCAGCGCGGTCACCAGCGACTGGCACTGGGACGAGGTCGACATCGACCTCGCAGCGTACGCCGGCAAGAGCGGCGCGCTCGTGCTGCGGACGACCGCGGAGAAGGGCGACGCGCATCCGCTCTGGGCGGATCCGCGCATCGAACCGAGCGCGCGCTCGACCGATCCGCTCGTCATCCTGATCGCGGTCGACACGCTGCGCGCCGACCACCTTTCCTCTTATGGGTACGAGCGACCGACCACGCCCGCGCTCGACCGACTCGCGCAGGACGGCGTGCGCTTCGACCAGGCACGCTCGAACTGCAACTGGACGTGCCCTTCGTTCGCATCGATCTTCACCGGTCTCGTGCCGTCGCGTCACGGAGTCTCGTCCTACGGTCCGGCGACGCCGCTACCCGAGGAGCTCACGACGCTCGCCGAGGAGTTCCAGACGCGCGGCTACGCGACGCACTCGATCGCGTACAAGGTCCCGCTGTTCGACGGGAACTACGAGCAAGGCTTCGACCAGTTCTACAACGTCCCGCGCGACGTCATCCGCGGCGAGGAGAACCTCGCGCGCGCGCTCGAGTGGCTCGAAGGGCACCGCGGCGGCCCGGCCTTCCTCTTCCTGCACTTCAACGATCCGCACCAACCGTTCGTCCAACCCGAGCCGTTCGACCGCGCCTACGGCCCGACGCCCGACGAGCTCGGCGTCCACCTCCCCATCGGAGTCCCGTCGGAGCAGCAGGAGGAACTCGTGCAGCTCTTCGGCGACCTGTACGACGGCGCGGTGTCCTACGTCGACGCGTGCATCGGTCGCTTCCTCGATGCGCTGCGCGAACGCGGGCTCTACGACGGTGCGACGATCGCGTTCGTCGCGGACCACGGCGAGGCGCTCTGGGAGCACGGACGCTTCGGGCACGGCGGCGACGACCTGTTCGACGAAACGGTGCGCGTGCCCCTGCTCGTGAAGCCGTCCACCGCCGCGCCGTTCGACGACATCGAGCGCGGCCGCGTCGTCATGGCCAACGTCGGCGGCTTCGACGTCATGCCGACGCTCCTCGATCTGTCCGGCATCCGCCCGCCCGATGGCCTCGATGCGCGCTCACTCGTTCCGCTGCTTCGCGGAACCGCGACCACGCTCGACCGCGTCGTGGCGACCGAGACGTCCCAGCGCGGCCTCGCGATCGTCGACGGCCCGTACAAATTCGTGCTCGAGCCGGGCGGCAAGACGGAGGCGCTCTACGACCTGCAGAAGGACCCCGCCGAGCGACGCAACCTCGCGACCGCGAACCCGAGCGTCATGGTCCGCATGCGCAACTTGGCGATCGCCTACATCCTCGAGCATCGTCCGGGCGACTACCTGCTCGCGCACGCCGGTGCCGAGCCCGCGGAGATCCGGGTCGGGACGTCGAACATCCGCCTGCTCGCCGGCCCGTACAACCGCCTGGTCTCGATGAACGAGCAGGACGGCGCGACGATCGCGCTCCCCGCTCACACCTGGTCCCTCTTCGAAATCGAGGACACGCGCGGCACGGCGATTCCCGTCGCGGGTCTCGAAGCCCGGAGCGCGTCCACCAACTTCGAACCGTGGCTCCCCGGCACGCTCGCCGAACTCGCCGACGCGAACGAGGTCGGCTTCTGGCGCGTCACGGGCCCCGAACGCCGGACCGGCAACGTCGTCGAGGCCTCGGCCGCGAACGACGAAGCCGTCGACGCCGAACTCCTCGACGCCCTCCGCCGCCTCGGCTACGCGGAGTAGCCGCACCTCGGGCGCCGATCCACACGCACCGGGCTGGGACAAAAAGGGAGCCGTTCGACTCCAGCGTTCGACCGTCCCAGGACGATGGGACGGTCGTGACGACGTGGAACGTGGATCCCGACTCCGAGACGCCGCCCTCGCGGCAGCTCGTCGAAATCGCGCTCGACGCGATCGCCAGCGCCGAGCTCAGCGTCGGGGATCAGTTGCCGTCGGTTCGACGACTCGCCGTTGAAGCGATGGTCAACGCGAACACGGTTTCGAAAGCCTATCGCGACTTGGAAGGGTTGGGCGCGGTCCAAGGCGAGAACGGGCGCGGCGTGTTCGTGACGAAGGACGGCGTGCGCGTGGCGCGCGAGGTCCGCACGCGAGCGACGCTCGAGCGCTTCCGCCGCGCGCTGCACGAGGCGTTGCGCGCAGGGCATTCGACACAGGACCTCAAGGAACTCCTCCGCGACGCGGAGCAAGAGAGGCTGAGCGCATGACGCACACCATCGAAGCCGACGCCATCGCCCTACGATTCGGGCGCGTAGACGCACTCACCGACGTCTCCTTCGCGACGGGCGGCGACGGGATTACCGTGGTCCTCGGCCCGAACGGAGCGGGCAAGAGCACGCTGTTCGCATGCGCTCTCGGCCTGCTTCGGCCGGATCGAGGCCGGCTGTCCGTGCTCGGGCTCGACCCGATCGCCGATCACGACGCGCTTTGTGATCGCGTGGGCTACGTGCCCTCCACGCCGGACGCGCCGGCGTGGATGACCGCACGCGAGTACTTCCGCTTCCTCGCGCCGCACTATTCGCGCTGGAACGACGGCGTGGTCCGGCGCATGGTCGAGCGCTACGAGGTCCCGCTCGACCGCGCGATCGGAGCGCTGAGCCGCGGCGAAGGCGCGAAGGTCATGCTCATCGGCGCGCTCGCGCACGAGCCCGAGTGCGTCCTGCTCGACGAGCCGTTCAGCGGACTCGATCCCGTGGTCCGCCGCGATCTGTTGCGCGCGTTCCTCGACGAGTTCGAGGCGAGCGGCCGCTCGGCGCTGATCGCCACCCACGATCTCGAGGTCGCCGCGCGCCTCGCGGATCGCGTGCTCGTGCTCGCGCGCGGCAAGGTCGAGGCCTTCGGCTCCACCGACGAGGTCCTCGGCCAGGACGATCCCGCCCGCATCCCGCGCGGCCTGTACGAACTCCTGGAGCGAGTCGCATGAGAGTCTGGACCCGACACCTCTGGAAGGAATGGCGCGAGCAGCGGACGATGCTCGCCTCGCTTGTCGCGTTGACGCTCGCTCTCGTTCTGGGCACGGCACGCTTCGTCCCACGCACGGAATTGTCGGACGACCTGCTCCCGTTCGTGGCGGCGATGCTCACCGCCGGTGCCGTGGCTGTGCTGGTCAACGGCGAGATCCTCGGGCGAGATGCGGGGCACACGCGGCACCGAGCGCTCGAGCGCCTGCCGCGCGGCGTCGCCACCGCGTTCCGCGCAAAGCTCGCGTTCGTCTTGGTCGTAGCCGGCATCGCGACACTCCTCGGCTGGGGCGTCGGCACTCTCGCGGTTCACGTCCGCCCGGCCGGCACACCGTCCGCCGCGGTCACGGGGCTGAACCCGTTTCTCGTCCTGCTCACCCTCTTCGGCCTCTGGACCTTCGCCGTCTCGCCGTGGGCGCCACGCCCCTCGCTCGCGTTCCCGATCGCCTTCGTGATCGTCGCGGCAGCGCTGACCGCACCCGTTTGGCTTGTCGTCGAGGCGGGGTACAGGGAGACGATCGGGGAGTGGTGGGCGCTCGTCGCGCTGCTCGCCGTCGGCGCCGTCGCCTCAGCGGCCGTCGCCTTTCGGGCGCGCGGTCTCGGGCGACCGACTTGGAGGAGCGCGTTGCGAGGACTCGCGGTCGCGGTCGGATTTCTCGCGCCGATCCCCGGCTGGGCGGCGCACTGCTACGCATCACGCTTCACCATTGACCCGAACTCCAACAACTTCGAACTGTGGAGCGCCGTCGTAACGGACGACGGCAACCACGTGATCGCCTGCGGCGGCAAGCGCGACCGCTGGAGTCTCCCGTCGTCGGCGACGGTCTTCGTGGTCGACCTCGATACAGGCGAGTGGAGTCAACCGATCGACGGCCCGCTCCGGCCCGCGTCGAACGCCTTGCACCGAACGACAGAGTGCGTCTCATTCGCCAATGAGGAGCGAGTCGTGCGCCTGAGCCGATTCGACGGCAGCGTGATCGACGAAGCTCCTTGCACGTCCGCTGCGGCGTGGCGCCCAGCCGGGATCGGATGGCAGAACGGCGTCGAGTTCTACGATCCGACGCGCGCCGCCAGTTTCACGGTCCCCAAGAACTTGGGACGCGCGTCGAGCACCATCGAAGTGGTCGTTCTGCCAGGATCCTGGTTGGTGTACGTGTACGACCGGGTATCTGAAACGGCGACGTGGTGCAGCTTCGACCCCGAGACCTCCGCGACCGCCCCACTCCCCTGGGCCGTTGGGGCGGACATCTACGCGCGGACAGTGCTGGAGGATGGTCGCGTGCTGATCGCCCTGGACGGCGTCGCCCAGCTGTACGACTCGAAGTCCGGCGACCTTGAACCGATCCACGCGGAGCGAGCCGTCCGCGGACTGCTCTTTCCCTCCACATACCAAGTGGACGGATGGATGCTCCGTGGCTCGGAAGTCTACGTGCGTGACGCACTGGGCCACTTCCGCCTCGACGTCGAGAATCTCCGGCTGGAGGAGCTCGCGGTGGATCGCGACGAGTACATCCTGGGTTCCCTGCGAGACGGCAGCCTGATCATCGACACGAACGATGCGGTTGTACGCCAGTCCCCGAACGGCGCACGTTCGTCCGTGATCCCGCGCGAGTAGACACCGCACGAAACGCGCGCACGCCACGCACACGCCACGAGCACGCTGCGACAAGTCCCCGTGTCTTTCATCGGCCGGCCTGCAACCCGAACGGCTGCCGTGTAACCCCCTGGTCCGTTGCGAAAGGCGGCACGCGAGCGAAGCGAGCCTGTGCCGCAGCAGCGCGAAGCGCTGCGCGTGAATCGATCGAGAACGCCAGCAACTCCCCGGTGCCGGGTGCCCCCATGCACGCGGGCGAAGCCCGCCGTGCAAAGCGCTACGCGTGAATCGATCGAGAACGCCAACAACTCCCCGGTGCCGGGTTCCCCCATGCACGCGGGCGAAGCCCGCCGTGCCCACCGCCCCCTGGCCCTCACGCCACGAGCACGAAGCGCGAACGCCACGAGCACGCTGCGACAAGTCCCCGTGTCTTTCATCGGCCGGCCTGGAACCCGAACGGCTGCCGTGTAACCCCCTGGTCCGTTGCGAAAGGCGGCACGCGAGCGAAGCGAGCCTGTGCCGCAGCAGCGCGAAGCGCTGCGCGTGAATCGATCGAGAACGCCAACAACTCCCCGGTGCCGGGTACCCCCATGCACGCGGGCGAAGCCCGCCGTGCCCACCGCCCCCTGGCCCTCGCCAAACCCCCACGCCACACTGAACGCTCGCACACACCTCGCCGCCCCATGGAGATCACCGAATACCTCGCACAGCTCGCCGACGGCGACGAGCACGCGGCCAATCGCCTGCTCGACGTCGTGTATGCCGAGCTGCGCACGCTCGCCGCGGCCAAGCTCGCGCGGGAAGCGCCCGGGCACACGCTGCAGCCGACGGCGCTCGTGCACGAGGCGTGGATGCGGCTGGTCGGGGACGACGCGCCGGACTTCAAGAGCCGGCGTTACTTCTTCGGGGCGTGTGCGGAGGCCATGCGGCGCATCCTCGTCGACCGCGCGCGCAAGAAGGCGCGGCTCAAGCACGGGGGAGGTCGTGAGCGGGTGGAGCTCGAGGACGTGTCGGCCGAGGAGCCGCTCGCGACGATCGAGCTCATCGCGCTCGATGACGCGCTCGAGAAGCTCGCGCGCGAGGCGCCGGACAAGGCCGAGCTCGTCAAGCTGCGCTACTTCGCGGGGCTCACGCTCGACCAGGTGGCGGAGACCCTCGGCGTGTCCCCCGCCACGGTCGATCGGCACTGGGCCTACGCGCGCGCCTTTCTCTTCCACGAGGTCTCGGGCGGGACGGACTGATTCTTCGCGATTCCGTGAGGCGGCACGGGACTGCGCGGCGCAGGAAGGGGTGCCGCGCTAGGCTGAACACGATGCAGAACGATTCGCGCCACGACGTCGAGACCCTGTTCCACGCCGCGACCTCGCGGCCGTCGGGGGCCGAGCGGGACGCCTATCTCGACGGCGCGTGCGGCGACGACGCCGAGCTGCGCTCGCGGGTCGAGGCCCTGCTCGACGCGCACGACGCCGCGGGAACGTTCCTGAACGAGCCCGTGCTCGACAGCGCGCGCGAGGGACCCGGCCGCTCGATCGGTGCGTATCGGCTGCTGCAGGAGATCGGCGAGGGCGGCATGGGCGTCGTCTACATGGCGGAGCAGGAGCGCCCGGTGCGGCGCAAGGTGGCGGTCAAGGTCATCAAGCTCGGCATGGACACGAAGCAGGTCATCGCGCGCTTCGAGGCCGAGCGCCAGGCGCTGGCGTTGATGGACCACGCGAACATCGCGCGCGTGCTCGATGCGGGTTCGACCGAGTCGGGGCGACCGTACTTCGTCATGGAGCTCGTGCGCGGCATCGCGATCAGCGAGTACTGCGACAAGCACAAGCTCGACACGAACGAGCGCTTGGGGTTGTTCGTCGACGTCTGCCGCGCGGTCCAGCACGCTCACCAGAAGGGCATCATCCACCGCGACATCAAGCCGTCCAACGTGCTCGTCACGTCCCACGACAGGAAGCCGGTGCCGAAGATCATCGACTTCGGCGTGGCCAAGGCGACGAACCAGCGTCTGACCGAGCGCACGCTCTTCACCGAGTACCACCAGATCATCGGCACGCCCGAGTACATGTCGCCCGAGCAGGCCGAGATGAACGGGCTCGACGTCGACACGCGCTCCGACATCTACTCGCTCGGTGTGCTCCTGTACCAGCTCCTCACCGGGACGACGCCCGTCGACCCCACCGAGTTGCGCACCGTCGCGTACTCCGAGATGACGCGCATGATCCGCGAGGACGAGGCGCCGGCGCCGTCGACGCGCATCACAAAGCTCGGCGAGGAGGCGGACGTGATCGCGAAGAGCCAGGGCAGCGACGTGCGCACGCTCGCGCGCCACTTCCGCGGCGACCTCGATTGGATCGTGCTCAAGGCGCTCGACAAGGATCGCACGCGGCGCTACGCGAACGCGTCGGACTTCGCGGAGGACGTCGAGCGACACCTCGACAGCCGGCCCGTCGAGGCCAGCCCGCCGGGCGCCTGGTACCGCGCGCGCAAGTTCGCGCATCGCAACCAACGAGCCGTGATCGCCGTCCTCGCACTGGTCGCCGTCGTCGGCCTCGGGCTGGCGGGAACGACGGCGGGGTTCGTGCGCGCGCGCGCCGAGGCCAATCGATCGCGCAGCATGAGCGACTCGCTGCAGGACGTGCTCGCGATGACCGATCCGTCGCGCTCGGGCGAGGCGGGTGACGTCGAAGAGGTGCTCACCACCGTGCGCGAGACCTTCGGCGAAGACCACGCGACCTACGCCGCCGTGCTCGACACGCTCGCGCAGCGGCTCCACGACGCGGGTGACTTCGAGGCGTCCGCCGCGCTCTGCCGCGAATCGCTGGTCGTGTGGAGGCGTGTGTACGGCGATGCGCATCCGAACGTCGCGCTCGCGCTCGCACGGCTCGGTACGGTGCTGCGCGCACAGGGCAAGAACGAAGCGGCCGAGCCCGTGCTCCGCGACGCGCTCGCGATCTTCGACGGCGCGGCCGAGGCGCCGCAGATCGCGGGCAACGAAGCGCGCCTGGCGCTCGCAGACCTGCTCGGAACGCGCGGCGAGTACGACGAAGCGGACGCGCTGATCGGTCAGTCGCTCGCGCTCCTGCGTTCCCTGCCGGCGCCGCCGCGCTTCGAGATCCTCTGCTCGCTCGAGAAGCGGCACCTGCTGCGGATGAATCAGCCCGGGTCGAACACGCGCGAAACGGCGAAGGAGATCTACGAGGAAGCGAGCGCCTTCTATCCGGAGGACAGTCCGGTGCGCGCCATCTGGGCCCTCAGCTACGGTCGCCAGTTGTTCCAGCACGGAGACGTGCGCGAGGCCGAACCGCTGATCCGCGAGGCGTTCCAGCACTTCCGGTCGATGCCCGAGCCGCCGCTCGTGTTCGTCGTCTCGGCGTGCGATGCGATGTTCCAGCTGCTGCGCAGCCGCAACGATCCGGCGAGCGTCATCGAGGCCGACGAGATGCTCGCGTTCTTCATCGAGTACGGACAGACCTTCATCAGCGCCCAGGACCTGGCCGAGAACCGCATGTACTACGCGCGGCGCATGCTCGATCGCGGGCTGTACGCCGAGGGCATCCAGGCCGTGATCGACACCCACGTCTCGCTCGTCGACGACGGGCGCACGTCGCGCGAGCTCGAGTCCGTACGCGATCGGATGACGGGCATCGCGTGGGACATCGCGCGCCAGCCCGAGCTCGAGCACGGCGTGTACGCCCGTGCGCAGGAGGCCGTCGAGCGCGCGCTGAACGAGGAACCGGACAAGCCCGCGATGCTCGCCGTGCTCGGCGCGTTGCTCTACCGCCAGGGCGAGTACGCGATCGCCGCCGAGACGCTCTCGCTCGCCGGCCCGCTCTCCCGCGCGAGCGGCGGCCTCGCGCACGACTTCGCGCCCGCCGATCACGCCTTCCGCGCGATGGCCTACGCGCGCCTCGGCGAGGCGGTCGAGGCGCAGGGCGAGCTACGGACGCTGCACGCGGCGCTCGAAACGAACGCGTTCGGCACGTCGCTTCGCACGCTCGCGCGCGAAGCGGACGCGGTCGTCACGGCCGCGCTCTCGTCGCGCGCCGGCGACTGACGCCGTTCGACGCGCCCGGAGGCAGGCGCGTTCCCCGCGCTCGATCGGACCTCCCGACGCGGTCGCGGATTCGACGCGCGTCAGAAGCCTCGGGATCCGTTAGGTTACCGGCTCGCTGTGCCGTCTCGGGATCCGATCGTCGCGCTCCCGGGCCACTCCTCAGAAGGAACGAGAAGGTAGTCCCCATGCTTCGTCACGCTCTCTCACCCGTGCGCGCGTTCATGCCGAGCGCCGCGTTGGTCGTCGGTTTCACGCTCGCGCCGCTCGCCGGTGCGCAAGACGAGCGGTCGGTCCAGGTCTTCAAGGACGGACAGGCGCAGATCGTCGAAGGCTTCAACGATCCGGAGATGTGGATCCACGAGCAACTCTGGGTCGAGACCGAGTTCGACTCGGACGACGACGGCAAGCTCGATCGCATGCACGTCGATGTCACGCGTCCGCTGCAGACCGACATCGAGGACTTGAAGGTCCCCGTGATCTACGAGACGAGTCCGTACTACGCCGGAACGGGGACGACGGTGCCCGAGTACATGTGGAACCCGCGCCAGGAGGTCGGCGACTTTCCGCCGTTCCGCGAGAACGCGCCGGAGATCGCGTTCCGCGGTCCGCACGAGACGATCTCGACCTCGCACGAGCGCGATTGGGTGCCGCGCGGCTTCGCGGTGATCCACTCCGAGTCGCCCGGCACCGGGATGTCGGACGGCTGCCCGTCCGCGGGCGGCAAGAACGAAGCGCTCGCTCCGAAGGCCGTCGTCGACTGGCTCAACGGACGCGCGAAGGGTTTCGCGACGCCGGACGGAAACGAGGAGATCGAGTGCTACTGGTCGACCGGCAAGGTCGGCATGACCGGCACGTCGTACAACGGCACGCTGCCGATCGCGTGCGCGACGACCGGTGTCGACGGGCTCGAGGCGATCATCCCGGTCGCGCCGCTGACGTCGTACTACCACTACTACCGCCAGAACGGCCTCATCCACCACCCGGGCGGGTACATCGGCGAGGACATCGACGTCATCTACGACTTCATCCACAGCGGTCCGCCGGAGAAGCGCGAGCACTGCAACGAGAAGTACCGCGACGGGCTCTTCATGGAGAACTTCGATCGCGTCAACGGGGACTACAACGACTTCTGGCTCGGGCGCAACTACCGCGAGCAGCTCGGTGAGTACAAAGCGGCGACGCTGATGGCGCACGCGTTCAACGACTGGAACGTGCTGCCCGAGCACAGCGTGTTCGTGTACGAGGCGCTCAAGCAGAAGGGCATCCCGGTGCAGGCGTACTTCCACCAGGGCGGTCACGGCGGACCGCCGCCGCTCGAAATGATGAACCGTTGGTTCACGCGCTACGTCTGCGGCATCGAAAACGACGTCGAGAAGGATCCGCGTTCGTGGGTCGTGCGCGAGGACGCGAACCGGCTCGAGCCGACGCCGTACGCGGACTATCCGCATCCCGAGGCCAAGCTCGTCGAGTTGCACCCCGAGGGCGGCGGCGCGGGCGTGGGACGACTCGGCACCGCGGCGTCCGACGATCGCGGGACCGAGAGCCTCACGGACAACGCATCGATCTCGGGCGACGACCTCGCGGCTGCGGAGGCCTCGGACCATCGCCTGCTGTACGTGACCGAGGAGCTGCGCGAGCCGCTGCACATCTCGGGCACGCCGACGATCAAGGTGCGCGTCGCGTCGAGCAAGCCCGCGACCAACCTGTCGATCTGGATCGTTTCGTTGCCGTGGAAGGCGGGCGGCTCGATCAACGACAACATCGTCACGCGCGGCTGGGCGGATCCGCAGAACCACGAGTCGCTGCGCCACGGCGAACCGCTCGAACCCGGCACGTTCTACGACGTCGAGTTCCAGCTGCAGCCCGACGACCAGGTCATCCCCGTCGGTCGGCGCATCGGCCTGATGGTCTTCGCGAGCGACCGTGACTACACGCTCTGGCCGGAACCTGGCACCGAGCTCACCGTCGACCTCGAGCACACGTCCGTGAGCCTGCCGATCGTCGGCGGCGCGGCGGCGGTGCAGAGTTCGATCGGCGCCTCGGGCGAGTAGCCGGCCTCAGCCCACGCGCACGAGGAACGCCCGGAGGTCTTCCGCGAAGGCCTCCGGGTCCTCGAGCTGCGGCAGGTGCGCGGCGCCGGGGAACAGGGTCAGGCTCGCGCCGGGGACTTGCGCGGCGAGCGCGCGGCAACGCGCCGTGATCTGCGCGACGTCGCGACCGCCGGCGACCAGATGCACGGGCGGCGCGAGCTCGGCCACGCGCTCGATCGCGGACGGCGGCTCGATCTCCTCGCCGGGTGAACTCGCGCGCAGCGCGCGTCCGTTCATGTCGAGGAAGAGCGCGCGGGCCGCGCCGCCGACGCGTCCTTGGTCCGACTCCGGACCGTCGAGCCAGAGGTGCGCTTCGAGCTCGCCCACGCGCTCGACGTCGCCCGCTTCGTCCGCGGCCTCGATCGCGCGCGCCAGCCACTCCTCACCCGATCCCGCTGGTGGAGCCTCCCCCACCGCGCCGCTGACGGCAGGCGCAACCAGGACGAGCGCGCGCACGCGCTCCGGATGCGCGAGCGCGAAGTCGATTGCGATGCGCCCGCCCTGCGAGTTGCCGACCAGCACCACATCGCGCGCGTCGAACGCCGCGAGCACCGCGACGAGGTCGGCGACGTGCGAGAACCGCTCGGGCGCGTAGATCGTCTCCCCGAAGCCGCGCCGGTCGTACGCGACGCACGGATGGTCGGCACCGATCGCCGCGATCGTGCCGGCCCAGCTGCGGCGATCCGCGACGCCCGCGTGAAGGAAGACGATGGGCGCTCCGGCGCCGTGTGTGTCGCACGCGAGCTGCGCGCGTCCCGACGCGACGAGGCGCGTCATCGCGCTACTTCGCTTCGCTGAAGAACGGCTTCCACACGGACTCCGGTTGCCGCTTCGTCAGCGCGCTCCCGACGATCAACGCCAGGATCGAGAGGCCGGCGGCGGGGAACGTGACCTCCTCGAGGAAGGGCATGCCCTCGAACGTGCCCGCCGGCAGGAAGAAGCTCCAGTAGATCGTGACGATCGCGCCGGTCAGGATCGACGCCACCGCACCGGTCGTCGTCACGCGCTTCGACGTGAATGCGGCGAGGAGCGAGGGCGTGATCGACGCGCCGTAGATCAGGTACGCCGTGTAGGCAGCGGCGAGAATCGTCGGGAACTGATCGACGAGCAGATAGGCCACGAATCCGAGTCCGAGGATCGCACCGCGGCTGACGAGCACGATGACGCGCTCCTTCGCATTCGGGCTGATGTAGCGCTGGAAGACGTCTCGCGTCAGGTTCGTCGCGGGCACGAGCAGGAACGAGTCCGCGGTCGAGACGATGACCGCCATCATCGTCGCGACGAGCAACATCCCGAGTCCCATCGGGAGGCCGTTGAGCGCGACGCGCGGAACGACGCCCTCGGAGAACGCGCGCCATTCGGGGTTCATCGAGCCGTCGGCGAGCAAGCGCGGGATTTCGGACGCGTGGCCGAGCAAGCCCTGCGAATCCGCCACCGCACCGGTCAGTCCGAAGTACGACAGCGACGACTCGAGCAGAATCACACCGAAGACCCAGAAGAACACCGCCTTGCGCGCCGAGCCGCCGTCTTTGGCGCTGAAGATGCGCTGGTACAGGTTCGCGTCACCGAGCAAGAGCATCATCGTCGGCACGAGGAACGAGACCGCGATGATCGGACCCGACCCGATGCCCCCCGAGTTCGACTCGAGGTTCCAGTGCGCGAACGCGCCCGAGTTCCCCATTTCGGCCGCGATGCGGTTCACCTCGCCGAAGCCGCCGACCTCGCCCACCATGAAAAAGAGCGCGGTCAACACGCCGATGATCATCAGCACACCGTTGACGACGTCGGTGTAGACGACCGAGAGCATGCCGGCCAGCACGGTGTAAGCGATCGCGAACAGCGCCGTGATGATGATCCCGTTCGCCTGCGTGATCTCGCCGCCGGTGACGATGCTGAGCACCTTGCCGCCGCCCTTGAACTGGTACGAGACGATCGTGAGGTAGGCGATCGCGGTGGTGATCGTGGCGAGCACCCCGGCCAGGTGGCCGTAGCGCGCCTGGAAGATATCGGGGACCGTCACCTTGCCGAAGTTGCGCACACGCCGCGCGATGAAGTAGACGAAGACGATGCCCACCCACGCACCCGCGCTCGACCAAAGCCCGGCGAGCCCGTTGCGATACCCGAGGCCCGCACCACCGAAGAGCGACCCGTTCCCGATCCACGTCGCCAGCAGTGTCCCCACGAGCACGTACCAGGGCAGCGACCGCCCGGCGACCATGAAGTCCGCGCTGTCCTTGACGGAGCGCGCCTTGTAGACGCCCACCAGCGTCAGCAGGACGAGGTAGACGAGGATCGCGAGGACGTACGGGTCGGTGAGGATGGCGGCCAGCGGCATGAGGAGCTCGGCGGAGACGCGGGAGGACGGGGCGCCGAGAATAGCGTCTTGGCGTCCGCCGCGGGGGACGGCGCGACGCGGAGTCGAACGAATCGGCCGGATCCTCGGCGCGAACGAGCCGTGAATTCCGCGTCGCTACGCGCTCAGCGACGCGCGAGCTGCGCGGCGTTCTGCAGGCTGAGCGCAACCGCGCGAACGTCGCCACGGACCGGAACGAGCAACCGTACTTCGGCTCCCTCGTCCGCGCGTGGCTCGCGAACGAAGTGGTGCGCCGGACCGAGCTCGACGACTTCGAGCTCGTCGAGCAGGTCGCCGAACGTCACTTCGCCCACGGCGCCGCGCACGAGCCACGAGCCGAACACGCGCTTCTCGACGCGGACCACCCGCACCCACTCGACGCGCGCGAGGTCGACCGTCCACGCGACGCGCGACTCTCCGTTCGCGCCCTCGAGGTCGATCACGTCCTCGTTCGTGCGCTCGATGGTCAGTGTCCCAGGCGCATTCGCGGCCACGCGGAACGTCGCGACCGAGTAGCTCGAGTGCTCGCGCTCGCGACCCGCGAAGCGGAACTCGCCGCTCACGCACACGCTGTTCTGATCGAGCTCGTCGACGAGGCGGCGCGACTCCTCCTCCAGGGTCGCCGGGCGCGCCCCAGTGAGCGATCGCACCGCGCGGCCGAAGGCGTCGACGACGCGTTCCGCGGCGGCGCGCGACTCGAACGGGATGGCGATGCTCGCGCTCGACGAATCGACGCCTTCGTGCGAGTGAGCGATGAGCGCCCCGTACGGGCTGGCGAGCGTGACAACGAACGCGTCGTCCGACGCCGGGTCACCGCAACGCAGCGCGGCGATCGGCGACAGATCGGTCAGATCGAACGATGCGCTCGCGCCGTCCGGAGTGCGCAGCTCCAAATGACGATGGCCGAGCGCCTCGACGCGGCGCGTCTCCTCGGCCTCGAGTGCGGCACACAGCTCCGGGACCGCGACCTCGGGCGTGCGGCTGCGCTCCGCCTCGATCTCGCTCGCGAGCTCCGTGGCGAGCGCCCGCGTTTCGGGGCGCGCGTGTTCGTCGAGCGCGGCCGCCTCGAGCGACTGCGCCACCGCGTCGCGCGCGCCGGCGAGGTCGCCGAGCTCGAGGAAGCTGCGGGCCAACCCCAGGTGCGCCTCCGCGACGAAGCGCTCCGCGCGCAGAAGACGTTCGTAGCGCCGGATCGCGCCGAAGTGCTCGTGTCCCTCGAGCTTCGCGTTCGCCTCGTCCAGCAGCACGAGCGCGTCGGAGACCGCCAGGGCATCGCTGTCCGCGCTCGTCCCGTCGCGCTCGGGCGCGTTCGGCGTGCTCGGAACCGCGATCACGATGAGCGGCACGAGCAACGCCAGGATGAGGATGTGGACAGCGCGGGTACGCATGGGGACGACCGGGGGGGAGGGGCCGTTCCCCCATCGGCCGGGCCGTCCGCCGCGATCGAGCCCTTTCCGTAAAAGCGCGCGTGGGGTCCGGCGCGACCCGCGCACAGCGACCACGGGACCGTTCGTCGATCCGCGCGCAACACCCGCCCCGCGCGCCGCGTACCCTCCAGCACCGCCCGTTCGTCCTCACGCCTCACCCGCGCCCGAAGCCATGTTCCTCACGCTCGCCGCCCTCTGGTTCGCCGCCCAAGCCACCACGCCCGTCTCGGCCCCGGGGGACGCGACGCTGCCGGCGCCCACGCTCGAGATGCACACGATCGACGTGCCGAGTTCGGGCGGCGGCGTCGCCGAGCGCGGAACCCTGCGTACTCCGATCGTGCGCGCGCAGCCGGACAGCAAGGCGATCGGCGTCGATGTGTGGCGCTTTCCGCGCACCGGCGAGGCGTCGGCGGACGCGCCCCCGCTCTTCCTCCTGCACGGCGGCCCGGGTTGGCCCGGGCTCGAACCGAACCGAGTCGACTGGGCGAACGTCGTCGCGCCGATCGTGCGCTACACGGACCTCGTCATCGTCGGGCAGCGCGGCATCGGAACGTCGACCGACACGTCGTGCGCGATGGTGCTTGCCGGCCGCGACGACCTGCCCGCGGAGGGCGCGCCGCTGGCCGAATCGCTCGCCTACTCCGCCGCGCGTTGCGCCGACTGCCGCGCGCATTGGGAGGCGCTCGGCTACGACCTGACGGGCCTCAACGTGAAGGAGGCGGCGGCCGACGTGGACGACGTGCGGCGCCTGCTCGGCTACGACCAGATCGCGCTCTGGGGCACGAGCTTCGGCTCGCACTGGGGCATGACGATCATGCGCTTCCATCCGGACATCGTGGCGCGCGCGCTGCTGTCCGGCATGGAGGGGCCGAATCACACCTACGACATGCCGAGCGGCGTGCTGCACTCGCTCGAGCGCATGGCCGCCGCCGCCGAACAGGCGCCCGAGCTCGCCGAGCACGTGCCCGAGGAGGGACTGATCGAGGCCTTTCGCGCGCTGATCGAGAGCGTCGACGAAGAGCCGTTCGAGATCGAGGTCGCGCGCGGCGGCTCGACCGCGGTCGTGCGCATCGACGGCGACGCGCTGCGCAGCGTCGCGCTCGGCTACAGCGGTCGCGTGAACTCGCGCGGCGGCATGCCCGGCTGGCCGGCGGACCTCATCACGATGGTGCGCGGCGACTTCGAGCCGATGGCGCGCGCGCTGCTCGCGAACTCGAGCGGCATCCAGCTGCCGAGCGCGAGCTTCTTCATGCTCGATTGCGGATCGGGCATCACGCGTGAGCGCCTCGACGAGCTGCACGACGATCCGGCGGCCAGGGTCGTCGGCAACCTCGGCGCGTGGTACGAGGCCACCTGCGCGGCGTGGAACTCGAACCTCGGGGACGACTTCCGCAGCGACTTCGTATCCGACATCCCGACGGTGGTGGTGCACGGACTGTGGGATGTGAACACGCCCTTCGACAACGCGCTCGAGTGCGTCCCGTTCTTCAGGCACCTGCGCTTCATCCCGGTCGACGGCGGGTCGCACGGAGCGCTGCGCGAGGCCATGCAGCTCGAGCCCGGCTTCGAGGAGGCGATCATGACCTTCCTCGCGACGGGCAACACGGACGCGATCCCGACCGAGGTGACGCTGCCGCCGATCGAATGGCGCGTGCCCGGCTGACGTGCCCAGGCGATCATTCCGAACGGACGGCCTAGCCCGGGTTCTTCATGAGGATGTGCGGCAGTAGCTGCAACTCGGTTCCTGCCGGTGCTTTGCGGGCGTTGTTCCCGGAGGCGACCTTGTCAGGTCGTCGAGGACGCCGACGTTTGCAAAGTGCCGGCAGGGGCCGAGAGACCGGCGTAGCCGGTCGATTGCAGCTTTTGGCGTGCATGCTCATGAA
>JAJDEV010000226.1 GCA_029259605.1 Planctomycetota bacterium | reverse complement strand
ACCCCCCCGCGCCCCGCGTCCGCCCTGCGGCCCCCGGGCCCGCTTGCACCAGACCCTCACACCTCATTCGATGTCCAAATCGTCGTAGTCGACGGACGCCGCGGGCTCGCTCGCGTCGCCTTCCGCACCGTCGCCGAAGAGGCTCCGCAGGCGCGCCGCTTCGTCCGGGTCCTTGTCATCGAGCTTCATCAAGTTGATGACGCCTTTGATGCTCGTCACGCCCTGGGTCCACACCTTGTGCCACGACGTGACGACCTTCTTGTTGAAGTAGATGTCCTCGGGCGTGAGTTCGTACTTCCAGCCGAAGTTGTTGCCGTTGCAGATCGAGGTCAGCTTCTTCTGGCACACGTCGCCGTTGCTCTTGCCGTCTTCGCTCGAGTAGTCGATTCCGCGCATGTGGTTGATGAGCACCGGGATCGCCTTGCGGCCGTAGGCTTCGAGTTTGTTGCCGGCGCGGTTGCCGGCGGCGCCGGCGTCGCGGTCGAGGAACGTGACGATGAGCTCGTTCATGTCCGCCCACTCTTCGTCCGTCGTTTCGCGGGCGGGGCCGAACGCTTCGAGCGCCATGAGGTCGATCGAGTCGGGGTCGGCCACCTTCGGGGCGGGCTTCTCCGGTTCGGGCTCGGGGTCCGTCGCTTCCTCGGGCGTGGGGTCGACGACCTCGGGGGTCTCGTCCGCGGCGGTCTCGATCGGGTCGACGGTTTCCGGTGCCGCCTCTTCGTTCTTGGCGGCTTGGACGTCGCCGTTCTCGTCGTCGGGTCCGCCGGTGAAGTACCACGCGGCCGCGGCGCCTCCGCCGAGGACGAGCACGGCGAGCATCGGGACGAGCGGCGACTTCTTCTTGGCGGCGCGCTTCGAGCCGCGGCGTCCGCGGCCGCTGTCCTCACCCGAGTCGTCGTCGCCCGCGGCGGCACCGCGCTTCGCGCCGCGTCGTGAAGAGGACTTGCTGCGGCCGGCGGGCTTCGCGCGCCCGGCGGGTTTGGCGGCAGCCTTGGCCGGTTTCGGCTTCTCTTCGGCGGCGGGCTCCGGGGTCGGCTCGGCTCCACCGGCGGCAGCGGCAGCGGCGGCGCGCTCCGCGCGCAGGCGTGCGAGCGTGCCGCGTTCCTTGCGCTTCTCGTCGGCGTTGGCGACGGCGACGGCTTCGATCTTCGGCGGCGACTTCACGACCTTCTTCGCCGGCATCTGCGGCGCGGGGGACGAACCGCCCGCGGTCTCGAAGTGCACCACGCCGTCCTTGCACTCTTTGCAGCGCGCGACGTTGTGGGCGAAGGAGGCAGGGACCTTGTATACCGCTCCGCAGGAGGAGCACTTTCCGTTGCGATAGTCCATCGTCGGTCTTGGTTGCGCCGTGCAGGGGGGCGCTTTCGGTTGCTGGGGTGGGGGGCGGGAGCTTCGGGATTGGGGAGGCGGGAGCGGTTAGGACGCCTTGCCGAGATCGACGCGGATGCGCGCCCGATCAGCGCTTCGCGACCGAAGCGCGTGCAGGCGACCTTGACGGGTCGTCGAACCCGGTGAGGGACGGTCGTGCTGACAGGGCGCGTAGCTGCGTCGATCTCGGTGAAGCGTCATGACGGATCCGGGCTAGTTGTCGCGCTCCAACCATGCTTTCTCTTTCTCGTCGAGCTCGATGAGTCCTTCGAGCCCGTCGACACGCTCCTCTTTCTCGTCGAACTTCTTTTCGTTCAGGTGCCACCAGGCGAACCACTGCTTGATCGCGCTCGCGCGACGTTCTTCGGTGGTGCCGGCGGCCGAGCCCGCGAGGATCTGCGGCTCGTACCCGAAGTACTGGTCGGTGATGTCGCGCAGCGCGGTGACGATGATGTTCGCGATGATCGCGTTGTCGTCGGTGTCGAGCGGCGTGTTGAAGAGGCCGGTGAGCAGGATCGGAATCGCGGGGCGGCCGATGTCGACGATGTCGGCGCGCGCTTGCATGGCTTCCTTGGTCAGGTCGAGGTCGACCATGGTTGCGTAGAGCGAGTCGATGCGCGCGCGTACGTCGGCCGGCGTGCTCTCGAGGTGCTCGAGCGGTTCGGGCTCGCGCTCGAGCACGCGCGATCCGTCCGAGAGCGTGACCTTCTCGAAGCCCTTGTTCTGCGAGCGCACGAGCGCCTGTTCCTTGAGCGAGTACCAGCGCGCCCAGTGGTACGCGCGCCACAGTCCGGTGATCGGGTCCTTGGCGAGGTGCCAGTCGATCGTGCGGCGTCCGACTCCTCCGTCCTCCGCGCGCGGCGAGAGGAACAGGCGCACGGTCGCGAAGTCGTCGTCGAGGTCGCTGACCTTGCTGTCGAACGGCTTCCAGGCGGCGACGAGTTCGGTGCTCGCTCCGGTCAGGAGCTCGTTCGCGTACGCGTCGAGCTGCGCGTCGCGCTCGGTCGGTGAGAGGTCCGCGAACGCGGCGATGTCGATCGAGGGGCCCGACGGAACGGCCACGTTCTGGACCGCGGCCTCGGCGGCCTCGGCGGCGCTGAGTACACGATCGGGCGCGGCCGTCGCGGCGAGCAGCGCGCGCGCGCCATAGATGCGTGCGGCGTCGAGGCGACGGCGCACGCGGTGCGTGTCGAACGCGGCGGCGGCGTCGTGGATCTCGACCGCGGCCTGCACGATCGGACCGTCCCAGGACATCGGGTCGATCCAGGCCTGCTCCGGCGCGGCCTGCGCCTTCGCGGGTGCCGCGGCGACGGACGGCGCGGGGTCGTCCTTCGTGCGGTTGTTCACGATGAGGAAGCCGAGGAACGCCACGACCGCGACGCCGATGCCGATGAGTGCGCCGGTGTTCATCCCGCCGGAGTGCACGTTGCGCGCGCCGATCGGCGCGGCGACAAAGATGCGGCCGCACTCGCCGCACTTCACCTTCGCTCCCAGCTTGGAGTCGGGAAGGCTCGCGCGAGCGTGGCACTTCGGGCACTTGATGTTCATGGGGGCGGCGGACGGCTGGTCCGTTTCGTGACGCGATGGGGGTACCGGGGACCGCCCGATGGCAAGATAGAGAGGCCCCCTGGGGGGCGCAACCCGCGTCTCGGGCCCCCATCCTACCCGACCTCCCTGTTTCCGTTTCGCTTCCCGTTTCGCTTCCAGCGCGGGGGCCGGAAGAGATCTCGCATCGGAGCCCGTGTCCTCGCGCGCCCGAGCCGAACAAGAGCGCTCGATGACCCAAGTGTTCGAACTCGAATGCCCCTTCGAACCGATGGGGGACCAGCCCGAGGCGATCCGTCGGCTCTCCCAATGGGTGAGCGAGGGGAACCCGCATCAGACGCTGCTCGGGATCACCGGATCCGGAAAGACCTTCACGATGGCGGCCGCGATCGCCGAGCTGAATCGGCCGGCGCTCATCCTGTCGCCGAACAAGACGCTCGCCGCGCAGCTCTTCTCCGAGTTCCGCGAGCTCTTCCCGAAGAACGCGGTCGAGTACTTCGTCAGCTACTACGACTACTACCAGCCCGAGGCCTACGACGCGTCGACGGACACGTTCATCGAGAAGGACGCGAGCCGCAACGAGAACATCGAGCGGCTGCGGAACAGCGCGACGCGCTCGCTGCTCGAGCGCCGCGACGTCGTCATCGTCGCGTCGGTGTCGTGCATCTACGGGCTCGGCTCGCCGAGCGCCTACGCCGAGATGTCGCTTTCGCTGGAACGCGGCGCGACGATCGAGCGCGACGACCTGCTGCGTCAGCTCACGCAGATGCAGTACTCGCGCAACAACCTCGACTTCCGGCGCGGCACGTTCCGCGCGCGCGGGGACGTGATCGAGGTCTTCCCCGCCTACGAGGAGGACCGCGTGATCCGCTTCGAGCTGTTCGGGGACGAGCTCGAGTCGATCCTCGAGGTCGACCCGCTGCGCGGCGAGATCCTCGCCGAGCGCGACACGATCAAGGTTTATCCCGCCGGCCACTACGTCACGCCGGCCAAGCGCATCGAGCGCGCGATCGACTCCATCAGGGACGAGCTCGAGGTGCGCTTGGCCGAGCTCCGGCTCCACGGCCGCCTGCTCGAGGCCCAGCGCCTGGAGCAGCGCACGAAGTACGACCTCGAGATGCTGCGCGCCACGGGCATGTGCAACGGCATCGAGAACTACTCGCGCTACATGGACGGACGCAGCGAGGGCGAGGCGCCGTTCACGCTGCTCAACTACTTCCCCGAGGACTTCGTCGTGTTCGTCGACGAGAGCCACGTCGCCGTGCCGCAGGTCGGCGCGATGTTCAAGGGCGACCGCTCGCGCAAGTCGAACCTGGTCGAGCACGGCTTCCGCTTGCCGAGCGCGCTCGACAACCGGCCGCTGCGCTTCGAGGAATGGGAGAAGCTGGTGAAGCAGGCGGTCTACGTGTCCGCGACGCCGGGCGCGTACGAGCTGCGCGTGTCCACGGATCGCATCGCCGAGCAGATCGTGCGACCGACGGGGCTCCTCGACCCGGCGATCGAGATCAAGTCCGCGCGCACCCAGGTCGACGATCTGCTGCACGAGGCGAAGCGCACGACCGCGGCGGGTTGGCGCACGCTCGTCACGACGCTGACCAAGCGTTCGGCCGAAGAGCTGACGACCTACATGGCCGAGCTCGGCGTCCGCGTGAAGTACCTGCACTCCGAAATCGACGCGATCGAGCGCTCGCAGATCCTGCGCGACCTGCGTCTGGGCGAGTTCGACGTGCTGATCGGAATCAACCTGTTGCGCGAGGGACTCGACCTGCCCGAGGTCGCGCTCGTCGCCGTGCTCGACGCCGACAAGGAAGGCTTCCTGCGCTCGGCCACGTCGCTGATCCAGACCTGCGGCCGCGCGGCGCGCAACGTCGAGGGGCGCGTCATCTTCTACGCGGAGAAGGAGACGGACTCGATCCGCGCGACGATCTCCGAGGTCAATCGCCGCCGCGAGCGACAGAAGATCTACAACGCCGAGCGCGGCATCGAGCCGAAGACGATCATCAAGCCCGTGCGCGACTCGATCGAGGCGCTGTACGACATGGACTACAACGCGCCCGAGCTGTCGGACGCGGCGCTGGGCAGCAAGGTGGCCGAGGACCCTGCCTTCGACTGGACGCCGGCCGAGCTGCGAGGCGAGATCGCCAAGCTCGGCGACGACATGAACCGCGCCGCCGCCGAGCTCAACTTCGAGGAGGCCGCGAAGCTGCGCGACCGCGTGCGCGAGCTCGAGCGCCTGGAACTGCTGCGGTGACCGACTACGCGTGGCCCGGACCCGACCTCTCGGCGGTGGCCGAGCGGCCCGGCGTGTACCTCTTCAAGAACGCGCGCGGGAAGGTGCTGTACGTCGGCAAGGCGCGCGACCTGAAGGCGCGGCTCACGACGTACAAGTCGCCGGGCGGGGACGGGCGCATCGGCGTGCGTTTCCTCGAGCGCGACGCGCGCACCGTCGAGACGATCATCACGCGCACCGAGCAAGAGGCGCTCTTGCTCGAGGACACGCTGATCAAGCAGTTCAAGCCGCCGCACAACGTGCGCCTCAAGGACGACAAGTCGTTCCTGATGATCCGGCTGGACGACGAGGCGTTTCCGCGCCTGAAGTTCGTGCGCGCGCACCACCCGCGCGAGGGCAAGAAGAAGGGGCGCTCGCGCTTCTTCGGTCCGTTCGCGTCGGCGCGCGCGGTGCGCAACACGATCTCGGACCTGCACCGCGTCGTTCCGTTGCGCGATTGCACGGACGCGGTGATGAACCATCGCTCGCGGCCGTGCTTGAAGCACCAGATCGGGCTTTGCTCGGCGCCGTGCGTCGGACTGATCGACACGAAGGACTACGCCGATTTGGTGGAGCGCGCGGCGCGCGTGCTCTCGGGCGACGTGCGCGAGCTCGAGCAGGACCTCGACACGCGCATGCGCGAGGCGTCGGCCAAGCAGGAGTTCGAGCTCGCCGCCGACTGGCGCGACCGCTTGCAGGCGTTGCGCCGCACCGTCGAGGGACAGGGCGTGCGTCCGGGCGGAACCACCGAGCGCGACGTGCTCGGCCTGGCCCGCGCGGGCGAGGACGCGCTGATTCACCGGCTCGCCTTCCGTCAGGGGCGCCTGAGCGAGAGCCGCAGTCATCTGTTTCGTTCGCAGCTCCCGGACGAGGAGCTGCTGCACGTCGTCATCACCGCGCTCTACGGTCAGGGACGGCGCGACGTGCCGAAGGAGATCGTCGTGCCGTGCGCGCCGCCGGACTCGAAGCTGCTCGAAGCCGTGCTCGGCGAGGGCACCGCGCTCGTCGTGCCGCGCGGCGGGGACCGCGTGCGCGTCCTCGACGTGGCCGGCGAGAACGCGCGTGTCGAGCTGCGTCGCCGCATCGCGTCGCGCGACGCGGACGAGGGCGCGGCGGAGGCGCTCGCAAGGCTCGTCGATCTCGATGACGCGGGCAGCCAGCTGGTCGTCGACTGCTTCGACGTGTCGAACTTCCAGGGTGCGAACGTCGTTGCGAGCCGCGTGCGCTTTCGCAGCGGCCTCGCCGATCGCGCCGGCTACCGTCGCTTTCGCATCCGCTCGGTCGAGGGCCAGGACGACTTCGCCGCGATGTACGAGGTGGTCGACCGCAGCCTGCGCCGCGGCATGAGGGACGGCGATTTGCCGGACCTGATCGTGATCGACGGCGGACCGGCGCAGCTCGCGAAGGCGCTCGAGGCGCGCGAGGACGCGGGCGCCTGGGACGTGCGCGTCGTGTCGCTCGCGAAGGCGCGGCCCGAGCGCACGGTCAAGCGCCGCCGGCTGGCGGCGAGCGAGGAGCGCGTCTTCCTCACCCCCGACTCCGAGCCGATCGAGCTCCCGCGTCACAGCGACGTCCGCCGCCTGCTCGAGCGCATCCGCGACGAGGCGCACCGCTTCGCGATCACCTACCACCGCAAGGAGCGCGGCCGCATCACGTCGCGCCTCGACGCGATCCCGGGCATCGGCCCGATGAAGCGCAAGGCGTTGCTCAAGCGCTTCGGCAGCGTGGTCGGCGTCGCGAAGGCGAGCATCGAGGAGCTGCGCAACATTCCCGGCATCAGCGCCGCGCTCGCCAAGTCGATCCACGAGCGCCTGCAAGAGCGGGAGTAGGCGCCGCCGAGCCGCCGGCACGAAAGCGTTTCCCGGGGGGCGTTCGAGCGCGGCGGGCGGCGGCGCGCATTTCCTTCAAAGAGTGCAGCTCGCGTGGTGCCGATCCCGATGGGGCGGGAAGTGATTTTGGCCGCGGGGGGAGGACCGCGCGCCCAGTGGAGCAGCGTAGAGACACACCATGAGGATTCCCCACGCCGGTCTTTGGATCGGATTCTTGATCGCGCCGCTGCTCTGTGCCGCGTCGAACGACGACGCGAAGGCGCCGCGCAACGAGATCATCTCGCCGTCCGTTCGATTGCCGCTCGTCTTCATCGAGAACCGCGGGCAGTTCGATGCCGAGGTGCGCTACCAGGTCCGCATTCCCGCGCTGACGCTCGACGTTCACGCGGACGGCTGGGCGATGAACAGCACGAGCCGCGTGCGCGTGCGCTTCGAGGGCGCGTCGAAGGACGCCGCCGTCACCTCGAGCTCGCCGCTGCGCGCGACCGCGAACTATCTCTTCGGCGCCGGCGCGAAGGCGACGGACGAGGAGCGCGAAGCGCAGTCGATCCGCAACGTGCCGACGTTCGAGCGCGTGCAGATCGAGGGGCTGCGCGCGGGCGTCGACGTCGAGCTCTTCGAGACCGGCGGGCGGCTCGAGTACGACATCCACGTCGCGCCGGGAACTTCGATCGATGACGTCGTCTTCCGGTACGAGGGCGTCGAGTCGAGCGAGATCCGCCCGGACGGATCGCTCGTCGCGCTCGTCGACGGGCGCGAGCTGTTCCAGCGCGCGCCGAACACCTGGCAGGTTCAGGCGGACGGCACGAAGCGCGAGCTCGCGAGCGCGTTCCGCGCGCTCGGTGACGACCGTTACGGCTTCCGCGTCGAAGGGCGCGACCCGGCATTGCCCGTGGTGATCGACCCGATCCTCGTGTACAGCGAGTTCATCGGCGGAAGCAACGCGGACGTCGGGAGCGACGTCGCGGTAGACGCCTCCGGCGCGGTCTACGTGACCGGCTGGGCGCGGTCCGCGGACTTCCCCGGCGCCGACGTGCGCAAGCGGCGCGGCAAGGACGTCGTCGTCTTCAAGCTGCGCCCGAACGGTCACGAGCTCGAGTACGCGACCTTCATCGGTGGGCGCAGCGACGAGCAGGCGCACGGCATCGAGATCAACTCCGCCGGCGAGGCGGTCGTCGTCGGCGAGACGCGCAGCTCGGACTTCCCGACCACGCGCAGCGTGCACAGCCAGACGCGCGCGGGCGACGCGGACGCGTTCGCCCTGTCGCTCAGCGCCGACGGTTCGACGCTCCTGTGGTCGACGTTCCTCGGCGGATCGGCGTCGGACGAAGCCTACGACGTCGCGCTCGGGTTCGACGGCAGCGCGTACGTCGTCGGAACGACGCGCTCGCGCGACTTCCCGACCACGAGCTTCGGAATCCAAACCGAGCGCGGTGGCGGTCGCGACGCCTTCGTCACGCGCCTGGACCGCAACGGCTCACTGCTCGTGTACTCGACCTATCTCGGAGGCGTTCGCGACGACGAGGGGCGCTCGATCGCGCTCGACGACTCGGGGCACGCCTACGTCACGGGGCGCACGGACTCGGGCGACTTCCCGACCACGCCCGGCGCGTACAGCACGCGCAAGGCGGACATCGACGCGTTCGTCACGAAGCTCAGCATGGCGGGTGGAACGCTCGTGTACTCGACCTTCGTGGGCGGCGGGGCGCAGGACGAGGCGATGTCGATCGCCGTCGACGAGGACGATCAGGCTTGGATCGGTGGTTGGACGCAGTCGTTCGACATGGACGTGTCCGTCGACGGGTTCCAGCGCGAGAACAGCGGCCGGCGCGACGGGTTCGTCGCGTGCGTCTCGACCTCGGGTGGCACGCTCGCGTACTCGAGTTTCGTCGGAGGGAGTGCCCAGGACGAGGTCCTCGGGATCGCCATCGACGCGTTCGGAACGCCGTGGCTCGTCGGAACGACCTCGTCGGACGACTTCCCGGTCTCCGTCGATGCGGCGCAGGAGGCGCGGCGCGGCGGACGCGACGCGTTCCTGGTCGGCATCGACCGCGGCACGGGGCGCATGGCCTTCGGCTCGTACCTCGGGAGCACCGGCCACGACGCGGCCTTCGCGGTCGACGCGCAGCCGCTCACCGAGAACGTCGTCGTCGTCGGTCAAGCGGAGAACGTCGCACCGGACGAGCGCGGCAAGAACGGCGGCCGCACGGTCGGCCCGAGCGACGCGCTGGTCGCGCGCTTCGAGCCGGGGCTCTGCGGCGTCCGCGCGGAGCGCGCCGAGCTCGGTGCCGGCGCCGGCGTCCAGTTCCGCACGTCCCTGCCGCGCCTCGGCAAGCCGATCGAGCTGCACGTGACGGGCGGACCGCCGAACGCGATCGGCTACGTGCTCATCAGCACGCAGTCCGCGTCGACGACCATTCTCGAAGACCTGTTCGAGCTGCACGTCGATCCGTCGACCGCGCGGGTGCTGTACTCGTTCACGACGGACAACAACGGCGACTGGGAGCACACCACGCTCCTGCCGCGCCGACGCCGGCTGTGCGGACGCTCGTTCGTGCTCCAGGCCGTGACGTTCGACGCCGTCGCCGGACCGCTCTCGTTCGGCCAGATGAGCGGCGGGCAGTTCCTGACCATGGGCGACTGATCGGGGCCGCGCACGGTCACCCGCGGGGGTGGTAGAGGCGGTGCAGGCTGCGCACGTGCTCGGAGTCGAGGTGCGTGTAGACCTCGGTCGTCTTGATCGACGCGTGGCCGAGCATCTCCTGCACTGCGCGTAGGTCCGCGCCGCCCTCGATCAGGTGCGTCGCGAAGGAGTGACGCAGCGTGTGCGGCGAGACGTTCTGCGGCAAGCCCGCGTCGCGTGCCGCGCGCTTCACGAGCCGCCACGCGTTCGAGCGATCGAGTGGGCTCCCGCTCTTGGTCAGAAAGACTTCGGAACGACGCGCGGCGTGCGGGTGCGCGGCGACGAGCGCGGCGCGACCGCCGTCGATCCAAGCCGTCAACGCTTCGCGCGCGCGTTCGCCGAGCGGAACGACGCGCGTCTTCTTGCCCTTCCCGGTGAGAACCAGCACGCGCAGGCTCGGCTCGATCGCGTCCGTCGTGAGCGCGATCGCCTCGCCCACGCGCGCGCCGCAGGCGTAGAGCACCTCGAGGAACGCGCGATCGCGCTGGGGCCGCCACGCGTCTCCCTGGGGCGCGGCGAGGAGCGCTTCGACGTCTTCGACGGTCAGCGTGGTCGGCAGATAGCGGCGCAGGACGGGCGCCGAGAGGCGCGCGACCGGATCGCGATCGAGGACGCCCTGGCCGAACAGGTGCCGGACGCACATGCGGATCGCGGACAGCCGGCGCGCGACGCTCGACTCCGCCAGGCCGTCGTTGCGGCAGCCGTCGAGGTAGTCGAGCACGGCGATGTCGTCGACGTCGCGAAAGGACGCGTGCCCGCGCTCCGTCGCCCACGCCGTGAACGCGTTCAGGTCCGTGCGGTACGCGCGCAGCGTGTTGTGCGCGAGCCCGGCCTCGACGCGCAGGGCCTCGAGGAAGTCACGGATCCCCGCGAGGAAGGCCGGCGCCGGCTCGGGGGCCCCGTGATCGGTCGTGCGTTCGTCGTCGGCGGCGTTCACACGGAGAGCGTCCGTCGCGCGCGGCCCCCGCGCAAGGGGCGGCCGCGGACCCGGCGCCTTGCGCGGCGCTCGGACAGCTTTCATACTCCGCGCCCGCACGCCGCGTCACCGCGACGGGCCCGAGCGCGACGACATCCGTTTCGCGAGCGCACCGTTCGATCTTCCGAGCCACGAAACCGCCCGCCGATCCTCGCCATGTCGCCCGAACGCAAGCGCGGACCCGCGCTCCTTGGACTCGTCGTCGTCGCTGCGCTCGTCGTGCTCGACCAGTGGAGCAAGACGGCGGTCTTCGACTTCCTCGGTGGGGGCGAGGCGACGTTCGTCACGGACGTGCACGGCCACCGGCGCTTCCTCGTATCGGGCGAGTGGCTGTCGTTCATGACGTCGTGCAACCCCGGCGCCGCGTTCGGTCGGTTCGACAGCTTTCCGAACGTGCTCGTCGGCGGCCGGCTGATCGCCGTCTGCCTGCTCGGCGTGCTGCTCTTCCGCGCCGACCCGCGACAACGGAGCGTGTTCGTGGCCATGGTGCTCGTGCTGTCCGGCGCGATCGGCAACGTCATCGACAACCTGTCGACGGGGTGCGGGACGGACGCGGCGCCGTACGGAGTGCGCGACTTCATCAACGTCTGGTTCGAGCCGCTCGTGGGCTGGGATTATCACTTCCCGAGCTTCAACGTCGCCGACGCGTGCATCTCCGTCGGCGCGGTCCTCTGGGTGACGAGCGGGTTCTTCCGCCACGACGACGAAGGAGAGGGAGCCGACGCGGCGGCGCTCGCCGACGATCCGCCGCGCGACCCGGAGCGAGTGGACGAGTGACCAATCGTGCGCGCGACCTTTTGCGGGGCGCGCCGCGTGCTTAGCATGGCGAACATGACGGACCTCTCGGTGCAGCTCGGGCCGCTCTCGCTCCGGAATCCGATCCTGTCGGCGTCCGGCACGTACGGCCACGGACTCGAGATGTGCCACTTCACGCCGCCCGCGCGCATCGGTGGCCTCGTCAGCAAGACCGTGACGCCGAATCCGCGCCACGGGAATGCGGCGCCGCGCATCGCCGAGACCGAGGCCGGGCTGCTCAACTCGCTCGGCCTCGAGAACAAGGGCGTCGAGCACTACCTCGCGCACACCTTGCCGGACATGGCGGGCGTGGACACGGTGGTCTTCACGAACATCGGCGGCGAGTCGGTCGACGAGTTCATCGCGATGGCGCGCCGGCTCGGCGAGCGGGACGAGATCGACGCGTTCGAGGTCAACCTGTCGTGCCCGAACGTGCAGGGCGGACGCCTGCCGTTCGGAACCGATCCGGCGAACGCCGCGCGCGTGATCGAGGGCATCAAGGCCGCGACGACGAAGCCGGTTTTCGCGAAGCTCTCGCCCAACGTGTCGCGCATCGCGGACATGGCGCTGGCCGTCGAAGCGGCCGGCGCGGACGGGATCACGGCCGTGAACACGCTGCTCGGCATGGCGGTCGACTGGCGCACGCGCAAGCCCGGGCTCGCGACGGTGCAGGGCGGCTACTCGGGACCGGGCGTCAAGCCGGTCGCGCTGCGTTGCGCGTGGGAGTGCGCGCGCTCCGTGTCGATCCCCGTCATCGGTTGCGGCGGCATCTCGAGCGCGGAGGACGTGCTCGAGTTCCTCGTCGCCGGATGCACGGCCGTCCAACTCGGCACTGCGTGCTTCGCCGATCCCGCGCTTCCCGGGCGCATGGTCGACGAGCTGACGCGTTTGCTGGACGACGCAGGCGTCGCGCGCGTACGCGATCTGATCGGCACGGTCCAGGACGGGACGTCGCGGACTTGCGCGTCGAATGCTTCGGACGCGAAAGCGCAAACGGACGCCGAGGTCGTCGGTCGGCCGTAGGGCCGACGCGGGGGACATGCGACTCGAACACATGACCCCGGCGCACGTGCGCCGCGCCTTGGACGTGTACCTGTCCCTCGCGTGGCCCGCGGGCTGCGGTTCGCAGCCGAAGATCACGCTCGACGAGTCCGAATCGATCGAGGATCTGGCGCAGCTCTTCGGTCGCTTCGAGCGCGTGCAGGGGGGCGGCGGCGGGCTCAAGCGCTACGCGCTGCGGCTCGGCAACATGCGCTACCCGTTCATGAAGTTCATCGTTCAGGAGCACCTCGTGAACGGCGAGTACTTCTTCTCCGTCGACACGCACGACAACCTCGAAGTGCGTCCGGAGAACCCCGACTACGTGGAGTGGGAGAAGCTCAAGACGTTCAACCGCGACCTGAAGGCGCAGATCGAGCTGGCGTGGGACGAGGCGGGGCTCCCGACGAACACGGATCTGAAGCTCTTGCTCCAAGGGCTCGCGCGCGTCGAGCGTGAGGACGCGAAGCGCAGGACGATCCTGGTGGTCGATGACGAGTGCGATGTCGCGATGGGGCTCGCGTCGCTGCTGCGCGCGCGCGGCTACGAGGTCGAACTCGCGCGCGACGGGCTCGAGGCGCTCGAGCGGCTCGCGCGCGACCCGATCCCGGACCTGGTCCTGCTCGACTACGAGATGCCGCAGCTCGATGGCGAGGAGGTCCTGCGCCGTCTGCGCCGCGAGCCGCGCACCGCGCACCTCCCGATCCTGCTCGCCACGGCCTCGCAGATCGACCTGTCGCGGCTGCGCCGCGTCTCGGGCCTCCTGCGCAAGCCCTACCCGCGTCACATCCTCTTCGAGATGATCGCGCGCCTGATCGCGACGGCGGACGAGGCCCGGCCGCCGGGTCCGGGCTAGCCCGGATCCCTCATGAGGCTTCACCGAGAGGAAGAACCCGGGCTAGCGGCGGATCGGCGCCGAAAGTCGTCGGTCTTGGGTTTTTGCCCCGCGCGAGCCTTGGAAGAGTCGGCCCTCCCCCTTTGAATGGTCGGTTCGCAACGCGCCGGCGAATACGGAACGGCGTCTCGGCAGAGGAAACATGGTCGATTGGTCGGAAGTAGGTGACAAGTTCGGGGTCCGCGGCGAGAAGCTCGGCCGCTGGCTGAAGAGCAAGTTCGGCGCGCGCAACGAGCGGCTCGTGCGCACGTTCGAGCCCGTGATCAACAAGGTCAACGAGCTCGAGAGCTGGGCCCAAGGACTCAGCGCCGAGGAGTTCCAAGCGCAGACCGTCGAGTGGAAGCGCGCGGTCGCCGCGGGCGAGAAGACGCTCGACGATCTCATCCCGCATGCCTTCGCGCTCGTGCGCGAGGCGTCGGTGCGCACGCTGGGCTTGCGCCACTACGACGTGCAGCTCGTCGGCGGCCTGGTGCTACACGGCGGTTCGATCGCCGAGATGATGACGGGCGAGGGCAAGACGCTCGTCGCGACGCTGCCGATGTACCTGAACGCGCTCGACGGCGAGCCCGTGTACCTCGTCACGGTCAACGACTACCTGGCCAAGCGCGACGCCGAGTGGATGGGCCCGGTGTACAGCTACCTCGGCCTGAAGTGGGGTTCGATCCAGTCGGGCATGAGCGCCGCCGATCGCCTGCCGATCTATCGCGGCGACATCGTCTACGGCACGAACTCCGAGTTCGGCTTCGACTACCTGCGCGACAACATGAAGTCGCGCGTCGAGGACCAGGTCCAGACGCACCTGCACTACGCGATCATCGACGAGGTCGACTCGATCCTGATCGACGAGGCGCGCACGCCGCTGATCATCTCGGGTCCGGCGCAGGTCATGCCGGACAAGTACGTCCAGGCCAACGAGCTCGCGCTGAAGCTCGAGAAGGACACGCACTTCGAGGTCAAGGAGAAGGAGCGCCAGGTTTCGCTGCTCGAGGAAGGCATCGACGCCGCCGAGAAGATGCTCGGCGTCGAGTCGTTCTACACGGCCGGCAACACGGACTGGCCGCACTACATCGAGAACGCCCTGCGCGCCCAGCACCTCTACGAGAACGACAAGGAGTACGTCGTTGAGAACGGCGAGGTCGTCATCGTCGACGAGTTCACCGGCCGCAAGATGTCCGGCCGCCGTTGGTCGGACGGTCTGCACCAGGCGGTCGAGGCCAAGGAAGGCATCGCGATCAAGGAGGAGAACCAGACCCTCGCGACGATCACGTACCAAAACTACTTCCGCCTCTACGACAAGCTCGGCGGGATGACCGGCACGGCCATCACCGAGGCGGGCGAGTTCCACAAGATCTACGGCCTCGACGTCGTCTCGATCCCGACCAACCTGCCGCTCGCACGCGAAGACTTCGTCGACACGGTCTACCGCACCGAGCCCGAGAAGTGGACGGCGATCGTCGACGAGATCGAGGGGATGCACGAGAAGGGGCAGCCCGTCCTCGTCGGCACGACGTCGGTCGAGAACTCCGAGAAGCTGGCCGGGATGCTGAAGCGCCGCGGCGTGCCGCACGAGGTGCTGAACGCGAAGAACCACGCGCGCGAGGCCCACATCGTCGCGATGGCCGGCGCGAAGGGCGCCGTCACCGTGTCGACGAACATGGCCGGGCGCGGAACGGACATCAAACTCGGCGGCAACTTCGAGTACCGCCTGCGGCGCGCGCTCGAGGAGGCGGGGCTCAGCGAGGGGGACGTCGACCACCTCGAGGAGATCGACCGCATTCGCGCGGAAGTGCGCGCGGCGTGCGATCGCGACGAAGCCGAGGTGCTCGGGCTCGGCGGCCTGTACGTGCTCGGCACCGAGCGCCACGAGGCGCGGCGCATCGACAACCAGCTGCGCGGCCGCGCCGGCCGTCAAGGCGACGCCGGCACGTCGCGCTTCTTCCTGTCCTTGCAGGACCCGCTCATGCGGCGCTTCTACAAGGACTGGGTGACGAACGCGATGAAGCGCCTCGGCATGGAGGAGGGCGTGCCGATCGAGTCCGCGATGGTCTCGCGCGCGATCCAGAAGGCGCAGAAGAAGGTCGAGGACTACCACTTCGAGATCCGCAAGAACCTCCTCGAATACGACGAGGTGATGGACGCCCAGCGCAAGAGCATCTACGGCGTGCGCCAGGAGGTGCTCGAGAAGGTCGAGCTCAAGGACAAGATCGTCGCCATGCTCGCCAACGCGACGACCCGCATGGCGCCCACGTTCCACGACGACGCCAAGGGTTTCGCCGGTTGGTTCCAGCGTACGTTCGGCTTCGAGCTCGACGACGCGAAGGTCGAGCTCGCGACGCGCGAGGAAGAGCCGGATCCGCAGCCGGCCGTCGAAGCCGTTCTCGCTCGCTATGCGGAGCGCGAGGAAGAGTTCGGCGAGGAGCTGCAGCGTCGCATCGACCAGCACATGTTGCTGCGCACGATCGACGCCAAGTGGATGGACCACCTGCGCGCGATCGACGCGCTGCGCCACGGCATCGGCCTGCGCGGCTACGCGCAGAAAGACCCGAAGAACGAGTACAAGGCCGAGGGCTCGAAGCTGTTCGAGACGCTGTTCGAGACGATCGAGGACGAGATCGCGGCGCTCATGCTGCGCGTGCAAGTGCGCTCGGACGACGTCGCGCAGCCGCCGCCGTCCGCGTACGGCGCCGCTCGACCGCAGCCCACGCCCGAGCAGATCCGCCAGCTGCAGGCGATGGCGCGCGCGCGCCAGGCGCAGCGTCCGTCGGCCTCCGCGGCCTTCGATCACGCCGCGCGCCAGCAGGCATTGAATCCGTCGAAACCCGGCCCGTCGGTCGCGGCCGCGCCGGCGCCGGAGGATGCGGCGCCCGCGTCGGACGCGCCGCGCGTCGGTCGCAACGATCCGTGTCCGTGCGGGAGCGGCAAGAAGTACAAGAAGTGCCACGGGACGGGCTGACGCGCGTTGGTCGACCCGGCTCGAGGAGGTGCGCCCAGGGTGGGGCAGTCGCCGAACGCCCTGCTCGCCGATCCGAACCCGGGCTTCCTGCGCTCTAGTTTGCATTTGGTCTACGACGCGGCCTGGGTGCTCGCGTTCCTGATCGGACTCCCGTGGCTCGCGTTCCGTTCGCGCGAGCGTTCGTTCCGGCGGCTCGTCCTCGAGCGCGTCGGTGCGGGCCTCGGGGAGCTCCCGCGGCGCACGCGGCCGCGCGTGCTCGTGCACGGCGTCTCCGTCGGCGAAGTGAAGGCGGCGCTGCCGGTCGTGCGCGCGATTCGCGAGCGCTACCCCGAGCTCGACGTGGTCGTCAGCACGACCACGGACACGGGACTCGAAGTGGCGCGCGGGCTCTTTCCCGAGCAGCTCGTCGTGCGCTTTCCCGTGGATCCGACCTACATCGTCTCGCGCTTCCTGCGGCACATCGACCCCGCGCTCGTCCTGCTCGTCGAGCTCGAGATCTGGCCCAACTTCCTGCGCGCGTGCAACCGCTCGGCGCGGCCGGTCGCGGTCATCAACGGTCGCATCACCGAGATGAGCCACGGGTACTACGTCTTCTTCCGCGACGTGCTGCCGCAGTTCAATCGCATTTCGCTCTTCTGCGTGCAGCTCGAGGAGTACGCGCAGCGCTTCCGCAAGCTGCACGTCGATCCCGCGCGCGTGCTCGTGACGGGGAACGTGAAGGTCGACGGTCTGCGCATCGGTCGCGTCGATCCGGGGGACGAGCTCGTGCGCCTGCTCGGTCCGGCCGACGGCCAGTCCGTGATCGTCGCCGGCAGCACGCACGATCCCGAGGAGCGCATGATCGTCGAGGCGTGTGCGGCGCACGTCCCCGGCGCGCGGCTCGTGCTCGTTCCGCGTCACCCGCATCGCGGTGAGGGGCTCGCGAAGGAGCTCACCGCGCTCGGGCATCGGGTGCGGCGTTTGAGCCGTCTGCGTTCCGGCGACGAGCAGCCGGACCCCGGCGCGATCGCGATCGTCGACACGATCGGCGAGCTCGAGCGCGTCTACGGTCTGGCGGATCTCGTCTTCGTCGGCGGTTCGCTCGTGCCGCACGGCGGACAGAACATGCTCGAGCCGGCGGCCCAGGGGCGCCCGATCGTGTTCGGGCCGCACGTCGACAACTTCGCCCAGGAGGCCGGGCTCCTGCTGCGCCAGGGCGCCTGCCTCCAGGTCGCGGACGCGGCCGAGCTGGGCGCGCGCCTCGCCGAGCTCACCGCCGACCCGGAACGGGCGGCGACGATGGGGCGGGCGGCGAGCTCGGCGATCCGCGGGCAGACGGGCGCGACCGCGCGCACCCTCGATGCCCTGGCGCTCCTGGCCCTGGACGAGATCGCGGCGGGCGCCTAGCGCTCGATTTCGGGCCGAATCCCCGGGCCGCGCGCTTGGCCGTGGGGGTCGTGAGCGGGTATGCTCTGACGCATACGGATTCATTGATGAGTCCCGGGTCGGTCGTCCGCGCGCCCATGCTCGCGGGACCCGGCGCGATCCGTTCGTCCCCGACGGGGCCCCCGTGCGCGGGGATGCTCGCATCCCGCCCGCACGCGGCCCCCGATCCCGTTCCACCCGCTGAGCACAGCACACCTCGCAACTCCGATGGCTCGACATCTGTTCACCTCCGAGTCGGTCTCCATGGGCCACCCGGACAAGGTCGCCGACCAAGTCTCCGACTCCATCCTCGACGCGCTCCTCGCCCAGGACCCCGACTCGCGGGTCGCCTGCGAGACGATGGTCACCACCGGCCTGTGCGTCATCGCGGGTGAGATCACGACCAAGGCGACGATCGACTACCAGGCGGTCGCGCGCGAAGCGATCAAGCGCATCGGCTACACGAGCGACGCCTACGGCATCAACGGCGACACGTGCTCCGTGCTGCTCTCGATCGATCGTCAGTCGCCCGACATCAGCCAGGGTGTGACCGAAGGCGAAGGCCTGCACGTCGAGCAGGGCGCCGGCGACCAGGGTTTGATGTTCGGCTTCGCGTGCGACGAGACGGAGACGCTCATGCCCGCGCCGATCCACTACTCGCACCGTTTGGTGGAGAAGCTCGCCGAGCTGCGTCAGTCGGGCGAGCTGTCCTGGGCGCGGCCGGACGCGAAGAGCCAGGTCACGATCGAGTACGACGGCGACAAGCTCGCGCGAGTGCACACGATCGTCATCTCGACGCAGCACGACGAGGACGTCGAGTACGCGACGATCAAGAAGGACGTGATCGAGAAGGTGATCCGCAAGGTCATTCCGGCCGAGCTGCTCGACGACGAGACGATCTTCCACATCAACCCGACCGGTCGCTTCGTGATCGGCGGTCCCCACGGCGACTGCGGCCTGACGGGACGCAAGATCATCGTCGACACGTACGGCGGGATGGGGCGTCACGGCGGCGGAGCGTTCTCGGGCAAGGATCCGAGCAAGGTCGACCGTTCGGCGGCCTACGCCGCGCGCTGGGTGGCGAAGAACGTCGTCGCCGCCGGCCTCGCGAAGCGCTGCGAAGTGCAGCTCTCCTACGCGATCGGCGTCGCCGAGCCGCTCAGCGTCCGCGTCGACACGTTCGGCACGGGCACGGTCCCCGAGGACGTGCTCGGCGTCGCGATCATGCAGGTCTTCGACCTGCGTCCCGCGCGCATCATCGACGCGCTCAAGCTCAAGCGGCCGATCTTCACGCAGACCTCGTTCCACGGCCACTTCGGGCGCGACGAGTTCAGCTGGGAGCAGACCGACAAGGTCGAAGCGCTCCAGGCCGCGACGGCGGCCGCTGCTGCGTCCGCGTAAGCACGCGCGGACGACGTTCCACCGGGGACGGAGGCGCCGCAACGCGCCCCCGTCCCCTTAGTATGGATGGGGTCGCGCGCGTCCGACCCGCGCCGACCGAACCGTGACCTCGGCGCGCAGCCTTGGTAGAACGCCAAGCGCCGCCCACGGCCCCAACCTCGCCCCCGACGACCATGCGCAACCTTCGTCCCGTTCGAATCCTCCGCGCCGGCTTCACGCTCATCGAGCTGCTCGCCGTGATCCTGATCATCTCGATCCTCGCGGTCGCGCTGCTGCCGATGGTGACGGACGCGGTCGAGAGCGCGGGGACGGCGGGTTGCCAGGCGAACCTGTCGAACATCTACAACTCGGTGATCCACTATCGGACGAAGTACAAGCGCCTGCCGAACGAGAGCGGCGTCAAGTTCTTCGTCCAGCCGTACGCCAGCTCGGCCATCGAGCAGACCAAGGCGAACGCCGAGCGCTTGACCTGTCCCGCGGTCGATCCGGGGGCGCTCTACATCGGCTCCCTTCCATGGGAGGAGTGGTACTCGGATCTCACCGTGGTCAACGGCGACTACAGCGCCTACGCCGGTCGCGACTGCAAGCGCTTCCCGCTGCGCAAGCTGACGGGCAAGGAGCCGCTCGTCTCGGACGACAACGACCCGGCGATGAACCACGCGACGACGACCAACGTGCTCTACGCCGACGGCTCGGTGCAAACCTTCGAGCTCTTCACGCTCCAGGAAGAGGGCGTGCTGATGGACGGCGAGGAAGTCTTGTACGTGGGGCTCGAGTCGCCAGTCGAGGACCTGAGGAAGCTCTCGCTCGACTGAGGGAGCCGCGCGCGCGGCGCGCGACACGCGAGCGCAGCGAGCCTGTGTTGCAGCGGCGCACTTCGCGCCGCGCGTGAACCGGGCGCCCGCGGCCGGCGGGACGCGAGCGCAGCGAGCCTGTCCCGCAGCGGCGCGTCAGCGCCGCGCGTCCAACGGTGGGGACGTGCCCGGGGCCCCGAACCGGACGTTGTCGCCGGTGGAAGTGCCGGGAACTTTCCCGTGCCGTTGCGCCAGCGACCCGCTCGCGAGGGAGCGCGCTGGCGCGTGGTGTGGGAGCAGCCCGCCATAGGGGCATGCGCGCGGGCGCTCACGCCCGCGCGTGATGCGGGAGCACGGTGCGCGGGATCGCTCGTCGCGCGGATGCACGGTGCGCGGGAATTCGGTGCAGCGCGCTGGAACCTGCGT
>JAJDEV010000225.1 GCA_029259605.1 Planctomycetota bacterium | reverse complement strand
GCGGCGGCCGAGCGTCGCGTGCGCGCGGCGTAGGCGACGAGCAGCACGAGGACGGGGGTCAGCGGGAGGAACGTGCCCTTCGCGAGCAGCGCGAGTCCGAACGCGAGCCCGGCGACGGGGAGCCACGCGAGTCTGCGCTGGGCGAACGCCCAGGTCAGCGCGAGCAGCGCGACGCCGAGCAGCACGGCGTGCAGCAGCTCGGGCCACAACGCGTGCGCGTGGAACGCGAACCACGGGAACAACCCGACGAAGGCTCCGGCGCCGAACGCCGCGGCGCGCCCGAGGGCCAACGCGCGCGCTTGGAACCACGTGAGCGTCACGAGCGCGAGCAGCAGCACGATCTGCAAGCCCTCGATGCGGCGGAACGTCCGGGTCGGGTCGTTCGGATCCGCGACGCGCGCGAAGACGCGGGAGGCGAGCTCCGGACGGTGGTCGAACGGCAACGTCCCCGGCAAGAGGCCCGTGGTCCCCGAGGCCGCGTCGAGCATCGCGTAGCCGAGGTAGTGCGATTCGTCGCCCCAAAGCACCGGCGCGTACTCGGTCGCGCGCAACGCGCCGTGGATGCAGCCGACGAGGACGAGCAGGAACGCGAGCGGCGCCCAGCGCACGAGTCCGTTCGGCCGCGCGGGGGCGGCCGGTTCGGACGCGCTCTCCGCTGCTTCCGTCAATGCACGTATCCCAGATCGCGCAGGCGCTCCAACTTCTCCTCGTCCGGCGCGTTCGAAGCGTCGGGCCGCGCCGTCTCGCGTGCGCGCTCGAACTGGAGCAGCGCGCCGCGCAGCTCCTCGTCGCGCGCCGCGTTTTCGCCCCAGAGGTTTCTGCGCTCGAGCGGGTCGCGCTCGCGATCGAAGAGGTCCCACGCGTCCGTCTCGAGGTCGTGGACCAGCTTCAGGTTGCCGCGCACGACCGCGGTCTTGAACGCGCGCTTCTGCTCGACGCGCTCGGGAATGCCGGTCGCCGGATCGAACGAGACCTCGGCGAAGATCGTGCGCTGCTCCGTTTCGTCGTCCTCGCGTCCGAGGATCGCCGCGGCGTGCGAGCGGCCGTCCGCGTCGGGATCGCGCGCATCACTCGACACGAGCTCGAGCACGGTGGGCGCGATGTCGAGCGTGGACACCGGCGCCGACAGCGTCCGCGCCCGGATGCCGCCGGGCGGTCGGATGATGAGCGGCACGTGCAAGAGATCGTCGAACAGCGTGCGCGTGTGTCCGATCCAGCCGTGCTCCATGAACTCCTCGCCGTGGTCCGCGGTGAACACGATGAGCGTGTTCTCGTCGAGCCCGAGCTCGCGCAGCCGCGTGAGCAGCCGACCGATGTGGTGGTCGGTGTACGCGATCTCCTCGCGGTAGAGACCGACGATGTAGGCGAGGTCCTTCGGCCGCAGCTCGCTGCGCATCTCGCGCAGCGCCCACACCGGCATGGCGGGGACCAGGTTGCCGCCGTAGCCGCTCGTCTGATCGAACTCCTCGTGGTGGCGATAGAGGAAGTGCGGATCGAAGTAGTGCGCGAAGAGGAAGAAGCGCTCGTCCTGCGTCACGCTCTCGAGGAACCGAATGGCGCCGTCCGTGACCGCGGGCGACGACAATCCGTCGTGGCCGGAGACCGGACTCGCGTCGAGCTCGTCGAAGCCCTGCTCGTAGCCGAACTCGTGTCCGATCAGGAAGTGGCTGACCGTGGCGTGCGTTCGATAGCCGAGCGCGGAGAAGCGCTCGGCGAGTGTCACCGCGTCGTCGGGCAAGCGGTGCAGCAGGTTCGTGACGCCGTGCTTCGACGGCATGCGCGACGTGAAGATCGAGGCGACGGACGGTTGCGTCCAGGGTGCGGTGGACGAGGCGTGCTCGAAGAGGGCGCCCGAGTCGGCCAGGCCGTCGATGTGCGGAGTCTCGACGCCGGGCGCGTCGTAGGTGCCGACGTGGCGCGCGCCCAGGGTGTCGACGACGATCAGCAGGACGTTCGCGCGCTCGAACGGCGCGGGTTGCGCGCCGCCGCATCCGCCGCCGACGAGCAGCAGGACGGCGGAGAGCGCGACGCGGAGGGGGCGCGCGGCGCGCGGCGACGAAGGGCACCTCATCGCGCGAGAGTCTAGCAGTCCGTCGCGCCGCTCACGATGGCGGCGCGCGGTGGAATGGCAGGGGGAAGAAATGGTCGGTCGTCCGGGGCAAGAGCTCGCTTTGGCGGGAAACGGCATCCGTCTATGATCTCGCGCCCGGCGGGCAGCGCCGTACTTCGTTCCGATGCGTCCCGTACGAGTTCTCCGTCGCCGCGTTTGCGCTCCGCGCGATCGCGGGCGATTCGCGCTGACCGCAGCGGGCTGCGCGGTGGCGTTCTGGCTCGCGGGAACGGCCTGCTCGCGGGTCGAGATCGACCGTCCGAACGTCGTACTCGTGGTCGCGGACGACCAGGACTACGAGCACCTCGGGTTCGAGGGCAACGAGGTCGTTCACACGCCGACGCTCGACCGGCTCGCGACCGCGGGAACGATCTTCTCCGTCGTCCACACGCCGGCGCGCTGCCGCCCGTCGCTGGCGGCGCTCCTCTCGGGCAAGCTGCCGCACCAATCGGGCATCTACTACAACCGCGGTCCGCGCGAACTCGACGCCGAGGGAACGTTGCCGGTGCTCCTGCGGAGCGCCGGCTACGCGACGTTCGCGGGCGGGAAGTTCTGGGAGGGCGATCCGCGGCGGCTCGGTTTCGACGCGTTCGACACCGAGCACATGACCTTCGTGCGCGAGGGGCAGGCGTCGCTCTTCGAGTTCGTCGATGCGAACGCCGGCCGACGCCCGATGTTCGTGTGCTGGGCGCCGCAGCTCCCACACATGCCGCACGATGCGTCGGAGGCGCTGCTCGCGCGCGTGGATCGGGACGCGATTCCGATCCCCGACTGGTTCGACGGTGACGAGGAGATCTTCCGCACGTTCGAGCACGACCTCATGGCGATGGAGGCGTGGCTGGACGACGGTCTCGCGCAGCTCGTCGCCAAGCTCGAGGACGTGGGCGAGTTCGAGAGCACGCTGTTCGTGTTCCTGATCGACAACGGGTACTCGAACGGACTGATCTCGAAGGGGTCGCCGTTCGAGAAGGGCGTGCGCACGCCAGCGTTCCTGACCTGGGGCGATCGCATCCCGCGGCAGCGCCTGGATGCGCTCGCGTCCTCGGTGGACCTCTACGCGACGATTCTCGACTACGCCGACGTGTCGGCGCCGACGCGCGCAGCGATTTCGCTGCGACCGGTGATCGAAGGCAGGCAGAGCGCGGTGCGCGACACGCTGTTCGGCGCCGCTTACGAGCGCACGGCCTCGGAGGGCGCGGATGCCGCGCGCGACGTCTTCGGCCTCTACGCGCGTGACGCGCGCTGGAAGTACATCCTCTTCCCGAAGGAGGTTCCGGCGGGCATGTGGGAGATCACGCGCGCGCTCCCGATGGGGCGGCACGAACGAGATCGAATGGAAGAAAACCTCTACGATCTCGACGCCGACCCGTACGAACAGAACGATCTCTCTTCAGATCCTCTCATGCGCGACCGAATGCAGCGGATGCGCAACGACGTCCTGGCCTGGTGGAGGCGAACTGGTGGTGGTGAACTCGATCTTCGTTGAATTCTTCGTGTCGGCCGTGGCGACGCTCGCGCCGGCACCGTCCGAGGCTCCCGTCGTCGCAGCGGATGGGCCGACGGGCGACGTCTCGGTCACGCTCGACGGTCCGATCCGCGGCGCGCGCCCCGGCGATGTGCGCCTGTTCGGCCGCGTCGAGGGACAGGCGCCGTTCGACCTGACGGTGAACGGCGAAGAGGTGCGGGTCTCCGCGGGCGGTCGTTGGGAGCACATCCTCCCGCTCGGCGTCGGCAACTACGCGGTCGAGCTGAACCTGACGGATGCCACCGGCGCCGTGTCGCTCTCGAACTCCGAGTTGCTGATCCTGCCCGACTACAAGGAAAAGGACGCGCGCCCGATCGTGTACGTCGAGACGGCCGAAGAGCTCGTTCAGAATCTCGCCGACAAACGCATCCTCGTTCTGCGCCCGGGCGACTACGTCCTGAACGACGTCGACGCGTCGCTCCTGCCCGCGGGCTGCGAGAAGGCCAAGGGGACCCAGAACATCATCCTGCGCGGCCTGTACAACATCGACTTCGTCGGCACCGGCGGCCTCGCGTCGCGCATCGTGAGCGACAACCTGGCGGGGACCGCCTTGACCTTGCGCGATTGCGAGGAGCTGAACTTCTACGGGCTGCAGATCGTGCACGAGCCCAGGGGCGAGGACGGCGAGCTCCTCCCGCTGCCGGACAAGTCGACCGGTGGGGTCGTGTCGCTCGGCGCGACTTACATCGTCCGCTTCCGCAACTGCGAGCTGTCGGGCGAGGGCGTCGGCGTCGCGGTGCGCAAGATCAACGCCTTCGTGTTGGCCGACTGCGTCGTGCGCGACTGCACGGGCGGCGGATTCCGCTCCACGAACAGCAAGCACCTGCAGATCTGGGACACCAAGTTCCTGCGCAACGGCCGCGGGCGACCGAAGGACATCGCGGTCGAGCTGAGCGGGGATCGCATCGACATCAACTTCATGCGCTGCACGCTCGAGGAGAACCAGCCGGCGCGCGGGAAGGGACTCTTCGCGATCGACAACCAGGGCATCTACACGTACTTCCGCGAGGGGTCGATCCAGAACAACAAGGCGAAGACGCTGGCGAGCGGGCGTGCCGGCGATCACCTGAAGGTCGTCCAATCGACCGTGCAGTCGTTCTAGGGACGTCGATGGCGCCCTTCTGGAGATCGCCGAAGGCGTCGGTCGCGCTCATGTTCGTCGCTGCCCTCGCGTCCGGTTGCGGTGACGCCGGTCCCGAGCGCGCGCAGCCGCGCCTCGTGCTGCTCTACGCGACGTGCACGATGAACAAGGGCTACCTGTCGCCCTACGACGAGGCGGTCACGTTCACGCCGAACCTCGACGCGTTCGCGCAGGAGAGCGTCGTGTTCCGTCGGCACGAGAGCGAGTCGGGGCAGTCCGGCATCTCGTTCGCCTCGATCTTCTCGGGCACCCAGGCGGACAAGCACGGCGTGTACACGCACCCGACGAGCCTGCCCGACGACCTCTATCTGATCACCGAAGCGTTCGCGGATGCCGGGTACGAGCCGTTCTTCTGGAGCGGCCACCCGATGGCCGCGTACGACCTGAACTACGCACAGGGCGTCGCGCCGGGGAACGTCTTCGAGCCCCAGAAGCCGAGCCCACGCGCGAAGAAGCTCAGCTTCCTCCAACCGAACGATGCGCAGTTCCAGCGCGTGCTCGAGCGCCTCGCCGCGGACCCCGACTACAAGGCGTTCCTGCTGGTCGACTTCACCGTCACGCACGGTCTGTATCACAAGCAGCAACCGTTGCGCGCGTACGCGGAGTTTCTCGAGAGCCATCCCGAGGCGTCGAATGGCAAGTCCATGGACGACTTGCAACGCGCGTGGGCGGCCTACGAGTCGGAGCGCTTCGAGCTGCAGTGGGACTTCCCAGGCGTGATGCAACGGACCGGCATGACCGAGGCGCAGCTCGCGCACTTCACCGACTGCCTCGAGGTGACCTATCGCGCGGACGTCGCGCGCCTCGACACGATGTTCGGCAACACGCTCGACGAGCTGCGTCGCGTCGGCGTGTTCGACGAAGCGCTCGTCGCGTTCACCGCCGACCACGGCGAGACGTTCTGTCGCGAGGGCACGCTGTTCAAGTGGACCCACGGCCTGCAGCTCGCGCCCGAGGTGCTCTCGGTTCCGTGGATCGTGCGGTCGCCGTTGCACGCACCGCTGGGCTTGTCGCCCGGGAGCTACGACGAGGTCACGCGCTCGATCGACGTGTATCCGACGCTCGCCGGACTGTGCGGCATCTCGCTCGCGGGGCGCGGCGTCGACGGTGTGGACCTCTCGCCCGCGTTGCTCGGCGAAGCGCCGCACGAGCCCCTCGTCGCCTGGTCGCACACGACGACGATCGGGCCGCTACACATCGACGACTTCCAGAGCTGGGGCCTGGCGTCGAAGTACTGGGGCACGCAGTCGCCCGATCGCATCTGGGCGCGCAGCCGGCACGGGGACACGGTCTACAAGTGGCGCAACGTGGACGGGACGACGTTCGGTCCACAGGTGTTCGACCTCGCGCGTGATCCGGTCGAAGCGAACGATCTCTTCGACCCGTCGAACCCCGAGCACGTCGAGCGCATCGAAGCCGTGAAGGCTTACCGCGACCGGCTCATTCGCGGCTTCGACGGGCGCGGGAAGGACGCGCCGAGCGACGCGCGCGAGCGCTTGCAGGGCCTGGGCTACGTCGACGGAGGCGACGGCGGCGAGGACGAGTAGGTCCTGCCACGGCCAGCTAGCCCGGATCCTTCATGAGCCTGCACCGAGATCGACGCAGCTGCGCGCCATATCAACGCTTCCCTTCCTCACCGGGTTCGACGACCCGTCAAGGTCGCCTGCACGCGCTTCGGTCGCGAAGCGCTGATCTGACGCACATCCGCGTCGATCTCGGCAAAGCCTCGTGAATCACCCGGGCTAGCCCGGTCTATTCACGAGGCTGTGCTGGAGAAGCCTCAACTCGGTTCCTCCCGGGGCTTTGCGTGCGACGGCCCCGCAGGCGACCCTGATCGGGTCGTCGAGGACGACGGCGTTCGCAAAGTGCCGGGAGGGG
>JAJDEV010000224.1 GCA_029259605.1 Planctomycetota bacterium | reverse complement strand
GCGCGCTCGAAGAACCCCGGTCGATCGCTCAGCGCTTCGGGGAACGCGCCCTTCACATGCCCGAAGAGCTCGCTCTCCAGCACCTGCGGCGCCAGCGCCGCGCAACTGACGGGAACGAACGGACCGCTCGCCGATCCGCCGAAGTGCAGGATGCGCGCGATCAGGTCCTTGCCCGTTCCCGGTTCGCCGTGGATCAACACCGAGCCGCCCGCGCCCGCGGCCTGGGCAACGCGCGTGCGCAGACCCGAGAACGCGGCGCCGTCGCCCACGAGCGCGGTCGACTGGAACACCTCGCGCGCGGCCTCGAGCAACGGACCCAGTTCGCGACGCGGCACACCGCTCGATTCGAGCCGGAGCATCTCGCTCGCGATGCGCCGCTTGCCGGCGTCCAGCAGGAGCACGACCCGGAAGCGCGATTCCGCCGACACGGACTTGGGAACGGTCGGCAGCACGGACGCGGAGAACGAGCGCACGGCGCCGTTGCTCCACTCGAGGTCGAAGCGATACCCGTCGCGCCCCTCGGTGCGCGCGTCGCGCACGAACGCTTCGAGCCCCGTGCCCGGCGCGAGATTCGCCAGCTGCTTGCCCTCGATGTCCTTGCCGAAGATGCTCTGCGCGCCGCGATCGACCATGCGCACCACGCCTTCGGGGTCGACGAGCAGCACGCCGTCCGGCGCACCGGCGGCGAGCTCGCGGAAGACGTCGGCGCGACCACCGGACTCGCGCAACGCGGTCTCGAGGTCCGCGCCTCGCTCACGCTCGACCCGCAGATGCCGGTTGCGCTCCTCGAGCAGGCGGTTCTGCATCGCGAGCTCGTCGTTCAGGAACTTGATCCGCAGCATCGCGCGGACAACGTCTTCGACTAGGGTGAGGTCTCCTTTGACGAGGAACGCCTCGCACCCGGCCTCGTACCCGCGGTGCAGCTCCTCCTGGCTCTTCACCTCGCCGCTGATGAGTACGACCGGAATGCCGTGGATCTGCGGCACACCCTTCAGCCGCCGGCAAACCTCGTATCCGTCGATCCCCGAGCCGAGCCCGATGTCGACCAAGAACAGATCGAACCGCTGGGCGCGCGCCTCGAGCAGACCGCGGGCGCCGGTGCCCGCAACGACGACCTCGAAGCCGAGCTCCCGCAAGCGGTTCTGGAACAGGAGCTGGGCGGACTCGTCGTCCTCGATCAGTAAAATACGGTCCACGGCACGTCTCTCCTCGGAGGCCGAAGCCTCTCAATGCCGAAGCGTCGGGTGCGAGCCGGTCGAACGACGGGGTGACGCGTTCGGTCCGGTGCTCCAGGACATCGGCTATTGTAAGGGACGTCCGGACCGCTGCGCAGCGGCCGTCATTCCCACGGGCGGCACGGTCCCATTTCTGGGAACGCGGTGACGGACCGCCCTGGATGGCCGGGGCTCGATCCCGAGGTGGATCGCGCGGCGGCCGGCCTCAAGGCCGGCTTGGATCCCTTGGTTGCGGCCACGCGCCTGCGCCGCGAGCTCGGGGATCCCGAGCGCGCGCGCGCCGCGGCGCAGCTCGCGCGACTCCGCGAGCGGGCCACGGGCAAACTCGCCCACGCCCGGCGGCTGTGGCTGACGCGGAGGAGCCTCGAGCAGGCGTCCGACCGGCGCGTGGCCGCGCACCGCGCTCGTCGCGTCGCGCGCTGGATCCGCGACGACGCTCCCGACGCGTGGGTCCACGACGCGACGGCGGGCATCGGGAGCGACAGCATGGCGCTCCTCAAGGCCGGGCTCCGGCGCATCGTGAGCGCGGACGCGGACCCGAGCGTGGCGTGCATGCTCGCCTGGAACCTGACCATGGTCGGGCGCGAGCTCGGCACCGACGTGCCGGCGCGCGTCCTGCACCAACGCGCCGAGGCGTCGGCGGTGCGCGCGCAGGTCCTGCTGCTCGACCCCGACCGCCGCAGCGACGGGCACCGCATCGGCGACCCCGCGCGCTGGTCGCCGAGCTTCGACGCGTGCATGACGCTCGCGCGCGCGCACCGCGCGGCGTGCATCAAGCTTGCGCCGGCGACGGAGGTCGAACGGCTCGAGCTCCCCGACGGACTGCCCTGCTCGTTCGCATGGGTCAGCCTGCGCGGCGAGTTGAAGGAAGTGACGCTCTGGACCGGTGAGCTCGCGCTCCCGGCGGCGGAGCGAGGTGCGGCGCGCGAGGCCGTCGCGCTCGACGCGGACGGCGAATCGGTCGCGCTCGTCGGCAGCGTCGGGCGCGCGCCGGTCCACGGCAAGGACGTGCACGCCGATGCGCGCGAGGTCGCGTTCCTCGCCGATCCCGATCCCGCGCTCTTGCGCTCCGGCCTGCTGGGTGCGGTCGCGCGGCTGGAAGGAATGGCGCAGCTCGCGGCGGACATCCCCTACCTCGGCGGCGCGCGCCCCCCCGCCTCGCGGCTGCTGCGGGCGTTCGAGGTCCTCGGCGCCGTCCCGCTCGATCGCAAGCGCATCCGCTCGCTGCTCGAAGCGCACGATGTCGGGCCGCTGACGGTCAAGAAGCGCGGTCACGCCGACGACGCGGACGAGCTCGCGCGTCGCTTCCGCGGGCGTGGGGCCAATCACGGGACGCTCGTGGTGACGCGCCTGGCCACCGGGCATCATGCCTATCTCGTTCGGCCCGTCGGACCGGCACAAGAGTCGGAGACGGAATAGCCGAAACGCTGACGATGGCCGACGCTGACCAGAAGCCGCAGCCCTCCCCCACGCCGGCCGGGCTCGGAGGTCTCCTCAAGCACTCCGCGATCTACAGCGCGGCGCCACTCCTGCGGCAGGTGATCTCGATCGGGATGACCCGCTTCTACACGGGTTGGCTCGGCACCGGTCGCTTCGGCTTCAAGGAGGTCGTCGACCTGTGGATGATCGGGCTGCAGCAGATCCTCGGATCGAACGTGCTCGGCGCGATGGTGCGCTTCTACTACGACAAGAAGTCGGCGGAGGAGCGCGCGAGCACGGTGACCTCGTGCACGTTCCTCGTGACGATCATCGCGTGGCTCGTGTGCGGCACGGCGTTCTTTTTCCGCGCCGACCTGCAGCCGCTGATGCTTCCGAGTTCGGGCGGCGTGGACGCGAGCACCGGCACGAACCTGGTGCAGGTCCTCGGGCTGACGCTGCTCCTGATCCCGTTCCAGCTGAGCACGCTGTCGGGCTTCTACTACTTGATGACCATCAAGCGGTCGGGGCTCTACACGTCGATCCAGACCGGCAAGCTCCTGGTCGAGATCGGACTGAACTTCGTCTTGATGGGGTTCCTCGGGCTGGGCGTGGAGGGGTTCCTGCTCAGCATGCTCGTCGGCGAAGCGATCACGTCGGTGTTCCTTTGCGGCTGGATGATCCGCACGCTCGGCGCGCGCTTCGACTGGATCGTCCTGCGACCGATCCTCGCCTACGCGATCCCGCTCGTGCCGGTCGGGATCTGCCAGCTCGCGCTGCACAACTTCGACCGACGCCTGCTGCTCGCGGAGTCCGCGGACGCGACCGGCGTGTACGGACTCGCGTACAAGATCGGGTTCATGGCGACGGCCATGTTCCTCGGACCGTTCATCCAGATCTGGCACCCGTGGATCTACGACATGGACGACCCGAAGGAGCGCGCGCTGCACGTGGCGCGCGTCGGGACGTGGGCCGTGCTCGCGATCGCGTCGGTCAGCCTCGGCGTGATCCTGTTCGGGCGTGAGGCCGCCTTCGTCCTCGACGGCGACGGCAAGTTCATCGAGGCCTATCGCGTGATCCCGTACATCGCCGGAGGCTACGTGTTCTGGGCCCTGTACCACGTCTCGCAGATCCCGCTGTTCATCGCCAAGCGCACCGTGCGCCTGTTCGTGATCAACCTGGCCGCAGTCGTGCTCAACGTCGCGCTGAACCTGCAGCTCATCCCCCGCTACGGCTTCGTGGGAGCAGGCATGGCAACGGCGATCTCCTTCGCGAGCCTCGCCGGCATGGGCATGCTCGCCGGCCGCTCGATCGCCCACGTCCCCTTCGAGTGGGGCCGCCTCGCATCGACCCTCCTCGTCGTGTGCGCGGGCGGCGCGTTCGCGCTCGGCGTCGACTCGATGCAAACCTCCGGCGACCTCGCCGTCGTCACCGCCATCGCGACCAAGCTGGGCGGCTTCGCGCTCCTGACCGCCCTGCTCTGGTTCGCCGTCGTCCGACGCGACGAGCGCACCGCACTCATCGGCTGGGTCTGGAGCCGCCTCCGCCGAAGCCGCAGCCAGCAACCGAGCTAGCCGCGCGAAAGGCACGGATCGCCTCGGAGCGTAGGGCGCGGCTCGTTGGTCGCGCAGCTGCACGGTGCGTCGACTCGCACCAACCCACCGAACCTGCGCCCGGCGCACGCAGGCTTCGCCCAGCGCACGCGCTCCCATGGCGGCACGCCACCACACCACGCGCCAGGCTTCGCCTGTGCGCGCGCGCGGGCGGTCACGCCCGCGCGAAGTGCGGTAGGCACGAAGCGAGGGAGCACGCACGCCGGGCGAAGCCCGCGTGCGCCGCGGACCGCGCCGTAAGGAGGTTCGGTGGGTTGCTCCGACTCGAGCGCACCGTGCACCGTACCCCCCGACCACGCGCGGGCGTGAGCGCCCGCGCGCACGCTCCCATGGCGGCACGCCACCACACCACGCGCCAGGCTTCGCCTGAGCGCGCGCACTCCCGCATGGGTTGGTCGCTGGCGCAACAGCATCTGAGCGTCTCCGGCACTTCCAACGGCGACAACGTCCGGTCCGGGGACTCGAGCACGTCCCCACCGATTGACACGCGGCGCTATCGCGCCGCTGCGGGACAGGCTCGCTTCGCTCGCGTCCCGCCGGCCGCAGGCGCCCGTTCAACGCGCGGCGCGAAGCGCGCCGCTGCAACACAGGCTCGCTGCGCTCGCGTGTTGCGAGCCGCGGGCGCTACCGATTGACGCGCGGGGCTTCGCCCCGCTGCACGGCATGCGCCGCTTCGCGGCGCGCCGTGCGCACACTCCACGCAACCCGCCGGTCGCACTCCGGTGACAAGCCCCCGAACCGAACGTTGTCGCCGTTGGAACTGCCGGAGACCGACAAATGCCGTTGCGCCAGCGACCAACCCATGCGGGAGCGCGCGCGCTCAGGCGAAGCCTGGCGCGTGGTACGGGAGCGCCCCACTCACGCGCCCCGTGCAACGCCCGCGCGCAACCAGCCAGTCGCACTCCGGCGACAAGCCCCCGAACGCCCCATCGCCCGTTCCGGAAACCGAAGAGCTGCCGTGTAAACCCCTGGGCCGTTGCGAACCGCGGCACGCGAGCGAAGCGAGCCTGTGCCGCAGCAGGGCGAAGCCCTGCGCGTGAATCGATAGAGAACGTCAACAACTC
>JAJDEV010000223.1 GCA_029259605.1 Planctomycetota bacterium | reverse complement strand
GCCGACGGCGTCGCCGAGACTCCGATGACCGAGGAAGCGCTCAATCGCGCGGTCGACCAGGCCCTGGCATCCGGCGCCGAGGCCTGCGCGGTATGTCTGCTGTTTGCCTATATCAACGATGAGCACGAGCGGCGCATCGGCGAGGTTCTCGCCGCGCGCGACGTCTTCCTCGCGCGCGCGTCGGCGCATGCTGCGCCGCGTCGCGAGGTGGGCCAGGTTGAACGCGACCCGACCGAGCCACGCGCGCAGGCGCCGCGCGTCGGCGGCGTCCCCGGGGGGCGCGGCGAGCGCGGCGAGCAGGGTCTCCTGGGCGACGTCGTCGGCCCCGTAGGGATCGCGGACCAGGTTGTGGGCGAGCCGCAGGACCCAGCCGCTCTGCTCGAGCAGAAGGGAGCGGTCGATCGTCGGGGATTGCTCGGACATGCTGAGGGGGGAGACCGTCTTGGAAGCCGGCCGCGAGACCGGTGCGGGGAGGTGTGCCGGACGCTCCGCTGCCGGGGCGAGCGGACGCCGAATCGCTCGACACCCACCATAACGAGGCGCACGCGAACGCGCCGCGCCGCATTCCTTCACCGGATTGAGACGCAGGAGGGCGCCGTGAGGTTCCCCGGCCGGGCCGGATTGCTCTACGCTTCGACGCTCCCGCCACGCCCCACCAGCGGCTCCCCCCCACCGGAATCGACGAGAATTCCATGCTCCACGCCTCGCTCGCGCTGCTCCTCGCCCCCGCGCTCTTCGCCCCGACCGCTCCTCTCGACCCGAACACGCCCCACGAAGGTCGGCTCAGCGAGGACGCGGAGCGGCTCGAGCGCGCGCTCGCGGCCATCCGGCTGCCCGGCCTGATGGGCGATCTGCGCTTCCTCGCCGACGACGAGATGCGGGGCCGGGACACGCCGAGTCCCGAGCTGCGCGTCGCGGCGCTCTTCCTCGCCGCCCGCCTCGAGCGCTTGGGATTCTCGAGCGCCGGGTCGGGGGACTTCTTCTACACGTACGACCTGCACCGCTCGGGCATCGACCCCGCGCGCTCCGGGGTCGGCATGCAGACGAAGAGCGACGCGGAGCGCATCGCGTTCGGCGAAGGCTACTTCCTGAACCGCATGAGCCACGCCTACGCGTCGGCGGTGCGCGGGCCGGTCGTGTCGGTCGGGCGCGGAACGAAGGACGAGTTTCGGTCGGCGGCGCTCGACGGTGCGTGGGCCCTGCTCTTCGACGGCGGCGTTTCGATCCGGCGTTCGCAGCGCTACGCCGAGGAGGCGGGCGCGGCCGGCATCCTGTTCGCCGAGACGCCCGAGCTCCACGAGCCGTACGCCGAGAAGTTCGAGAACACGACCGACGCGGTGCTGAAGAGCCACATCAGCCTGCGCCGCGCGAAGTCGCACAACGCGGGCGACGAGCTACCGATCCTGATGCTGTCGAGCGGCGCGACCGCGCGCATGCTCGCCCTGGCCGGTGTGGCTTCGGGACCGAGCGTCGTCGCCGGCACCGCGCTCGACGTCGTCGTGTCCGAGGACCGCGTGCTGCGCGACGATACGATCTCCGAGTTCAACGTCGCGGGGTTCTGGCCCGGGCGCGATCCCGAGCTGGCGAGGGAAGTGATCGTCGTCTCCGCGCACTACGACCACGTCGGCGCGCGCGGCGACCGGATCTTCAACGGCGCCGACGACAACGCGTCGGGAACGACGGGGCTGCTCGGGGTCGCCGAGGCGCTCGCGGCGTACGGTCCGATGCGGCGCTCGGTGCTCCTTCTGTGGTTGTCCGGCGAGGAGAAGGGGCTGTGGGGCTCCGAGGCGTGGACCAAGGCACCGCAGCTCCCGGAAGGAGCGGTCGCGGTCGCCGACATCAACATCGACATGATCGGCCGCACGCGGACGGACGAGCTCTACCTCACGCCGACCGAGAATCACGACTCGTTCAACGCCGTCGCGGCGGCGGCCTACGACATGGCGCGCCTCGAAGGCTTCGACACGCTGCTCAGCCAGGACGCCGACTGGGAGCGCTCGGACCACTACAACTTCGACAAGCACCTCGGCATCCCCGTGGCGTTCCTGTCGGCCGGCGAACACCCCGACTATCACAAGCCGACGGACACCGCCGAGAAGATCGACTTCGAGAAGCTCGCGCGCATCACGCGCATCGTCGTGCGGATGCTCGACGCGCTCGAGGACGGCCCGCTCCGCTAGCAGCCCGTGGTGAAACTCACGGCGTCGTCGAAGGGGGATGAATTCGTGCTGACAAGGCGCGCCGACGACGCGTATTCGCTGGAACCTCGGAGGAGGTGCAACGCCGGCAGCGCGAAGTCAGCGCCCTTCGAGGATGGCGTGAGTTTCACCACGGCCTGCTAGACCTGCTCGGAGTCGGCGCGCTCGGCGACGACGTAGCGCGGTCGGCCCTTGACCTCGTTGTAGATGCGCGAGACGTAGACGCCGATAACGCCCAGGCCGATCATCGTCGCGCTGCCGACGATGAGCACGAGCAGGATGACGGTCGTGAAACCGTCGACCGCGATCCCGGTGAGCTTGTTGTAGAGCGTCTGCACACCGAGCGCGGCGGCGAACGCGAGGAACAGGAGCCCCATCAGCGTGACGATGTGGATCGGCACGGTCGAGAACGCGGTGATGCCGGTGATCGCGAGCCGCACGAGCCCGCGCACACTCCAACCGGAGCGGCCGCCAGCGCGCTTCTCGACCGAGAACTCGACCTCGGTGCGACGGAAGCCGAGCCAGGCCGACATGCCGCGGAAGAACAGGTTGCGCTCGGGCATCTCGAGCCAAGCATCGATGACCTTGCGGTCCATGAGCTTGAAGTCGGACGCGCCCGACAGGTCGAAGCCCGACATGCGCCGCAGCAGCGAATAGAACAGCCGCGCCTCGACGCGTGACAGGAGCGACTCGTCCCCGCGGTCCGTCTTCGTGGCGTCGACGACCTCGAAGCCGTCGCGCCACGCGCTGACCATCTTCGGAAGGAGGCTCGGCGGATGCTGCAGGTCGGCGTCCATGACGACGACCGCGTCGCCCGACGCGTGCTCGATTCCGGCGCAGAGCGCGTGCTCCTTCCCGAAGCGCCGGCTCAGGCGCAGCGCGCGAATGCCGGGGTCGGTGCGCGCGAGCTCGCCGAGCACGCGCCACGTGTCGTCACTCGAGCCGTCGTCGACGAGGACGAGCTCGTGGCGCACCGGAATCTCCGCGAGCGTGCGCGCCACGGTCCGCGCCGACGCGGCGATGTGCGTCGCCTCGTTCAGGCACGGCAGGACGACGGAGACGAGCGGGAGGCTCCCGTCCGGGGCGCTGGCGGCGGTGCTCATGCTCACGAGTCCTTCGACACCTGGTACACGATGACTTCATCGTCTTCGTGGATCGGGTTGCCGAACTCCCGACGCAGCTTGCCCTTCAGCGTGAGCAGCGTACCGGGCGGCATCTCCTCGTCGAGGTACTGGCCCGTTTGCCGCACGCCGACCAGCTTGCGGCGCACGAGGAAGAACGGCTGGTACAGGATGCGCTGGTGGATCGACTCGTCGATCGGACGCGACATCGGCATGCGCTTGTGAAAGACGACGCGGTCGATGCCCGTGCGCCGCACCCACTTCGGAAACCCCTGCCCCTGGTCGTTGATCCAACGCAGGTAGAAGTTGACGATCACCTGCATCTGATCGGTGTGGCTCTTGTCGAGCGCGAGCGCCGTGCAATAGCCGAGCGGCTGCTTCTTCTCGTGCACCGTCTGCGACAGGTTGTAGCGCGCGTTCATCACGTCGATCTGCATCGGCGGGAGCTCGAGCACGGTCTCGACCGTCGGATCGTCGCGCAGCGTGTGCGCGTAGGCCGGCGGCCCGTAGTCGAAGCGCAGGAACGGCGCGCCGGTCAGCTCGAAGAGGATCAGCACGAGCGCGCCGGCGAACGCCGCGCGCTGCTTGCCGATCGATGCTCCGCGTCGCGCGACCCAGGCGCTGACGCCGATCCATGCCTCGGCCGCGAAGAGCGCGACCGCGAACTGCACCATGTAGAACATCCGGTCCGGCTTGCGGAGCATCTGCAAGCCCGGGATGCTCTGCAACAGCTCGTACAGGAGCGGACGTCCCGTGTCCTGCATGCCCACCTGGAGCGTCTTGCCGAGGCTCAGCACGAAGAACAGCACGGCGACCACGAGCCAGAAGGAGTGCCGCTTCACGATGCGCTTCGCGCCGCACAGGACGAGCAGCAGCGTCGAGTAGCCGAGCATGGTCGCCCACGACACGACCGCCACCTCGGGACCGCCGACCCAGCCGTAGCCGAAGAGGTCGTTCGCGCGCCGCTTCTGCGACCCCATCGTCACCTGGCCTTCGACCGCCGCGTCGGGGCCGAACGTGCCCCAGAGGAGCGGGAAAGCGAAAAGCGCGACCGCGAGCGCGGTGAGGCCGCCGGCGATCAGCAGGCGGCGCGTCCCGATCGCGACGCGCACGTCCCGGTCGAGCAGCTTCCCCGCGACGAGCATCAGCCCGACGGTGATCGCGGCGTACACGACGTAGTACTCGATCGATCCGGCGAGCAGTCCCGTGAAGAGCGCGGCGAGCGCGATGTTGCGCCAGCCCCCCTCGCGATAGACGCGCACGAAGAACAGCAACACGAGCGGCAGCCACTCGAACGAGAACACGTTGATCTGGCAGATGTAGTAGTAGTGGAACGGATTGAACGAATAGATCAACCCGCCCAAAATCGCCGCGGTCGTGTTGCCGGTCAGGTAGCGCGCGAACAACGAGAAGGTCCACGCGCTCGCGCAGAACGTGAGCAAGATCAGGACGTTGAACGCCGCGTTCGCGCCGAACACGGTGCTGAGCACCACGCCCATCGCGGCGTTGACCGGCGAGAGCGTGTGCCGCATCAGCGACAGGCCGCCCGGATAGTAGAGGTGGTCCGTCCAGAACGGCGTGTGGCCCTCGGTGATCGAGTGCTTCAGCCACCACACGTTCCAGAGGTTGTTGAAGTAGTCGCCGCGGATGCCGGTGGCCTGGTCGAGCGTCGCCGCGATCGGCCAGGTCATGACGATCGTGACGAGCGCCAGGAAGGCGACGATCAGGAGCTCGCCGCGCCAGCCGGGACGCGAGGGCAAGCCGAGCGTCAGCGTGCCTCGTGCACCGTCGCTCCACGCGGATGCGCGCCGCGGGGCACGGGTTTGAGGCAGCTCCATGGGCTTCGAATCGTCGGTGCGGGAGGGGCTCGGCGGGTGCGCCGATGCGCGGCGAGCGAGTCTACGGTCTCGGGCTCCGAATCCCAGCGCCGCGTCTACGGGGCACGCGCGACCGCGTTGGTCCGGGATGCCGTGATCCCCGCGCCTCGGTCGGGGCGTGCCTCACAGGGCCCGGGCCTCGGGGAGCCCCGCCCCGCGCGGCAAACTCTTCCCCATACGCATCACTCTGTTGTCTTTCTCTATAACAGCGTGAGCGTAGAGGGCGAGTCCGCGCGATCGTGCGCACCCCCGCCCCAACTTGTCCGCGCGCGCCCCGTACTCCAGAATGCCCGCCATGGCTCCCCCTCACGCTCCCCTCGATCCGACGCCTTTCGTGCGCACGCGCATCCGGCGTCGCGCGCTGCTCACCTCCGTGGCCGCGGGCGTCCTGCTCGCCGGAGCGAACGGGTGCGGCGCCTTCTCGGGTGACCGCCCCAACATCGTCCTGATCCTGGTCGACCAGCTGCGGGCCGACGCGGTGGCCAAGTGGATGCCGGAAACGAACACGCTGTCCGAACGCGGCGTCGTCTTCGAGAACATGCGCTCGGCGGCGCCGTGGACCTACCCGTCCGTGGTCAGCATGTTCTCAGGACTCTATCCGCAGCAACACGGGGCGGACGGCGCGCCGGACAACAGCAACCTGCTCTCGACGTTCTCCGAGAACGTCCCGCTGCTCCCCTCGCTCCTCTCGGACGACTACTACACGGCCGGCTTCGTCACGAATCCGTTCCTGCAGACGTGGAATCCGATCCACGCGGGCTTCGACTACTACGCCGTCGACGAGTTCATCGGGGACCAGGGGCCGACGCGCGGCAACGCCAAGGCGGTGTGGACCGAGCACATGTTCTCCGACTCGGTCAACGCCGCCGTGCTCGAGCACTTCGACGCGCGGACCTACGCCGAGGGCTCCGAACCGGAGTTCACGTACGTGCACTACATCGACGTGCACGGCCCGTGGGACGGCGCGCCGTTCGACGCGGGTGGGGCCGATCACCGGCGCACCGAGGACGCGGCGTACGCGATCGCGGCGCGCTACGTCGACCAGCGCATCAAGGAGCTGTACGACTACTTCCTCGCCCGCTACGAAGGCGACGTCGTGTTCGTCGTCACGAGCGACCACGGGCAGGAGCTGGGCGACGACCTCGATCTCGGGAACGGCCCGCTCTTCCGCCAGCGCAAGGCGACGGTGCACGACTTCAACACGCGCATCCCGTTCCTCGTGCTGCCGAGCACGCGAGTCGAAGCACCGCGCCGCGTGGCCGAAGCGTGCTCGAACGTGGATATCGCCCCCACCCTGCTCGACTGGGCGGGTGAGTACTTCCCGTCCGACATTCCGGGGATCAGCCTCCTCCCCGCGATCCACGGCGAAGCGCTCGACACGTCGCGCGCGATCTACTCGATCCACTCGGCGTTCAACCGTCGCAACGACTGCGCCGTGATCGGCGGCAAGAAGTTGATGCGCCACTTCGACCCCAAGGATCCGCAGGGTCCGGTGCCCGCGAAGTTCGTGTACGACGTCGCGGCGGATCCGCGCGAGAGCGAGGTCATCGCGACGACCTTCGGCCCCGACGGCACGTTGCTGATGAGCGTGTCGCAGACGAACGGCTACGAGTACCCGAAGGACTTCCGACCGCCCGACGCGGACACGCTCGAACACCTCCAGGCGATCGGCTACCTGGGCGGCGACGAGTAGCCGCGCGGACCTCGCGACCTGTGACGCAGACTCCTAGCCCCGGGCTAGCCAGCGCTCTTCTGCAGGACGAGGTTCGCCTCGAAGATCTCGACCAGCATCGCGCGCTTGACCGCGAAGCCTTCGACGTCGGCCTCGAGCCCCTGCACGGTGCGGTAGATCGACGCGATCCCGCCGTCGACGTTCTTGAGCTGGGCGAGCCGCGCCAGGGCCGACTCGGTCTTCTCGAGCGAGTTCGTCAGCTTGGCGATGCGGCGCTGGAACTGACCGAGCTGCTCCTCGGCGCGACGCGCACGCGAGTCGGCCGCGCGCTGCGCCGCGGCCCGCAGGACTTCTTCACCCACGTTCGCGAGCGCGTCGCTGAGCTCGGAGGATGAGGAAGTCCCGTTCTGGTCGAGCACGTCTCGGAAGCGTGCGGCCAGCTCGTTCCGCAGGTCCTCGGCGCGCTCGGTGATCTCGGTGTGCTCGAGGTGTTCGTTCTCCGCGACCCGATCGCGCATCGCCGCCAGCATGTCGGCGCGGTGGCTCAGGTCCTCGAGCTCGGCGCGCGCACGATCACGCGCGCCGACGATCCGGTCGCGTGAGCGCTCGAGCTCACGCATGAACTCGCTCTTCGGGATGCCGCGGATGCGCTCACCGTTGACGCGCATCATCTCCGCGAACTCGCGGCGCACGACGTCCTGGACCGCGAGCACGCGCTCGGCGTCGATCTCCGCGATCTCGACGCGCAGCGCCCGCGCCACAGCGGTGTTCAGCATGCGCGCGAGCGGTCCGCGACCGATCACGCGCAGCTTGCGGCCGCGCTCGGACCCCGACGCGCTCGGGGCGTCGCTTCTCGGGGCGGGGGAAATGCTTTCCGGTCGCACCTGCGGAATGCCGTCCGCAGGGCTTCCGTCCAATTGGACTGCCATAGGGCAAGTGTACCACGGCGCCGCGGGGTGCGCGCTTGACACCACGGCACACAAAGCGCGACCTCGGGCGATGCGACGCACTCCTACGAAAATCCTCCGGGGCAGCGCCTTGTGCGGCCTCGCCCTCGCCTTGGCCGCGTGCCAGTCGGCGCGCTCCGCCCCCGCGGACGCACCGCCGAAGGACGCGCCCTACGTCGTCGTGCTGGGAACCGCACAGGACGCGGGACTTCCGCAGATCGCGTGCGACGGGCCGAACTGCGTGCGCGCACGGCGCGACCCGTCGGCGCGACGCCTGGTCACGTCGCTCCTGCTCGTGGATCCGCGCGACGGGCGGCGCTTCCTCTTCGACGCGACGCCGGACCTGCGCGAGCAGGTCGAGCGCATGCGAGGTCATCCCGCGTCGCGCGACCTGCCGGGCGCGCGGCCCCCGATCGTCGACGGCGTCTTCCTGACCCACGCGCACATCGGACACTACGCCGGACTGATCCAGTTCGGGCCCGAGGCGTACGGTGCCCGCGGGCTCACCGTTTTCGCGACGGAGCGCATGGGCGCGTACCTGCGGGCGAGCGGTCCGTGGAGCCTGCTCGTCGAGAACGGGTCGATCGCGATCGAGACGCTCGCGCCGGACACGCGCGTGCAACTGGCCGACGATCTCTCGGTCACCGCGCTTCCGGTCCCGCACCGCGACGAGTTCAGCGACACGGTTGCCTTCCGGATCGACGGACCGTCGCGCTCGTTGCTCTACCTGCCCGACATCGACAAGTGGGAACGGTGGGACGCGCAGCGTGGCGGCGCGAGCATCGAGTCCGCGCTCGCGACGGTCGACGTCGCGCTGCTCGACGCGAGCTTCTTCGACGACGGCGAGATTCCGGGCCGGAACCTCGCGGACATTCCGCACCCCTTCGTGGTCGAGTCGATCGCGCGCTTTGCCGCGCTGCCGGCCGCGGAGCGCGCCAAGGTCGTCTTCACGCACCTGAACCACTCGAACCCGGCGGCGGATCCGCGTTCGCCCGAGGCCGCGCGGGTGCGGGCAGCGGGGATGCGCGTCGCGCGCGACGGCCAGCTCTTCGGTCTCGGGCCGCGCTGATCGAGCGCGGCGCCCAAACGAAAACCGGGCGATGACGAGACCCCGCCACCGCCCGGAAAGTCAGGGGCGCGGCTCGCTCGACCGATCGCTCGCGAAACTCGATTCCCCCTCGAGTTGTCTCGCTCGCGGCGGCCGAGCACGCCACATTCCTGAACCTCGCTTCTGCACCGAACCCGTTCGTGCGAGCGGGTCGATGTCGAACGAACCAAAGAGCATCCCCGGGCCGGTGCCGCCGTCCGCGTCGCGCGTGAGCGCGGCGGAAGACGGGCCCTCCGCTTGGATTGCTCGCGCCGGGGGTCGATCCGGACTTCTTCTTGGAAGAAAATCTGAACTGACTGCCCAGGTGTTGCTCGACGGCTGCGCTGGACGCGCATTCCACGCCTCGGCCCTTTCGTAACTCGAGGAATGGACAGCCCGCGGGGGCTGAGACACGGTTTGCGCCTTCCTTGGCGGAGCCCTGGGTGGGGGTTGTCCGAGGACATCCGACTCAAACCGGCTTCGGTTGCCGTGGGAGACCCCAACTGCGGTGAGACGCGCAACACCAACGCAGTCAGTTCCGAAAAAAGCCGCGCGGCCGGCCGGACGCGCGGATCCAAATCGGCGCTTCCGGCGGTGATTCCGGCCCGGACGGCCCACGGGCGCGCCGGCCGGCTACGCGGTCGCGTCCCCGTGAACGTCCGGGGGCGGTATTCTGGCGCACCCGATGGCGCCGAACGCCCCACGCCCCTCCCCGCCCTTCGATCCGGACGATGCGCCGACGCCGCAGGCGCACGGCCAACCCCGGAACCCGTCCGCGGACTCCAGCTGGACCGCGCTCCTCGGCGCGGGACGCGCCGGGAATCGCGAGGCGATCGAGGCCCTGTGCATCCGGTGCCGACCGCGCCTGTCCGGGTACGTCCGAAAGCACATGGGGCCGACCGCGCGGCGCTGGACCGATCCCGAGGACATCGTCGACTCCGTCCTCTACGAGATCGTGCGCGGACTCGAGTCCGTCGCCCCCGAGCTCGACGAGGGCGCCTTCGTCGCGCGCCTCTTCCAGACCGCGCGCTCGCGCATCCAGGACAGCGTGCGCAAACACCGCCGCGACGTCGGCGAGTCGATCGACGCCGCGCCCGACCGGGTCTTGGCCTCGTCGTCGGTCGGCGTCGTGACGCGCGCCG
>JAJDEV010000222.1 GCA_029259605.1 Planctomycetota bacterium | reverse complement strand
GGCCCGACCCCCCCCCCCGCCGGGGGTCCCCCCTCCCCCCCCCGCCCCCCCCCCCCCGCCGAGTCTCAACCGGTCCGTGCGCTAGTGCGCGTGACCGTGCGCCTTCTCGTCTTCCTCTTCAGGAAGCTCCGAGACGAGCGCGTCCGTCGTGAGCAGAAGACTCGCGACCGAGGCCGCGTTCTGAAGGCCCATGCGAACGACCTTCTTCGGGTCGATCACGCCGGCCTTGATCATGTCTTCGTAGACACCCGTCGCGGCGTTGTAGCCGTACGACGCGCTCTTGCCCGCACGCACGTTCTGCGCGACGACCGCGCCGTCCTGGCCGGCGTTCGTCGCGATCATCTTGATCGGCGCTTCGAGTGCGCGCCGGATGATGTTCGCTCCGACCAGCTCGTCGTCCTTGAGGCCGAGCTTGTCGATCGCGGACTGGCTGCCGAGCAGCGCGGTGCCGCCACCGGAGACGATACCCTCTTCGACGGCTGCGCGCGTTGCGTGCAGCGCGTCCTCGACGCGGGCCTTCTTCTCCTTCATCTCCGACTCGGTCGCGGCGCCCACGTTGATCTGGGCCACGCCACCGGACAACTTCGCGAGACGCTCCTGGAGCTTCTCCTTGTCGTAGTCAGAGCTCGACGCGTCGATCTCGGCTTTGATCTGCTCGATGCGACCCTGGATGGCCGACTTCGGGCCGGCGCCTTCGATGATCGTCGTGTTGTCCTTCGTCACGATGATCTTCTTGGCGCGACCGAGGTCGGACAGCTTGAGCGCGTCGAGAGACTGGCCCGTCGATTCCATGATCGCCGTGCCGCCGGTCAGGGCCGCGATGTCTTCCATCATGGCCTTGCGACGGTCGCCGAAGCCGGGCGCCTTGATCGCGACGCACGGGAACGCACCGCGCAGACGGTTCACGACGAGCGTCGCGAGAGCCTCGCCTTCGACGTCCTCGGCCATGATGCAGAGCGGGCGGCCGTTGCGCATGACCTCCTCGAGCAGCGGGATCATCTCCTTGATGGAGGAGATCTTCTTCTCGTGGACGAGCACGTAGGCGTCCTCGAGGACGACCTCCATGCTCTTCGGGTTCGTGATGAAGTGCGGCGACAGGTAGCCCTTGTCGAACTGCATGCCCTCGACCCACTCGACCTCGGTCGAGAGGCTCTTGCCTTCCTCGACCGTGATCACGCCATCGCGACCGACGCGGTCCATCGCTTCCGCGATCATGTTGCCGATCTCGTCGTCGTTGTTGGCGGCGATCGCGGCGATCTTGGCGATGTCGTCGCGGCCCTTCACGGGCTTCGCGATCTTGTCGAGGTTGGCGACGACGGCCGCAACCGCGGCGTCGATGCCGCGCTTCAGCGCGACGGGGTTCGCGCCCGCCGTGACGTTGCGCAGGCCCTGCTCGAAGATGGCCTCGGCCAGCACGGTTGCCGTCGTGGTGCCGTCACCGGCGCCGTCGTTCGTGCGGGAAGCGACCTCTTTCACGAGCTGCGCGCCCATGTTCTCGTACGGATCTTCGAGGTCGACTTCCTTCGACACCGTGACGCCGTCCTTGGTGACGGTCGGGCTGCCGAACGACTTTTGAATGATCACGTTCCGTCCGCGCGGACCGAGCGTGACCTTGACTGCTCTCGCGAGCTTCTGAACGCCGATGCGAATGTGTTCGCGCGCCTCGGCGTCGTAGCTGATTTGCTTAGCCATCTTTCGATTCCTGGTGCTTGGTGTCCGGACGGATCAGTCGACGATCGCGAGGATGTCGGACTCGTTCATGATGAGGTACTCGTCACCGGAGACCTTCACTTCCGTGCCGGCGTACGAGCTGAAGAGCACGCGGTCGCCCGTCTTGACGTTCATCGGCTGAACGGTGCCGTCCTCGAGGATGCGGCCCTTGCCGGTCGCGACGATCTTGCCTTCCTTCGGCTTGTCCTTCGCGCTCTCGGGGAGAAGGATGCCGCCCGCGGTCATCTCTTCGGCTTCGGCGCGCTGGAGGAGGACGCGGTCGCCGAGGGGGCGCAGGTTGAGCTTGCTCTTGGTCTTGGTAGCCATGGTTTGGTTTTGCGTAGAAGTGGGTGGAAGACTTGGGTGACTTGGCGCTGTCCCGGACGACCTAGTTCTGTCCGGGAGTGTGATGAGGGGGCCACGGTTCGCCCGGCCGCAGGCCGAGCGCGCGACGGACTTCGTTGCGAAGCACGTCGGGTTCGACGGGCTTCTTCAGGCAGGCGAGGGCGCCCGCCTCGAGCACCGCGCCTTCGAGCCCCGGCGTCCAGCGGCCCGAGTACACCAGGCAGCGCAGGTTCGCCCGCTCCCGAAGGAGGAGCGGAAGCGTCTCGATTCCCGTCTGCCCGGGCATGTACATGTCGAGCAGCGCGGCGTGGAAGGTCTCGCGCCGGACGCACTCGACCGCCTCGGGCCCGCTCTCGACCTGCACGATCTCCAGCCCGAGGCCGGACAGCAGATCGGCCACGCCGAGACGGACCTCGTGGTCGTCGTCGGCGAGGAGGAAGCGGTAGGGAATGGACATGGGGGGTTGTGCGGCACTCCGAGATCGGGAGCGGCGGGCCCAAAAAGCAAAGCTCGTGCCGGGGGCGCGCGCCCGCTCGCCAAACGGCCCGGACGCGACTGAGGAGGCCGTTTTCGGTCCAGATCGCGGTGGGGGCCGCGCGGACGACGGGACGCCGGCCTGCCAAGGTGGCAGAGCCCTGGGGGCGCGTGGAGATCGGCCTGTCAGGATGACAGCGGTCGGGTGGAGCGTCGGCGCACGCGGCCCGGATTCACCGGACGATCTCGCAAGTCGGGCGCCGCCCGTGCATCCCCGCAGCCGTTTCGCTATCCCGGGCCCCCATGACGCCCTCGCCCTCCGAGATCACACCCCAGAACGCGCCCCCGGTGTGGTCGGACGGCGTACGCGAGCTTCTCGCGCGTCGGCCGGTCTTCGACGCGCACTGCGACGCGATCGCGCGGGCCGTCGACCTCGGCGACGATCTCGCCGAACGCACCACGTCCGGGCACTTCGATTGTGTGCGTGGAGCGGAGGGCGGGCTGGGCGCCTGGGTCGTCGTCGCCTGGGTCGATCCGGCGCGCGACCTCGAGCGCTCGTTCGACCGCGCATCCGAGATGTTCGCCGCCGCGCACGATCTCGCCGCGCGCCGACCGGATCGCTTCCGCATCGTCGGCAACGCGGAGGAGCTCTCCGCCGCGCACGACGCGCGCGTCGTCGCGGGCATCCCCGGCATCGAGGGGGGCCACGCGATCGAAGGCAGCATCGACAAGCTGCACTGGTTCTTCGAGCGCGGCCTGCGCGTGATGACGCTCGTCTGGAACAACCACTTGCCGTGGATCCGTTCGTGCGACGGCGGAGCGGGCGCGGACATACCGATCGGGCTCTCCGAGTTCGGAAGGCGCGTGGTCGCGGAGCTGAACCAGCTCGGCATCGTCGTCGACCTGTCGCACGCGGGCGAACGCTCGTTCTACGACGCGCTCGACGCGACCTCCAAGCCGCCGATCGCGAGCCACTCCGGTTGCATGGCATTGCACGAACACCCGCGCAACCTGACCGACGACCAACTGCGCGCGCTGGCGCAACACGACGGCGTCGCCGGCATCGTCTTCCACCCGGGCTTCCTCGACGCCGACGCACGCCGCGAGGAGATGCGCGTGCGCACGACGAACGCCTACACGTCCATCGACATGTCCGGCAACCGCGAGCAAGCCGCGCGCGGATTCCTCGAGCAACAACGCGTCATGCAACGCGACGCGCGACCGATGCCCGCATCGCGCCTCGTCGAACACATCGCCCACGCCGTCGACGTCGCCGGCATCGACCACGTCGGCATCGGCTCGGACTACGACGGCATCCAACGCACGCCGCAGTGGCTCGAAAGCGCGTCGAGCTACGGCACGCTAGCCGAGCTCCTCGTCCGCCGCGGCTTCACGCTCACGGACGTCGAGAAGGTACTCGGCGGCAACATGCGCCGCGTGTTCGAGACCGTCACCGGAAAAGGAATGGCGGCGCATGCAGCGCAGGGACTCGTCGGCGCGGCGGGTTTCGCGCGGGGGTAGGGGGGGCGGGGAGTTGCGGACGTTCCTCTGAACGCGTGGGTTCGGATGATTCGGGGATCGAGTCGCGGAGGGGAGTTCCGAGCGCCTTCCGTCGGTCCGGTGGAAGTCCGAGGGAGCGGGACTTGTTGACGTTCCTCTAGGTCCGACGGTCCGGGTTGTTCCGCGGATCGAAACGCAGAGGGAGGTTCCGAACGTGTTCCTCTCGTCCGTTGGAAGTCCCGGGGGACGGGGAGTTGTTGACGTTCGTCTCGTTCCGACGGTCCGGGTTGTTTCGTGGATCGAAACGCAGAGGGAGTTTGCGAACGTGTTTCTCTCGTCCGTTGGAAGTCCCGGGGACGGGGAGTTGTTGACGTTCGTCTAGTTCCGACGGCCCGGGTTGTTTCGTGGATCGAAACGCAGAGGGAGGTTCCGAACGTGTTCCTCTCGTCCGTTGGAAGTCCCGGGAACGGGGAGTTGTTGACGTTCGTCTCGTTCCGACGGTCCGGGCTGTTTCGTGGATCGA
>JAJDEV010000221.1 GCA_029259605.1 Planctomycetota bacterium | reverse complement strand
CAAAGCCTCATGAAGAACCCGGGCTAGCAGCCCGTGGTGAAACTCACGCCACCCTCGAACGGCGCTGGATCCGCGCTGCCTGCGTTCCGCTTCCTCCGAGTATCCACCAATACGCGTCGTCAGCGCGCCTTGCCAGCACGGCTCCATCACCCTCCGACGATGGCGTGAGTTTCACCACGGGCTGCTAGCAGACGGAGAGTGAGCGCGCTGCGGCGCGTCTCACTCGGCGTTCGGCGCCAGGAGGATCCCCGCCTGGTCGACCAGCTCCTTCGCCGTAGCCGCATCCGTGGGAGTCGAATTCTCCCGACCGGCCACGATCTCGCGCATCGCGTCGACCAAGTCGAGACATCCCTGACGGGTCTGGCGCTCGCGCTCCTTGGCCTTGCCGAGCTCGCGCTTGAGCTGCTGGATCTCGGATCGAATGCGCGCGTCGGAGAAGCTCATCGAGATCCTCCGCGACGCGCCGGGGATCGGTCGATGGCACCGGCGTTCGTCTCACAATGGACAGCAGCCATGGGTCATTCCTCGAGCTAGGCTCAGAGGAGACGACGGAATCGTCGCGACCCGAATGGGCCGATCCCCGCTAAGTCGGTGTGACTACCGCCGAGGTGAGCGCGGCAAGTGCGCGCTCGGTCGGCTTCCTGTTCCTCATCGACGGAACGGGGTCGGGAACTGGATCGCGCCGCTCAGAACCCGATGCAGAGGTCCTGCGCGTTCGACAGCGCGTACGGCATCACGCCGAACAGGTGTCCGGCCTGCGAGTAGATCCTCAAGCCCGCGAACGTCAGGTCGTTCGGGATCGGAACCGACCAGGTCGCGATCGGTCCGGGCTTCAGCGGCAGCTCGAAGACCTCGGCTCCGCTGATCAGGAGCACCTGGCCGCCGGCGAGCGTCAGGTTGGCCGGAACGACCGTTCCGAGAACGAACGCGTAGTCGTGCCCGGTCGTCGTCAGATCGACGCTCGCGTTCCACATGGCGCCCAGGACGACGGCGTCGGCCGTGTAGCTCGACGGGTTCGCGCCGCCGTTGCGTGAGGTGACCGTCGCGGTCGTGACGGAGTCGTTCACGAAGATGTCTTCGTACCCGTTGTTGTCACCGGCCACCAGGTTGGAGGATCCGGATTGGAAGGCGACAAACGTCCCGCTGGCGGAGATGTCGGCGTCGATGCTGTTGCCGTTGCCCGGGACGCCGAACGAACTCACGCTCGCGCGTTGCGTGACTTGCAGCGCCCTGTCGCGGACGAAGATGTCGACGCCGCTGACATCCCCGGGGACGAGGTTGTTCGCCCACGAATGGAACGCGATGCGGTTGCCGTCCGCGGAGATCGACGGCGTGCCGCTGGCGTTGTTCCCGTACACGCCGTTCGAGTCCACGCTCTCGATCGAGGTCACGCCGGTCGTGCGGTCGCGGAGAAAGATGTCGATGGCCGCGTTCGCGTCGTTCGGGACCAGCGTGCTCGCGCGCGACTCAAACACGACATAGCGACCGTCGCTCGACATGCGCGGAAGTCGACTGTACGAGTTCCCCGCCGCGCCGGCCGTGCTCTCGCTGATGCGCGTCGTCACGCCCGTTGCGAGGACGCGAACGAAGACGTCTTGCGCGCCGTTAACATCGCCGGCGACCAGGTTCGTCGCGAGCGAACTGAAGGTCACGATCTGACCGTCGCTCGAGCAAGCGGCGTCGAGGCTGTTGCCGTCCCCCTCCACACCGGTGGTCGAGACGCTCACGCGCACCGTCGTACCGGTGACGAGGTTGCGGACGAAAGCGTCCAGCACGTTGTTGGTGTCGTTCACGACCAGGTCGGAGGCGCTCGATTGGAACGTCGCGTAGGTACCGTCCGGAGTGAGGAGCACGTCTTGGCTGTTGCCGCTACCCACGAGGCCGAGCGTGTTCGCGCTGATGAGCGTCGTCGAACCGGTGATGCGATCGTGTACGAACGCGTCCAGGAACCCGCCGATGGAGTCTCCGGAGACAAAGTTCGAAGCCTTGGAATGGAACGCGATGTAGCGTCCGTCGCTCGACATCGACGGGTTGTAACTGTGGCTGTTGCCCTGCGCGCCCGTCGAGCTGACGCTGACGCGCGTCGTCGTTCCAGCGTCGCGGTCGCGGACGAAGATGTCCCGCGCGAAGTTCGTGTCGCCCGGCACCAGATCGTCGGCCGAGGACTCGAACGCGACGATGCGTCCGTTCGCGGACACAACCGGGTAGTTGCTGCGGAACGTGGACTCCGTTCCCAGCGACGTCAGGTTGACGCGCACGGTATCGCAGTCGTTCTGAGCGCTCGCGCCGAGCGACGCGACCGTGGTCGAAGCGGCGACGAGGAACGCGAGGGCGCGGAGCGGGTGCGAATGGAGCATCGGAGGGAGTCGTTTCGAGGCCGAGGGGTGCGTCTGGACTCTGGAACAGCCGCGCGAGACGTCGACGTCACGCCACGGATTCCCGGAACGGACCCGGCTGCCCCGCAGCACTCGGGCTCGGAGGCCCCGGATCGCGTAGACTCGGGTCCGCCGAAACCTCTCGACCGCCGACCCACCCCTCTTCCCTTGGAGGTCCCGTGAAGCAGCTCGCCTTGGTCCTCGGAGTCTCGTCCCTGCTCGCCGCCACGCCGCTCGCCCAGCGCAAGATCTGGGTCGTCGACGACAACCCCGGACCGGGGGTCGACTTCGCGGCGATCCAGCCCGCGATCGCCGCGTCCAGCGCGGGAGACCTGGTGCTCGTGCGCGACGGGAACTACGCGCCGTTCACGATCGCTTCGATGGGATTGTCGGTCGTCGCCGACGACGGCGCGAACGTTGTGGTCCAGGGCGTCACGGGTGCGATGACGACGCTCGTCACGGGGATCCCGGCGGGGAGCGAAGTCGTCATGCGCGGCATCCACTTCCGCCCGCCGGACCCGGTCGACGGCGACCTGGTTCGCATCGAGGCGAGCGCGGGTGTGGTCTGGCTCGAAGACGTCGTGCTCGAGCCGACTCCGATCACGCTCCAATCGCTCCAGACGACCGCGATGCGCGTCGACAGCTGCGCGAAGGTCGTGCTCACGCGCGTCGACGTGCACGGCGTCTTTCCCGGGCTCTTCGGCGGGAACGAGGTCGGCTCGAACGCGATCCGCGCGACGCAGAGCGAGCTGCACCTGTTCGACTGCGATGCGGTGGCGGGCGGCACGTTCGTTTCGGGCGGGTTGGGCATCCCCGCGATTCGACTCGACGCGAGCTTCGCGACGTTGCGCGAGTCGCGCGTCACGGGCGGGCCGGGCGGCGACGGATACAACGGCTTCAGCCCCGCGAGCGGCGGCAAGGGCGGCCCCGGCGTCGCGCTCTCGAACGGATCCTATCTCTGGTCCGTCGGTTCGATCGTGAGCGGAGGCCCCGGCGGCTTTCCGAGCTCGTTCGGCGGCTCGTTCGGCGTCGTTGGACCGCGCTTCACAGGCGAGGTCGCCTCGGTCGTCGAGCACCCGGCCGCCGACGTTCGGTTTCAAACCCAGACGATGGTACGAACCGGTCAGCTCGGCACGTTCGTCATCCACACCGAGCCGAACGCGCGCGTGTTCGCGCTGACGGCGGGCGCGCCGGACCCGGTATTCAGCACGACGTTTCCCGGCGTCATCGGCGTCGGCCTCGCGCCGATCGTCACGAAGCTCGGCGTCACCGACGCGTCCGGCCAGCTGACGTTCACGACCCCCGTCGTGACGCTCGCACCGCAGCGCGACTTCCGACGCTTCACGTTCCAGCTCGCGGCGATCACGAGCACCGGCGTCGAGCTGTCCGAGCCCTCGCTCGTGCAAGTGGTCCAACCGACGTTCTAGCGGCCCTCCGGGAAGCGAGCCCCCGAGAGCCGGCGCTATACTCCTCGCTTCCCCGACCCCTTGCCCCCATCACGCACGCCGGAGCACTCCCATGCACAGACTCGCCACGATCGGAAGCATCGTCCTCGTTTCGTTCCTCGCCCTCGGTTTCGCGCAGGAGCGCACGAAGGACAAGGCGCCCGCGACGTTCGCGTCCCTGCACGCGGCCGTGAAGTCGCACCACGACGCGGGTCGCATCGGCGCCGCGTTCAACGCCGCCAAGGAGCTCGTCGCACACCTCGGAGTTCAGCGCAGCGACCTGATCCGCGCCGCGCTCCCCGCCGCCCCCGACGGGTTCGAGCGCCTCGCGAAGAAGGACGACGCCGCCCAGGCCAACCCGTTCGCCGGCGCGCTCGCGGGCACGGTCGGCAACATCATCGAGCAGGAGTACAAGAAGGTCGGCGGCGGGCAATCGATCCGCGTGACCGTGACGGCCGACTCGCCGATGATGGGCCTCGTCACGATGATGTTCGACAACCCGGCCATGCTGGGCCCGAACGCGGAGCTCATCAAATACGAGCAGTGCAACGCGATCCTCAAGAAGGAGGGCAACCGCTGGAGCCTGCAGATCCTGATCGACACGACGCTGCTCGACGCGAACTTCGGGAGCGAGGACGACGACTTCGCGCTGAAGATGTTCGACCAGGCCGCCGTGTCCAAGATCGCCAAGGTGGTCGCGGGCTGATCTCGCCATGCCGCGTGCCACGGACCCCACGCGCGCCATCCGCGAGAGAACACTGACCTTCCCCGAAGTCGACACGGGCCTGCAACCAAGGCTCGTTCAAGGCGGGCAAGAGCGCGTTCCTCACCATCGGCCTCGGCGGGCCCGGAAGAACTAGCCCGGATGATTCATGAGGCTTCGCCGAGCTCGACGCAGATGCGCGCCAGATCAGCGCTTCGCGACCGAAGCGCGTGGAGGCGACCTGGACAGGAAGTACTCCCTCCCAGGCTCGAGAGTCGTGTGGACGTCCACGAGTCGCGAGTCGGTGTAGACCGTTCCGAGGATCCCTTCGTTCAGCCGTACGTTCACGTCGCGTTCCTCGTAGCCCGCGATACCCCCACCGAACTGCGCCTGGTCGTCCGGGAGACGTAGTACGACGCGCTGGTCGGGGGGGAGGTCGGCGGCCTCCGGAGGATAGACGTGATACTCGGTCGGAAGCTCCGGCATGACGAAGCACGAGGAAAGGAGTAAGAAGGCCGTCGCGACGGCGGTGCAATCAGTGCGTCGCTTCATCGTGCTCATCGTAAGCGGGCTGCGGGGGCCGAGTGCATCGAGCTCAGTCCGTCCCGCCCCCGCGCTCCACATCCGTGACCAGCTTGGCGAGCGCGCGGTGCAGGATCATGCGCACGGCGCCTTCGGACTTGTCGAGGTGGGCGGCGATGGCGGCGTGCGACTGGCCCGCGATGCGGGACATGGTGAGGACCTCGCGTTGCTCGTCGGAGAGGTTGTCCATCGCGCGTTCGACGCGCTCGAGCTCCTCGCGGGCGACGGCGGCGCGGCTCGGCGTCAGGACGCCGGAGTAGGCTTCGAGGAGCGCGCGTTCGGCGGTCGGCTCGAGGTTCTTCAGCTCGCGCCGCGCGTCGCGGCGGGCGGCGAGGTGGAAGTCACGGTGGTCGCGCACCTTGCGCAGCGCGGTCGTGAAGAGCCAGCGGCGAAAGCCCTCCTCGTCGGGATGCGTGAAGCGCTCGCCGTGGCGCAGGACCTCGCGGCACACGGACTGCACCAGGTCGGACGACGACTCCCGCGCGCGCAGGGTCGCGTCGGAGCGCAGGCGCACGAAAGCGCGGACCTGGGGGAGGTAGTGAACGAGGAGCGACTCGAGCGCCTCGCGATCGCCCGCCGCTGCGAGTCGCGCCCGTTCCCGCAAATCGTTCGTGTCGCCCGTCACCAAAGCGAGGGTATCGGCGTGACGCCCATCGCGCGATGCCGTTTCGAGAATGGCGGTATGCTGGGCCGCCTCGATCCATGCAGGCATCCATCGACGAATTGGTCTTCCGCTACCTCGAGCGCGTGGACGCCGGCGAACCCGCCGAAACGGTGATCGCCGAGCTCGCGAGGGAGAGTCCCGAGCAAGACGAAGCGCTCCGGCACGCCGTGCGGCTGCTCCACGAGACGCGCCTCCACCCCACGCCGACGGACGATCGCATGCCGCAGCGCATCGGGCCGTTCCGTCTGCTGCGCCGCCTCGGCGCCGGGGGGATGGGCGTCGTTTACGCCGCGGAACAAGACGCGCCCGCGCGCCGCGTCGCGCTGAAACTCGTGCGCCCGGACCAGCTCGTCTTCGACGGTTCGCGGCGACGCTTCGAACGCGAGATCGAGTCGGTCGCGCGCCTCTCGCACCCGGGGATCGCCGGGATCCTCGAGATGGGCGAGCACGACGGCGTGCCGTGGTTCAGTCAGGAGCTCGTGATCGGCGCACCGGTCGGCGAGTTGCTCGCCGCGCTGCCCGCGCACTCGGTGGGCACGCTCCAGGCCACGCACGTGCGCGCCGTGGTCGAGGACATCATGCGCTCGAACGGCGACACCGTGTCGGACAGCGCGTGGAACGACGAGTTCTACTCCGGGTCGTGGGCCGAGGTCGCGCTGCGCATCGGCAAGCAGGTGGCGGACGCGCTCCAGCACGCGCACGAACGCGGCGTCCTGCATCGTGATGTGAAGCCGGCGAACATCCTGCTGACGCCCGGTGGGCGCGCGGTCGTCGTCGACTTCGGTCTGGCGAGCCTGCGCGGAGCGGCGCGCATCACGCAAACGGGAACGCAGCTCGGCTCGCTGCACTACATGGCTCCCGAGCAGATCGACGGGCGCGTCGACGAGATCGGTCCGCGCTCGGACGTCTACTCGCTCGGCGTCACGCTCTACGAACTGTTCACGCTGCGCGCTCCGTACACGAGCGGAAGCATCGAGCGCCTGCGCGGTCTGATCCTGCGCGGCGACGCGCCGGCGCCGCACCGACTCAATCCCGCCCTTCCGCGCGACGCGTCGGTCGTTTGTTCGTGTGCGATGGAGCTCGAGCGCTCGCGGCGCTACGCGAACATGGCCGCCCTCGCGCGCGACATCGGCGCGGTGCTCGCGCGGCGTCCGATCGAGGCGCGCCCGGCGGGCGCGGTGCTGCGTGTCGTGCGCTGGACCGAGCGGCATCCGGCGCGCGCGATCGCGTGGCTCGCGGCGTTCCTCGTCTTCGGTGTGGCCCCGGCCGTGTTCGGCGTCCAGCGTACGATCGCGGCGCGCGACCTGTCGCGCGTGAATCGCGAGCTCGAGGCGGCGCTCGACGTCAGCGACGCGAACCTGATGTCCGCGCTCGAGGCGATCGACCGCGCGATGCGCTGGACCGCCGAGGACGGACTGAAGGACACGCCGGGGATGCTCGCGCTGCGCGTCAAGGTGATCGACGAGGCGCTCGACGTGTTCGGCGGGTTGGCGCCGAGCGCCGCGCAGCGGGCCGAACTCGTCCTGCTCGAGGGCAAGTTGCTGCGCGTGCGCGGCGGCGCCCTCGCGGACCTCGGCCGGCACGCGGACGCGGAGGCGAGCTTCGCACGCGCGACCACCGTGCTCGCGTCGGCCCCGACGGCGACGTCGGTCGAGTTCGCGCGCGCGCTGTTCGGACGCGCGCAGAACCTCATGAACGGCGGAGACGCCGCCGCGGCGCTCCCCCACTTCCGCGCTTCGCTCGATCTGTTTCAGACGCTCGCCGGGGACGCGGCAACGAGCGCTGAGTTCGCCGACGAAATCGCCCTCGTCGGATCCACGCTCGCGCACGCCCTGCGTATCAGCGAAGGAGGTTCGGACGAAGCCACGCGCCTGCTCGACGACGCGGTCGCCACAACGCGACCGCTCGTCGCCGACGAAGACGTGTCGATCGCGCAGCTCTCGGCGCGCTGCACCGCGCTCGAAGTCAGCGCCCGACAGAAGCTCGACACGGACGACCTGAAGGGCGTTGTCGCCGACTACGCGGAAGCCGCGGCACTGATGGAGCGAGCGCTCGTCCTCGACCCCACGTCGCGCGTGGTCCGCCAGCGTCTGTCCGTCGCGTTGCGCCACGTCGGGTCGGCGGCCCTCGCCATCGAACGCGACTTCGAGAAATCGAGCGCGAGCCTCGCGCGCGCCCAAGAGCTCATCGAAGAGATCCGCGCCGAACACCCGGACGTTCCCGCCTACGTCAGCGACCAACTGGGCGTGCTGCATCAAATGGCATCGCTGTTGCGCAAACAAGGTGATCCTCGGGGCGCGTACGACGCGGAGCTCGAGGTCGCGCGCGGCTACCGCGACCTCATGCGCGAGGAGCCGGGGAGTGCACTCGTTCGCCGCAACGCTGCGGCAGCGGAGGTTCAACTCGCGAACTACGCGATGGTCGACGAGAGTCGCGGAGAGCCGCGCATCGAGCTCGTCCTCGAGCATTGCGAGCGTGCGGCCGCGATCCTCGACGGCCTGGATCCGCAAGCCGCGCGCTCCCACCAAACCCGCACGGAGCGGGAGACCATCGCGTTTCAGCGCGGCTCCGCGTTCTTCTGGAAGTACGACGCCGAGGGCATCTACAACGCGATCGAGTCGATCCGCGCGCTCGACGTCGGATTGCCCGCGAGCCACTTCCGCGTCGCCTTCCTGTGGATGCGCATGTGGGAGCTCAGCGGCGCCGACGAGGACAAGAGCGAATGCGTCGCGTGGCTCCAGCGCGCGGTCGATGCCGGCTTCGCGAACCTCGCCCTGCTGGAACAGTCCGACATGGCGGCGAGCCTGGAGGACGAGCGGATCGACGCGCTCGTCGCAGACGTGCAGTCGCGCGTCGCGGGCGAGTAGCTAGCCCGGATCATTCATGAGCCTTCACCGAGATCGACGCAGCTGCGCGCCATATCAACGCTTCCCTCCCTCACCGGGTTCGACGACCCGTCAAGGTCGCCTCCACGCGCTTCGGTCGCGAAGCGCTGATCTGACGCACATCCGCGTCGATCTCGGCAAAGCCTCGTGAATAACCCGGGCTAACGGGCCGCCGCTTCCTCGAACGGCGGGTAGAGCAATAGCGCTTCGAGCTGCGGGTGGTGGAGCGTGCGCGCGTCGAGGCCCGCGGCGACGCACGCCTCGGCGTAACGCGTGGCGGCGTCGAGGTAGCCCTCGACGACGGTGTCGCGCTCGTTCTCGTCGAGCTCTTCGTCGAGCGTCGAGCGTTCGACGCAGTCTTCCCACACGAAGAAGATGCGCGAGGCGACGTCCCAGTCCGACGTGCCTTCGAGGCCGTCGAGCGCGCTCGCGGCGGCGGCGTGGCGGCCGGCGCGCGCGAGGGCGATGCCGAGGTTGCCGGCGGAGCGCTTGTCCGCCTCGCGGAAGTCCGCGCGACCCGGGAGCGCGGTGCGCGCGAGGGAGACGTGCGCGCGGCTCTGCTCCAGGACTTCGATCGCCTCGTCGCCGCGCTCCTCGAAGAGCAACAGCGCGCCGAGGTTGCTCTCGAGGATCGCGAGCTCGCCCAGCCGATCGGGCGTCGGGTCGCGATCGTAGAGCGCGGCGTGCAGCGTCCGGGCGCGGCGCGAGACCTCGATCGCCTCGGCGGTGCGGCCCTGCTCGCCGTACACGTTGGCGAGGTTGTTGCGCGCGACGCAGAGCACCTCGACCAGCGAGGAGCGCAGCGGATACTCGGCGAGCGCCCGCTCGAGCGACGCGATCGCGCCTTCGAGCGGCGCGATCGAGTCCGCGTCCCGCCCGAGCCCGTGCAAGAGCAAGCTGTACGTGGCCTGGATGCCGGGCAGGTCCGAACGGAACACCGAGTTGTCCGGGAACTCCGCAATGAGCTCTTCGGCGAGCGCGATGGCGCGCGCGAACACCGGCTCGAGATCCTCGGACCGACCCGCTTCGATACGCGCCAGCCCGTACTGCTGCAGGAACCACAGCAGCGAGGCGCGCGGTTGCTCGCCGCCGGAAGCGCTCGCCGCGACGAGCTCTTCGAAGCGCGGAAGCGCGGCGTCCATGACGTCGAACGCCTCCTGCGTACGGCCCTGTTGGCGCAGCGCGAGCGCGAGGTGCTTCGTGCAGTCGCCGAACCACGACACGCAGTTCCATGATGCGTCGCCGCGGTCGCACGCGGCGGTGGCGATGCGCAGCGCGCGCCGCAGCGCGGCCTCGGCCTCCCCGTGCTCGCCCAGGTTCGACGTGAGGTTCCCGAGGAATACGAGCGACGCGACGGTGAGTTCCTCGACCGGCTCGCCGGACTCGAGCAACGGATCGAGCGTCTCGAGCGCGCGCCGCAGTTCGTCGATCCCGCCGCGCGTGTTGCCGAGCTGGCCCTCGATGCGACCGAGCTGATACCGCGCCTGCGCGTTGCGCAGCACGAGCTCGGGCTGCGCGCCGTGGGCCTCGAGCAGGTCGCGATAGAACTCGCGCGACGCCTGCAAGATCTCGAGCCGCGCTTCGTTCGCGCGCGGCACGTGGTCGAGCTTGCTCACACCGACGCTCGTGAGCAGCTCCACCGCCGCCATCGCGCGCTGGAAGTCGGCGTCCGCGCGCTCGCGCGCATCGGCCTCGCGACCGGCGAGCCGCTCGCTCGCGCGCGCCTGACGCGCGCTGCTCACCGCGAAGACCGCGGACAAGAGGGCGACGGCGAGCGCCGCGACGACGAGCACGCGGTGCCGGCGGAGCGAGCGCCGCAGCAGGTACAAGCGCGAGTCGGAGCGCGCGAGGATCGGTTCGCCGTGCAGATAGCGACGCAGGTCCGCGGCGAGCTCGAGCGCCGTTTGGTAGCGCCCCTCGGGATCCTTGACGAGCGCCTTGCTCGCCACCGTGCTGAGGTCGCCCCGCAGCTTCGCGTTGTGCTCCTCGATGCGCGCGGGCTCGTCCTCGGCGATGCGCCGCACGGCCTGCGGCAGGGTCAAACCCTCGAGCGCGAGCGGCGGACGCTCGGTGAGCAGCTCGTAGAGCATGACGCCGAGGGCGTAGACGTCCGAGCGCACGTCGACGAGGTCGCGCTCGCCAGTGACCTGCTCGGGACTCATCGCCGACAGCGTGCCGAGCAGCGCGCCGGCCACGGTCTCGTGCGTGATCCCGCTGCGGTCTTCGCTCACGACGCGCGCGATGCCGAAGTCGAGCACCTTGGGCTGCCCGATCCCGTGCAGCTCGAGCCGCGTGTCGGACACCGTCGACTCCTCGGTCGTCACGAGCACGTTGTCGGGCTTCAGGTCGCGATGGATCACGCCGTGTTGGTGCGCGTAGTGCACCGCGTCGGCCACGCGCGCCAGGAGTTCGACGCGCTGGCGCACATCGAGCTTGCGCTCGCGCGCGTAGGCGATCAGCGGAACGCCGCGCACGAGCTCCATCGTGAAGTACGGCACGTCGCCCAGGTGGCCATTCGCCACCGAGCCCTCGGACGAGGGCATGACGCCGGCGTCGTAGATGCGCGCGATGCCGACGTGCTGCAAACGACCGAGCACGTCGATCTCGTGCCGGAAACGGCGCAACGCGTCTTCCGAGACGCGCCCGGCGCGCAGCACCTTGAGCGCGACCTCGCGCTGCGGGAACGACTGGCGCGCGGCGTAGACCGTGCCCATGCCGCCCTCGCCGAGGCGTTCGAGCACGCGATACGGACCGATGAGCATGGCGCCGGGGACGGGCGGGGCCAGGGCCTCGCCACCCGACAGGAAGCGGTCCGGCACGCGCGCGTCCCACGCGAGCATCTCGACCACGCGCGCGCGCACGTCGGCGTCGTCGCACTCGCGTGCGAGAACGCGCGCGCGCTCGTCGACCGTCAGCTCGACGACGCGTCGGAAGAGGTCCTCGACCAGCGTCTCGTCGCTCACGCGCCGCCCTCCGCCAACTCGCGGAAGAGCCGCGTTCGCGCGAGGCGCCACTCGCGGCGCACCGTGCGTTCGGACACGCCGAGCACGTCCGCGACCTCGGCCTCGGTGAGTCCGACGAAGAAGCGCAGCTGCACGATGCGCGCCTGTTCGGGTGCGCGCTTCTCGAGCCGCGCGAGCGCGCCCTCGAGCGCGAGCAGCTCCTCCGGCTCCGCCTCGATCGCCGTCGACAGCGCCTCGGGGTTCACGCGCTCCCACGCGCCACCGCGCTTGACCGCGGCCTTCTTGCGCGCCTCTTCGACCAACACGTCGTGCATCGCGCGCGCGGCGACGAACAGGAAGTGCCGCCGGCTCTGCCAGTCCTGGGCGTCCTTGCCGCACAACCGGAGGTACGCCTCGTTGACGAGCGCGGTCGGCTGCAGCGTCTGCCCCGGCGGCGTGCGCCGCATCTTGGCGTGCGCCAGGGCGCGCAGCTCGGAATAGACGGCGCTCGCGAGCTGCTCGTTCGCGCCGGTCTCGCCACGCCCGGCCGCCTGCAGGAGCAGGGTGACCGAGGTCGGCAGCGCATCGGCCGCTGGGGAGGGACGGGGATCCGAGGGGGGCATGACGAGCGTGTTCATCTTAGACGCCGCTTCCGGGGCCGTCGCGCGTGCCGCGCGGCGGACAAGAAAGTCGCGAATGGTTGGCCGGGCGGGCCCGGTTCGCTCGGCCCCTCTCTCGCCGGGGCCGAGATCGGTCGCCGGCTTCCCGCTCCACCGCGTCCCCTTCGAGCCGCGCCCGCGCAGACCACCATGAAGACGTCACGCTTCGCCGTTCTCGCTCCCCTCTCCTTGCTCGGTCTCTCCGTTGCCGCCGCGTCCGTGCCGCCGCAGTCGACCCGGGTTCCGCTCGTTTCGAACGACCTCGACCGCAGCGAGGCGCCGCGCGCCCTGCGCGCCGACGTCGACGGCGACGGCGAGGTCGACTTCCTGTTCGTGCATCCGTCCGGCGCGACGGCGCTCTTCCGTCGCGGAGAGCACGGTCTCGAGGAGCGCGTCGGCGCCTTCGGACCGGAGGGACTTCCCGCCGTGCGCAGCGCATCGTTCGGCGACGCGAACGGGGACGGCATGCTCGACCTGCTCGTCGTCGCGCAACACGGCGCGGTGCTCCTGTTCCAAGGGGACGGCCGCGGCGCGTTCCGTGAGAGCACGCTCGAGTCCGGGCTCGTCGTCGAGGGCTTCGCGCTCGACGGTCGCTTCGAAGACCTCGACCAGGACGGCTCCGAAGACCTGATCGTCTCGATGTCTGACGGCTTCGTCGTCGCGCACAACATCGGCGGCGTGTTCGAGATGGAGACGCTCGCGCTCAACGTTCCGTTGGCGCCGCTCGGCGTCGTGGCGCTCGCCCCTTCGTCCGGCGCAGGCGCGCCCACGGGCGCCGCGCCCGGGGCGGACGACGTCGCGCGGCGCGCGTCGAGCGACAACACGCGCACTCCGTTGGGAACGAACGCGACCACGCCGACGAGCTCGTCGGTCCCGCCCACGCCGGTGCATCCGATCCCCGGGAGCGCGCAGCCGCTGACCAGCCCGCTCGCGCTCCTGTGCGCGAAGACGATCGAGAACACGAGTACCCAGCGCGGAGCTCCCGCATGCCTGGAGGCGTCGACCGCCCCGACGATCGGCAAGCTCTACCCGCAGTCGGTCTTCTTCAACATCGCCTCGACCGGCA
>JAJDEV010000023.1 GCA_029259605.1 Planctomycetota bacterium | reverse complement strand
AGTAGCTGCAACTCGGTTCCTGCCGGTGCTTTGCGGGCGTTGGCCCCGGAGGCGACCTTGTCAGGTCGTCGAGGACGCCGACGTTCGCAAAGTGCCGGCAGGGGCCGAGAGACCGGCGTAGCCGGTCGATTGCAGCTTTTGGCGTGCATGAGGCGTTGCCGAGACCGGCGCGCAGCGGCGTCGCTCTCGGTGGAGCGTCCTGTCATGATCCGGGCTAGGATCCGTCGCATGACAGCCGAATTCTCCGAGCTCGCGAAGCGCTACACCTTCAACCGCGGCGCGATCGGGCTGATCGTTGACGCGTTCCAGGGCGATGACTGGTCCAAGCCCGCGTCGCCGGGAGGCGGCAACACGCCGCATTGGATCCTCGGCCACATCGTCGCGACGCGGCGCGCCATCTGTCGCAAGCTGGGCGCGGACGTCGGAACGGAAGAGTGGGAGGCCGACTTCACGCGCGACGCGTCGCCGACGGGAACCGACGGCTATCCGTCACCGGCCGTTCTGCTCGATGGCCTGCGCGAGTGCGACGAGCACATGAACGAGCGGCTCGAACGGATGAACGACGACGACGCCTCCGAGAGTTGGGGCTCGAAGCTACCGGACGGCAGCTCGACGCTCGGCGCGGCGCTGCACTTTCTCTACTTCCACGAGAGCTACCACACCGGTCAGCTCGGCCTGCTGCGCCGCATCGTCGGGCAGCCCGGCTTCGTGTAGGGCGACGCCGCTCACTCGTGCGGCTTCGCGAAGAAGACGAGCACGACCAGGTCCTCTTCGATGTCGTGGAAGCGGTGCTCGACCTCGCGCTCGACGAACGCGACCGAGCCGGTCTCCATCGCGAGCTCCTCGTCGCCGGCGAAGAGCGTGCCCTTGCCCTCGATGACGTAGTAGATCTCGTCGAAGCGGTGCGGGGATTGGCCGTCCATGCTGCCGGCCGCGAGTCGGTAGATCCCGGTCGACAGCGTGTCGCGTTCGAGCAGCGGGAGCCACGCCTTGTCGGACGCTTCCAGCGCCGCGGCGACGGTCTTCCACGCGACGGCCTCCTGCTTCGGAGTTTGCGCGGGTTCCGCGTCTTGCGTGCGAACCAACAGAACGGCGAAGAGTGCGAGGAGGAGGAGCTTCATGCGGGTTTCCGGGTGGGTGGAACACGCAACCTAGCAGTGCGCCGCCCGCCGGAAACGCTCGCTCATCGTGAGAGTGGCGTACCGACCAGGTCCTCGTGGCGCGATGCGAAGAGGAACCAGCCGTTCTCGCCGTTGCGCAGGTCGCCTGAGATGCGCGCCCGCCAGCGCTCGGTCCACTCGTCGCCCTCGAGCTTCTGGAACGACGCTTCGACTTCGAGCGTCGCCGTGTCGTCCGCGGTTTGGATCGAGAGCGTGTCGGCGTCGAGCTCGACGCGGCGGCGCAGCTTGCCGGTCTCGCGATCGCGGTCCTGCAGCGACTCGCGAATGAGCCCGCCGCGGATCGCCTCGCGGTCGTAGGGGAAGTCCTCGTGCCGCCAGTCCTTGGCGAGCGGGCCGATCGCGTCGCCGACGTCGCCGGTGTTGTAGCCCTCGACCATCGACTCGATGCGCCAGCGAATCTTCGTCTCGTCGGACGCCAGCGAGCGCGCGATCGCGCGCACACCGAGCACGACGATCACCGTCGCCAAGAGAACGGTCAGGCCACGCTTCATGGCGCGCAGTCTAGTCTAAACTCGCCGCCATGAAGATCGCGTGCATCGGCGGTGGCCCGGCGGGTCTCTACTTCTCGCTCCTGATGAAGCGGACGTTTCCCGAGACCGACGTCACGGTCTACGAGCGGAACAAGGCGGACGACACCTTCGGCTGGGGCGTCGTCTTCTCCGACGAAACGCTCGACGCCTTCGAGCAAGCGGACCCCGAGTCGTTCGCCGCGATCACGGCCGAGTTCGCGTACTGGTCGGACATCGAGAACTACTACGGCGACGAGTGCGTGCGCTCGACGGGGCACGGCTTCTGCGGCATGTCGCGCAAGCGTCTGCTTCAGATCCTGCAGGCGCGCTGCCGCGAACTCGGCGTCGTGCTCGAGTTCGAGACCGAGGTGCAAGACGACTCCGAGCTCGACGCCGATCTGATCCTCGCCGCCGACGGTATCAACAGCATGGTGCGTGAGAAGTACGCCGCGCACTTCAAGCCGTCGCTCGACTGGCGCAAGGCGAAGTTCGTTTGGCTCGGAACGACGAAGCCGCTCGACGCGTTCACGTTCGTCTTCAAGTCGAACGAACACGGGCTCTTCCAGGTGCACGCCTACCCGTTCCAGATGGGCGGCGACGACGCGCCGTCGCTCTCGACGTGGATCGTCGAGTGTCACGAGGACGTGTGGAAGCGCGCCGGCCTCGATCAGGCCACCGAGGCGGACACCGTTGCCTACGTCGAGAAGCTGTTCGCCGAGGACCTGGGCGGTCACTCCGTGCTGACGAACAAGTCGGTCTGGCGCGCGTTCCCGACCGTCAAGAACGAGACGTGGCACCACGGGAACATCTGCCTGATCGGCGACTCGGCGCACACGGCACACTTCTCGATCGGCTCGGGAACGAAGCTCGCGATGGAGGACGCGATCGGGCTCGTGCAATCGTTCAAGGAACTCGGCCTCGACGACGTGCCGCGCGTGTTGCAGCACTACGAGGACGCGCGCTGGGTCGACGTCGTCAAGATTCAGAAGGCCGCGCAGACCAGCCTCGAGTGGTTCGAGAACTCCGCGCGCTACGCCGATCAGCCGCCGCTGCAGTTCATGTTCAACCTGATGACGCGCTCGAAGCGCATCACGTACGACAACCTGAAGCTGCGCGATCCCGACCTCGTCGAGCGCGTCACCGACGCGTTCGCCGACGAGCGCGGCGTGCCGCGCGACTCCGCCGGCAAATCGCCCGCGCCGATCTTCGCGCCGCTGCGTTTGCGCGAGCTCGAGCTCCCGAACCGCATGGTCGTGTCGCCCATGTGCCAGTACTCGGCCGAGGGCGGCCTGGTCGGCGACTGGCACCTGGTGCACCTCGGCAGCCGCGCGATCGGCGGCGCGGGACTCGTGATCACCGAGATGACCGACGTCACCGAGGAGGGGCGCATCACGCTCGGCTGCGCGGGCATGTACACGGACGCGCACGAGGCGGCGTGGAAGCGCATCGTCGAGTTCTGCCACGCGAACGGGAACGGCGCGATCGGGATGCAGCTCGCGCACGCCGGTCGCAAGGCGTCGTGCAGTCTGCCGTGGGAGGGCGACGCGCCGCTCGAGGACGCGAGCGCGTGGCCGACGATCGGTCCGAGCGCGGATCCGTTCGGGCCCGGTTGGCACACGCCGCGCGCGATGGACCGCGACGACATGGACCGAGTGCGGGACGCGTTCGTCGCCGCGGCCGAGCGCGCGGACCGCGCCGGCTTCGACCTGATCGAGCTGCACATGGCGCACGGCTACCTCTTGTCCAGCTTCCTGTCACCGGCGAGCAACAAGCGCGCGGACGAGTACGGCGGCTCGCTCGAGAACCGCATGCGCTATCCGCTCGAGGTCTTCGACGCGGTGCGCGCGGCGTGGCCGCAGGCGAAGCCGGTGTCCGTGCGCGTCTCCGCGACCGACTGGCTGCCGGGTGACGAAGGTACGACGATCGAGGACACGGTCGCGCTCGCGCGCGCGTTGCGCGAACGCGGCGTCGACGTCATCGACGTGTCGACCGCGGGCAACACGCCCGCGTCGAAGCCCGACTACGGCCGCATGTACCAGGCCCCGTTCGCCGAGCGCATCCGCCAGGCCGTTGACGTCGCCGTCATGGCCGTCGGCGCGATCCAGAGCGCGGACCACGCGAACACCGTGATCGCGGCCGGCCGCGCCGACCTGTGCGCCCTCGCTCGTCCGCACCTCGTCAACCCGTACATCACGCTCGGCGCCTCGATCGACTACGACAACTTCGACATGCCGTGGCCGAACCAGTACCTCGCGTCGAAGCCGCGCCCGCGCGACGAGGGTCGGTGATACGGAGTCGCACACCGAGCGACGTTTGATTGGCAGGGTCGTGCCGCACACCGAGCGCCGTTTGATTGGCAGGGTCGTGCCGCACACCGAGCGCCGTTTAGTTGGCAGGGTCGTGCCGCACACCGAGCGCCGTTTAATTGGCAGGGTCGTGCCGCACACCGAGCG
>JAJDEV010000220.1 GCA_029259605.1 Planctomycetota bacterium | reverse complement strand
CCGGCGGCGCTGACGACGTTCTCCTCGAGCATCGTCCCGCCGAAGTCGTTGCAGCCCGCGCGCAGCGTGACCTGGCTCGTCTTCATGCCCTGGGTCACGTAGCTCGTCTGCATGTTCTCGATGTTGTCGAGGAAGATGCGCGCGATGGATTGGACGCGCAGGTACACGGCCGGCGTCGTGCGCTCCGGATAGAGGTGCTCCTCGGGCACGCCCTCGGGTTGCGTGTTCCAGGACGCGAACGCGGTGAACCCGCCGGTCTCGTCCTGGAGGTCGCGCAGGCGCGCGAGGTGCTCGATGCGTTCGGCCGGCGTCTCGACGTGTCCGAACATCATCGTCGCGGACGAGCGCAGGCCCGCCTCGTGGATCTTGCGGTGCACGTCGAGCCACTGGTCGGTGGTGGTCTTCTTCGGTGCGATGATCAGGCGCACGCGTTCGACCAGGATCTCCGCGCCGGCGCCCGGCACGCTGCCGAGCCCGGCCTGGATCAGCTCGTCGATCACGTCGGCGACCGGACGCTTCTCGATGCGCGCGAGGTGATCGAGCTCGGGCGCGGACAGCGCGTGCGCGTTCACCTGCGGGAAGCGCGAGCGCAGGTCGGCGATCAGGTCGCACCACCAGTCCGTCTTGATGTAGGGGTGGTGTCCGCCCTGCATGAGGATCTGGCGCCCGCCGAGCTCGGCCGTCTCGCGCACCTTCTCGACGATCACCTCGCGGTCGAGGACGTACGCTTCGTCGTGCTTGGGGCGCCGGTAGAAGGCGCAGAACCCGCAGTCCGTGATGCACACGTTCGTCGGGTTGATGTTGCGATCGACGATGTAGGTGACGATGCCGTCCGGGTGCTTGCGCGCGCGCGCAAGATCGGCGAGGCGCAGGAGCGTGGGGAGGTCGGCGTGTTCGTGGAGCAGCAGCGCTTCCTCCGCGTCGATCCGCTCGCCGTCCTCGACGCGCGCGGCGATGCGCGCGAGGCGCTGCGCCTGGGGACCGGAGCTGGCGGACGAAACCAGCGGCGCGCGCCAGGTTGGCGCGGAATGCTCGCTCGGCGACGCGTCGGGGGCGGACGTGGCTAGGGAGGCCATGGGGAGGAAGTATAGAGCGGGTGGGACCTGTGCAAACCCTCGGGAGCGCGTCTCGCGCTTTGTTGCTCATCGGCGGCGCGCGGCCACGCTTCGCGCTATCGTGACGCCCGCGGCTCCGTACGCCGTCCGGCTCCGCACGACTCGACCCCACACCTCACTCCGTACCGAGGACCCTCCACCCATGATCGCCGCGACGCTCGCGATGGCCTCCGCCGTCCTTTTCGCCCCCCAGGGCCCGCTTCCGACCGATCGCCCCGCGACGGACGATGTCACCGATTCCGGCGCGGCGAGCGAGACCTACGACGCGCTGCTCGCGGAGTACAAGGACGCCTCGCTCGACTGGCGCCGCGCGCGCCGGGCCGCGCAGCGCGAGAAGAGGAATGCGGACTTCACGGTTCCGCATCCGATCCACGCCTACTTCGCGCGCTTCGAGGCGGTGGCCGCGGGTGGCGACGGGCGCGCCGTCCTCTGGGTCGGCTTGAACGCCGAGGAGACCGAGCGGACGCCGGGCGAGGTGCGCGAGCTCAAGCGCGCGTCCTTCGACCGCATCGTCGCCGAGTTCGCGAGCGAGGAGTTCACGGCCGACTTCGTCAAGGGAGTCACGAAGCAGACGGACTACTTCACGGGCGACGAGGTGCAGGCGTGGCTCAGTGCCCTCGTCGAGACGTCCGAGAGCGACGACGTGCGCACGGCAGCGATGTACTCGCTCGCCCTCGAGCTGAACCGCGCCGACGGGGCGGACGCGAGCGAGAAGGCAGAGGCGCTGTTTCGACGCCTGATGGCCGAAGCGCCGGACTCGAAGTTCGCCGCCAAGGCGCGCCGGAAGATCGCGGACCTGCGCTTCCAGCCCGGCAAGCTCGCGCCCGACTTCGAGTCGCCCGACGTCGAGGGCAACACGTTCAAGCTCTCCGACTACCGCGGCAAGGTCGTGGTGCTCGACTTCTGGGGCTTCTGGTGAGGCGCCTGTGTTCAGGAAATCCCCGATTTCCGGGCGCTCGTCGAGCGTCACAAGTCTGACCCCTTCGCGATGATCGGCATCAACACGGACACGGACAAAGCGGAGTACGCGGCGAAGGCGAAGGAGCACGAGCTGAACTGGCGCGACGCGTGGCAGGGCGGACCCGACGGCCCGATCCCGTCCGAGTGGGGCATCCGCATGTTCCCGACGAACTTCGTGATCGACGCCGAGGGACGCATCCGCCACCGCGACGTGCACGGCGACAAGCTCGAACGCGTCGTGGCCGAGCTGCTCGCGGAGCTCTCCGAGTAGCGGCGCGCGCAGACGCGCGCGCGGCGGTTTTGTTCGGCGACGGGTGACGCCGCCCGGTAGACTCCCGCGCCCGTTCGCCCCGAGCCGGCGCCCCGTGAGGCGCACCCTTCCTATGGCCAAGCAAGCCCCGTCGTTGATGGACACGATCGTCTCCCTGTGCAAGCGCAGGGGGTTCATCTTCCAGGCCTCCGAGATCTACGGGGGGATCGGCAACACCTACGACTACGGTCCGCTCGGCGTCGAGCTGAAGCGGCGCGTCAAGGACGCGTGGTGGTCGCGGACGGTGACGGTGCGGCGCGATGTGGTCGGGCTCGACTCGGCCATTCTCCAGAACCCGCGTGTTTGGGAGGTCTCGGGCCACGTCGGCGGGTTCTCGGACCCGATGATCGACTGCAAGACGTGCAAGGGGCGCTTCCGGGCGGATCACTTGGACCAGCTCGCGTGCCCGGAGAAGCCCTCGAAGCATCCCGGCGAGTGCCACGGCGAGCTGACCGAGCCGCGCTCGTTCAACCTGATGTTCAAGACGAACCTCGGGCCGATGGAGGACTCGGGTTCGGTCGCGTACCTGCGCCCCGAGACCGCGCAGGGCATCTTCCTCAACTTCGCGAACGTGCTCAGCTCGGCGCGCATCAAGCCGCCCTTCGGCATCGCGCAGATCGGCAAGTCGTTCCGCAACGAGATCACGCCGGGCAACTTCGTGTTCCGCATGCGCGAGTTCGAGCAGGCCGAGATGGAGTTCTTCGTGCCGCCCGACGAGAACGACCAGTGGTACGCCTACTGGCGCGACGAGCGCTACCGTTGGTACACCGACCTCGGCATCCGCGCGGACAAGCTGCGCGTGCGCGAGCACGATCAGAAGGAGCTCGCGCACTACTCGACCGCAACCTGCGACATCGAGTACGAGTACCCGTTCGGCTGGGGCGAGCTCGAGGGCATCGCGTGCCGCACGGACTTCGACCTCAAGCGCCACTCGGAGGCATCGGGCACGACGCTCGAGTACTTCGACCCGCAGACGAAGGAGCACTACACGCCCTACGTCATCGAACCGGCCGGCGGCATCGACCGCATGGCGCTGACCTTCTTGGTCGACGCCTACGAGGAAGAGCAGCTCGAGAAGGACACCCGCGTCGTCCTGCACTTCCACCCCGAGATCGCACCGATCACGGTCGGTGTGTTCCCTCTCGTCAAGAAGGACGGCATGCCGGAGAAGGCGATGGAGGTCGAAGAGGACCTGCGCCGCGCCGGCTTCGCGACGTTCTACGACGAGAAGGGCGCGATCGGCCGCCGCTATCGCCGCCAGGACGAAGTGGGCACACCGTGGTGCATCACGATCGACGGCAACACGCTCGAAAACGACGTCGTGACGATCCGCGACCGCGACACGATGCAGCAGGACAAGGTCCAGGTCGCCGAGCTGCGCGCCTACATCGACGCCGCGGTCCGGAGCTGGAAGCGCTAGCGTTCGGCTGGAGGATCGTGAGCCGCGTCGGCTTCGAGAGCGCGAGGCCGCTGAGCTGATTGCGCTCGTCACTCGGTATTGAGCACGTGCGGAGACACGGTGCCAGGTGAACGTTCACCTGGCACCGTAGCTCACGCCGCGCGCCCGGGGCGTTCAGCGGCGAGCACGCTGTTGCAAGTTCCCGTACCTCTCCTTTGCAAGTCCGGGAGCCGCAACAACTGCCGTGCAGACCCCTGTTCCGTTGCGTAAGGCAGCACGCGAGCGAAGCGAGCCTGTGCTGCAGCAGCGCGAAGCGCTGCGCGTCAACCGGTGGGGAACGTCAACAACTCCCCGCGACGTTGTTTTCGCCTCGACGAGCGACGCGAGCGACGCGAGCGACGCGAGCGAAGTTCGCAAGCGAGGCGAGAGGAAACGCCAACGACTCCCCGCGGGCCCCGTTACCCCCGAATCACCGCCGCGGCACCGCGACGTAGTCGCGGTGCGCCACCCCGCTAATCGGACTCTTGCGCTGCCCCGGCAAGTAAGCCGTCTGCGAGCGCGGGCACACGAACTGCACGCTCGCGCCCGTGAGGATCCACGTCTCGAGGCGCTCGACCGTCTCCGCGGGCAAGGCACCGCTCTCGATAGCGATGACCGCGAAGCGGTAGGCGCGGAGCTCGTCCGTTTTTCGCAGCGTGTCCGACGCGAGGACGAACACCCACGGGACCAGGTCCTCGCGCAGCGCCAGGCGTGCCAGCTCGGTGCGGCATTGATCGGGGTCGAGCAGCTTCGGCGCGTTCGCGAGGATCGTGCCGCCCTCGGTCTGGAAGCCCAGGCGCGCGAGGCCGGTCGCGACGAGCAGGTCCAGGTTGGCTTGCACGTCTTCGGTGGTGAGCGACTCGAGCTCGGCGGGAACGGGCCGGTTCGCGATGCGCGGGAACAGGTGGCGCGCGCGGCTCGCGTGGTCGATCGCCGCGACCAGGTGTGCGGTGCGACTCGGGGTCGCGCCGGACGACGCGTAGACGAGCGCGCTCGCGGGCGGAGGCTCCGTCAAGAAGGGTGCACTCGCAGCGGCGGAGTGCAGCTCGGCTAAGAGGTAGGACGCCCAGAAGCGTTGGAAGGCGTGCGACTCGGGATCGGTCTGGGTCGAGACGAGCACGTTCTCGAGCCGGAACACCGCGCTCTCGCGGCGCGACTCGTCGGCGATGTTCGGGACGACGAAACCGAGCGCGTCGTCCTCGAGCGGCGGAACGGAGGCGCACGACGCGAGTGCGCCGGACAGCGCGACGGCGAGCGCGAGCGTCGAGGGGAGGAAGCGTCTCATCGCGAGCCCCCGTACGCCTCGGCGCGAACGCCGACTTTGATCTCGCGCGTTCCCTCGGGCGTCTCGACCCGGAAGCAGAGCAGCGAGTGGTTCAGGTCCACCTCGCGGTACACGCCGTTGCGCGCGGTGAGCGCGTAGTGGCTCTTGACGTCGACGCCGGGCGGAAGCGTGAAGAAGAGGAAGCCCTCCTCGGCGTTCTCCCAAGTGGGAACGAGGCTGAGCGCGAGGCCGCGATTCGTCGCCGCGTTGCGCACGCGACCGCGCGCCGGAACCGCGTCGGGCCGCGTCCACTCGAGCACCGTGCCGTCCTGCAGGAACAGCCGCGCGTCGAGCGTCTCGGGTCGCAACGCGAAGCGCTCTTCCGCGTTCGGTGGCGCGGTGATCGTGCCGACGCGCAACGCGACGGGGAGCACACGCGCGCCCGCCAGGTCGGCGCCGAGTCGGTCGGCGTGATCCGTGTAGAGCACCGCCTCGGCCCACAGCTCCGCGTCGGACGAGCGCGTCGGGAACCCCCCGAAGCCCGGCGGCGAGGACACGATGCCCCGCGCGGGTGAGGCGCACGCGGTCCAGCCGGCCGCGAGCAGGAGGAGCGAGGTGACGCGGAGCGCGGCGGACGACCGGACGGAAAGGGTGCGGAGCGAGGTGCAGCAGCGAGGCATGGCCATGGGGTCGATGATACCGCGCTTCGCGGATCCCCTCTACGCTCGAAGCGAACGGCGAACCCGCGTAGACTCCGTCGTAATGGGCGCCGTGCACGCATGGCGCTCCAAGACTCCGATGAACGCTTCCGAACCCAGATCCATGTCGAAGAAAGAGACCATCGCCTTCCAGGCCGAGACGAGCCAGCTGCTCGATCTCGTCATTCACTCGCTCTACACGCACAAGGAAATCTTCCTGCGCGAGGTGATCTCGAACGCGAGCGACGCGCTCGATCGCCTGCGCTTCGAGTCGCTGCGCGATTCCGAGCTCGGCGCCGACACCGCTGGCCTACGCGTCCGAATAGAAGTCGACGCGAAGAATCGCGTGCTCGAGATCGACGACAACGGCATCGGCATGTCGCGCCAGGAGGTGATCGACAACATCGGCACGATCGCGAGCTCCGGCACAAAGGGCTTCCTGAACTCGCTGAAGGAAGCGCAGGAGAAGAACGTGAGCCTGCCCGAGCTGATCGGTCAGTTCGGCGTCGGCTTCTACTCCGTGTTCATGGTCGCGGACGAGGTCGAGGTCGAGACCAAGCGCGCCGGCGAAGCGAAGGGCACGCGCTGGATCTCGAAGGGCAAGGGCGAGTACTCGCTCGAGGAGATCGACAAGAGCGAGTGTGGGACGACGGTCGTCCTGCACCTGAAGGACGTCGACCCGAACGTCGACGGCGACCGCGACTACACGGCCGAGTGGGTGCTGAAGGATGTCGTGAAGCGCTACTCCGACTTCATCGAGTACCCGATCGAACTCGAGACCGGCGAGGGCGACGACGCCAAGCTCGAGGTCCTCAACTCGAAGAAGCCGCTGTGGGCGCGGCCGAAGAGCGAGATCGAGGACAGCGAGTACGTCGAGTTCTACAAGCACCTGACGCACGACTGGAACGAGCCGCTCGAGACCGTGCACTTCAAGGTCGAGGGCACGACCGAGTACTCCGCGCTGCTCTACATTCCGCGCGCGCGCCCGATGGACCTCTTCGATCCGAAGCAGGCCAAGTCGCGCGTGCACCTCTACGTCCGTCGCGTCTTCATCATGGAGGACTGCGAGGAGCTGATGCCGAGCTGGCTGCGCTTCGTGCGCGGCGTCGTCGACAGCGCCGACCTCCCGCTCAACGTGTCGCGTGAGACGCTGCAATCCGGCCGCCAGATGGCGCAGATCCGCAAGCGCTTGACGCGCAAGGTGCTCGACGCGCTGCTCGCGCTGCAGAAGGACCGGCGCGAGGACTACGCCGCGTTCTGGGCGGCCTTCGGCCAGGTGCTGAAGGAGGGGCTCTACTACGAGGACGAGCACAAGGAAGACGTCGCGCGCCTCGCGCTCTTCCACGGCACGGTCGGCGACGAGCCGACGACCCTGGCCGAGTACGTCGAGCGCATGCCGGTCAAGCAGAAGGACATCTACGTGCTCGTCGCGCCGAACATCGAGGCCGCGCGGCGCTCGCCGCACCTCGAGGCGTTCGCGGCGAAGAAGGTCGAGGTTTTGTTCCTGACGGACCCGGTCGACGAGTTCGTGCTGCAGCGCTTCACCGAGTTCGACGAGCACGCGATCAAGCGCGTGGACCGCGGCGAGCACGACCTCGAGGACGAGGGCGAGAAGTCCGAGCGTGAAGCGAAGGAGAAGGAGCTCGCGCCCGTGCTCGAGGCGATCCGCAAGGAGCTGGCCGACAAGGTCGAGGCCGTACGCTTCTCCTCACGCCTCACCGACAGCGCCGCGTGCCTCGTCGGCGGCGACAACGACCTGACGCCGCAGATGCGCCGCATGCTCGCAGAGTCGGGCCAGCCCGTGCCCGATGCGAAGGCGACGCTCGAGCTCAACGCGACGCATCCCTTGATCGAGCACCTCACCGCGCTGCAGGCGGACGACGCCAACTACGCGCGCTTCGCGAGCGGCTGCGAGCTCTTGCTCGGCACCGCGCTCGTCACGGGTGGGGAAGCGCCGCAGGACCCGGTGCGCTTCGCGCAGCTCGTCACGGAGCTGATGCTGCAGAAGAGCTGAGCGCTACTCGGCGAACACGAGCTCGTACGTGATCCAGTCCGGATCCGCGTGCCGCACGCAGCCCAGCGTCGGCGACCACCAGGTCCGCGCGGCGCCGTTCTCGCGCACGAGGCAGCGCTCGGGGAGGCGTCGCAGCCGATCGCGGAACGCGTCGAGCGCGACCGGCACGACGAGCAACCGCGCGGGCGGATTCGGCGTGCCGCCGCCGCCCCAGGTCTGCACGCTGAAGCCGTCCTCGGGCGCGGCCAGGTCGCACAGCTCGACGCGCCGCACGTCCTCTTCGAAGATGCGTCGACCGATGCGGAACACGCGCAGGGTGCGCTCGCCGAGCTTCACTCCGTCCGCGTCGTGGAAGCTTTGCGTGACGAGCCGACTCGCGTCCGCGTCCGGCGGGGGAGTCGAGTCGGGACCGACCGCGTCCCAGCGCCAGCTCTCCTCGCCATCGGGCGTGCGCGCGAAGTAGAGCCGACGCGATCCGACCTTGCCGGGCAGCCCGGTCTTCGGCGCGAGCAGCGCGGCGCCGATGGCGAGCGACTCGCGCCACGAGCCGTCGAAGTGGGTCTTCTCGAGCGCGAGCGCGTCGGGCACGCGGGGCAGCGGCGTTCCAGGCGTGGCGTAGAACGCGTGCGCGAAGGCGAGCCCCGCGACCGTTTCACGCGCGGCGTCCGTGGCCATGCGCAGCTCGTCCGCGCGCGTGTCGAGCGCGGCGCCCCACGCGCCGAGGTGCTGGAAGCGCGGGAGCGCGGAGCGCGACAGCAGCCCGGCGGGCAGCAAGCGCTCGGCGAGCCACGGAGCGAGGCGTTCGACGAACAGCGGCAGGCGACCGTCGTCGAAGTGATCGGCGATGCGCAGGACGTCGCGCGGATCTCGATCGGGCGCGCGCAGCAGGTCGTTCCAACGCTCCTCGAGCGCGCGATCGAGCTCGCGTTCGAGCCGGGCTCCCTGCGCGTCGATCGCGTCGAGCACCTCGCTCACACGCTGCGCGCGATCCGGGGCCGGTCCGAGCGTGGACCAGAGCGGGCGCTGGGCGACGACGATCGCGCGCTCGAGCTGACGCCCGTCGCGAAAGGTCGTGTGCATGGCGGGCAAGAGGTCGAGGCGCGCGAGCGCGTCGGGCTCGCGCTCGAGCGCGTCGGCCGCGCCGAGCGCCGCCGTGAGCGCGGCGCACAAGCGTCGTGCGTCCGGGTCGCTGAGCTCCGCCGCCGCGCGGCCCGCTCGCTCCACACGAACGGCGACGAGCGGTTTGAGAACGCGATCGACCTCGCGGGCGACGGTGCGCGCCTCGGCCTCGGCCGGGTCGGGCGCGGCGACGAGCGGCGCGGCCTCCTCGACGGCCTCGGCCTCGGCCCGCGCGTCGAGCAGGGCCTGGGCCGCGGCGGCCTTCGCCGCTTCGTCGCGCATGCGCGCTTCGAGCGCGTCGACCTCGCGCGCCTTCGCCGCGAGTTCGCGCTCGCGCTTCTCGCGCTCGATGCGGTCGAGCTCGCGCTCGGCGCGCACGCGCTCGAGTTCGCTTTGCGACTGCGCCGCCGTGGCGTCGAGCGTGTCGAGCCGCGTGCGGAACGCCTCGCGTTCGGCTTGCCATTCGGATTGGATGCGCGCGACGTCGACCGCGTCTTCCGTCGGCGGCGCCGCGTCCTTCGCGCTGACGACCGGCAGCCGATCGCGGAAGACGAACAAGGCCACGGCGACCGCGGCGGCCGTCGCGACGAGCCCGAGGGTGAGCCCGCGGCGCGCGGGTGCCTCCGGGCGCCACTCGGGAGTCGCCTCGAGCGCCGCGCGGAACTCGGCCGCGCTGGCGAAGCGTGCGTGCGGGTCGTCGTCGAGCGCGCGATCGAGCACGTCGCGCGCCTTCGCGGTCAGGTTGGCGGTCGAGACGGACGCACCGCTCCCGATCCAATCCGATGCATCTCGCTCGAGACGCGAACCGGTGAGCAGCTCGGCGAGCAACACGCCGACCGCGAGCAGATCGTCCGCCGCGCTCGCCGGCGCGAAGATCCCCGGTAGGGCGTAGTCGAGGATGCGCACGCCGACGCCGAACGGGTTGTCCTCGGTCCACGCGACGCGGCGCACGAGCGCGACGTTCTCGGCCTTGACGTCGCCGTGGACGAGCCCGAGCTCGTGTCCCTTCTCGAGGCCGAGCAACACCTGGCGCACGATCTCGAACGCGTGCCGCGGCGGCAGCGCTCCGGCGCGCTCGGCGAGCGTGCGCGCGCTCTCTCCGTCGACCAGGTCGGAGGCGATCCAGACGCGCCCGTCCTCGGTCGAGCCGACTTCGCGCGCGCGATTGATCGAGCCGTGCGTCAGGCGCTCGGTGTCGCGCAGCCACGCGCGCGCGCGCGCCTCGAGGTCGTCGCCGTCGTCGTCGAGCAGCTTGAGCGCCATCTCGCGCCGCTGGTTCTCGTGGTCGCGCGCTCGCAGCACGTAGCCGCGCGGCCCGTTGCCGAGGCGCGCGACGAGCTCGAAGCGGCCGGCGATCCACGTCGCGTCGGAGCCGTCGCCGCCATCGTCCTCGGCGTCGAGAGCAGCGAGGTCGACGTCGTCCTCGTCGAGCGCGATGCCCAGGACGTCGTCGAGGAACTCGTCTTCGTCCGCTTCGGGCTCGCGGTCGGGCTCGTCCTCGTCCATCGCCTCGGCCGCGGCGGTCTCCTCCTCGCGCAGCAGGCGTGCGAGGACGAGCAGGTCGTCCTGCCCCGCGTCCTCCGGATCCTCGTCCGGCGCACCGGCATCGTCGGCCGGCCGCCGCGACGGCGTCGGTTCGCCCGAGTCGTCCGAACGATCGGTGGCGCGGCGTGGCTCGCCGTCGTGCGGTTGCGCGGGTTCGGCGCGCTCTTCCATGTTCATCCCGGTTGCGAGGTACCGCGTGTTCCGCGGTAGGGCGCCCAGTTTACGCCGAGTCGCGCGGAACGGTGGCGACCGTCCGGCGAAGCTCGTCCGGCGAGAAGGGATTGCCGACCGGGCTAGCAGGCTGTGGCGCAAGTGCTTCGCCCGCAGAGCGTCGGCATCCGCTCCGGGTTGGTCTCCGGAAACGTAGGCGAATCGGTGGATTCGGCGAGGCTTTCGGGGGCCAAGCCGGAGTGGAGGACGGCGTTCTGCAGGTGAATGACTTTTGCCACAGTCTGCTAGACGCCGCGCCGCACGCGCCCGTCGAACCAGCGCCAGAACCCGCTCTCCTCGGTCTTCCAGTGGCTGCGCGCGCCGAGGAACTGCGCCGCACATTCGAGCCACGCGTAGGGGACCGAGTACAGCCGCCAGTAGCGGCGCTCCCACGCGCCGAGCGGCTGGCCGTCGAGCAGCTTCCGGTACACGTCGCGCTGACCGCGTGCGCCGGCGCGCACCGAGCGCCAGCTCGGCACGTTGCGCAGGTCGAACAGCTCGATCAGGTTGCGATGGTCGCAGTAGAGCCGCTTGAACTCGCGCACGAGCTCGATGCGGTGCGAGTGCTCGACGCTGGCCGCCGGCTCGTACGCGACCGCGCCGCCGGCGAGCAGGACCTCACGCGCCCAGGCCACGTCCTCGCCGAACGAGCGCTCGGGGAAGGGCGTGTGCTCCCAGGTCGAGCGGCGCACGGCCGACGCGACGTTGTCGAAGGCGCAGGACAGGTAGCGCTCGATGGGGGGCAGGCGCGAGAACAGGAGCTGCGCCGCGGCGGCGTCGCCGGGTGCGAGGACCTGGAGCACGCGCTCGTTGCGCGACGCGCTCCACTGCCGCAGGCGCTCGGCGAGGATCGGGTCGCAATCCGGGCGCGGGTACTGGCGCGCGTAGGCGCCGTCGACGTTGCCGGAGTCGAACGCGCCGACGAGGCTCGCCACGTAGTCGCTGCCGATGGGGACGGCGTCCTGGGTGAGGAGCAGCACGATGTCGCCCGACGTGTGCGCGATGCCGAGGTTGCGCGTGCGGCCGTGGCCGAAGGTGCTCTGCGCGATCGACTCCACGCGCGCGCCCGCCGCGCGCGCCGCCTCCGGCGTGCCGTCGGTCGAACCCGAGTCGATCACGAGCAGCTCGAAGCCGCCCTCGAAAGACTGCGAGCGCAGGGCCTCGAGCACTTCGTGGAAGCGCGCGCCCGCGTTCCACGTCGGAATGACCATCGAGACGGAGCGCGGCTCCGCCGTGATCGCACCCGCTCGAGTCGAAGCCGTCACGACTGCGCGCGCCTCAGCCCGTGCGGGCTTGTTCGAGCATGCGCTCGGCGAGCGCGGTCGACGCGATCACGCACTGGTCCGAGTTGAAGTAGTCGTAGTGTCCGAAGCGACCGAGCGGCTCGATGCCGTTCGCCTCGCACCACGCGATCGAGGACGCACGGCGTGCGTCGAGCTCGTGGTCGTACACGATGTACGCGTGCTTGCAGAAGCTGCGATCGGTGAAGAGCACCTCGTCCCTGCGCAGGAGTCCCGCGTGCTCGACGCCGCGCAGCACCTCGGCCTCGAGGTCGCCCGCGGGCGGCGCGTGTCCGCCGGGCACGGTGACCTCGAACAGGAAGCTCGTCTTGCCCTCGGGCGCGTTGCCCGGGGAGTAGTTCGACATGTACGTCGCGCGGTTGACCGGACCCTGCGCGTGCTGCGGCAGGTAGATCCACGACAGGTTCGGATGCTCGGGGCGATCGAGCGCAACGAGGAAGCACACGATCGAGTTGAACGCGAGCCCGCGCATCGCGGCCGCGACGTCGTCCGGAATGCCTTCGACGATGTCCGGCAGATCGTTCATCGCGATCGTGTTGACGACGCGGTCGAAGTCCTCGCCGTTCACACGCCATCCGTCGCCGTGCCGCGTCACGCTCTCGACGCGTGTGTTCAGGCGGATCTGCGGGGCGAGCGTCGAACCCATGCCGTCCGTGATGGCCTGGAACCCGCCCTGCTTCGGGTAGTAGAAGATCGCCTGGTGGGTGTAGCCCTCGGTCCGGATGCCGATCGCCGCGCGCAGCACGTCGTCGATCGGTGCGTCGGGCACGCGCCCCGCGACCCACGAGCTGGTGATCTGTTCCAGCGGGCGCTTCCAGATCTTCTCGTTGTACGGGTCCATGAAGTGCTTGGCGATGCCGTCGCCGAAGCGCCACTGGATCCAGCTCTTGAAGTCCTTCGGCGCCGCGCTCGCGTCGACCTGGCGCGCGTGCCACGCCTCGACGTAACCCTTCAGGCAGTCGAACTTCGCCCCGTCGGGCAGGTCGCCGAGGCCGTTCTCGAACGGGTAGTGCACCCAGCGATCGTCGAAGCGGATCTTCGTGTTGCGGTCGCGCTTGACGAACGCGTCATCGCCGCCGGCGCAGTCGCGCATCCACTGCATGGTGGGCGCGTCCTTGCTGAACAGGATGTGGCCGCCCGAGACGTCGTAGGTGAAGCCGTCGACGGTCTTCGACCGGCAGAGCCCGCCGATCACGGGGCCGGCCTCGAACAGGTGCACGTCGGAGGCGGGGAGGCCGCCCTCGGCCAGTCGGCGCGCTAGGGCCAGACCGGAGACGCCGGCGCCGAGGATCGCAGTCTTCAAGAGGGGATCGGTTGGGGGTGTCGAGCGGGACGGCGGGTCACCTTACGGGGGCCCGGATGGTTGCGCCAGGATCGACGCTTTCGCCCACGCGCTGGAGTCAGGAATCGCCGCGCTCGAACCCGGCGGCCGGCGCCGAACGCGGCGCGGGGTTGTGGAAGAGCGACTCGATGAACGCCGGCACCTCCTCCCCCGTCGGTTCCGCGGCGATGAGTCCGTGCGGGTCGTTCTCGAGCGAGAAGAACTCGACCACGTCGTTGTTCGCGTCGTGGATGATCTGCCAGCGCCCGGGCGACAGGACCGAGCGACGGACCGCGTTCGCGCCGCCGCCGCTCCACGACGTTTGCGCGACGAGGTAGTCGCGACCCTCGACTCCGCGGAAGAGAATCGGGAGGAACGAGACGCCGTCGATGTCCTTGTTCATTCGATCGCCCGTGGCGGAGCCGAGCGACGGGTACAGGTCGACGAGCTCGATCGCCGCGTCGACACGCGCCGGCGTGAGTTTCCAGTGCGCGGGCGGCTTGACGACGACGGGCACGAGCAGCTGCTCGATGTACAGGTCGCCGGAGCCCGGTTCGTCGCGCTCGCCGAGGCTCGTGCCGTGGTTCGAGGTGAGCACGAGCAGCGTGTCGTCCCAGACGCCTTGGTCGCGGAGCGCTTCCACGAACGCGACCACCGCGGTTTCGGCGCGGTCGACCGCGGTGCGATAGGTCGCGTGCGTGTCGGCCGCTGTCAGCGCGCGTGTGTGCGCGAGCAGGAAGATGTCGCGGTCGGAGTTCGCGGCGAGCCACGCAGCTGCGCGCTCGAGGCACTCGCTCGCGTCCTTCGCGTCGACGTCGACCTTGCCGAAGTCCGCGGTCAGGCTCGGCTCGCTCTCCATGAGACCGCCGTCGGCGAACACACCGGCGCGGTACCCGTTCGCGTTCAAGTGCGCCGCGAGCGTGGGCGTCGCCGAGCGGAACGCGTCGAGCAGGAACTCGCGCGGGTTCTCGAGCGACGAGAGCATCATCTGATCCGCGCTCGTTTCCTCGAGGATGAGGCTCGACGGATACTTGCCCGTCAGCATCGACTTCAGCGACACGAGCGATTGCGACGACTGCGCAGCTGCCGTGTGGAAGGCGAGTGACTCGCGCGTCAGATCGGCGAAGCGTCCCTCCTCGTCGACTTGATCGGCGCGCAGGCCGTCGATCGAAAGGACGCACACCAGCTTCGGGCGGGTCCGTCGCGCGCCGTATGCGAGGCGCGCGAGGCGCTCGCGTTCCGACGCCGCGTTGTCGTCCGAGGGAAGCGACATCACCGAGTCCCGGATGCGTTGGTTCAACTCGACCAGCGCGATCGACGAGAACACGATCGTGAGGCAGAGAACGATCGCGATCCGGGATTGGAGCGTTGCGTTCGTATCGCGGTCGAAGCGCCGCGTACTCGTCTCTTCGGGCATGGTGGGGAATCGTGGCGACGCTGTTTCAGGGGGTGCGTGCGCCGGGGAGGGCGTGTTGGACCTTTCGAGTGCAGCGTCGCCGCGCCTGAGTCGATACCGGCCCACTCGGTCCGTTTGCCGAGACGAAACACGCGTGGCCGCGCTGCACGCCGCGGAAGGATCTTCCGGCGTGCGCGGAAAACGCCGCAGGTTCAGCGCGTTCGGATCAGGACGTCGTCGGGGACGCCCGCAGCGCGGATCGCTTCGTGCGCGTCGTCGAGCCAGCGTCGCCCGTCGGTCGTGTAGCCTGCGGTCGGGACCAGGTCGGCCTGACGCTCCTCGAAGTAGGCGTTGAAGCCGGACATCGCGAGCTCGCGCGCGTACTTCGCGATGCACGAACCGAGCGCGACGGCGAACGATGCGTCCTCGCCCTTCGCGAGGAAGTCGATGCGCATGCGACGCGGAAGCCAGCGCTCGGCACCCGTTTCGTCGCGCTCGTCGAGCTGATACGCGGAGTGTTCCGGCCCCTCGAAGAGCACGCGCACGTCGGCTCCAGGGAAGCCTTCGCGCAGCAACGACGCATAGCGAATGCGGCCGCCGAGGATGTCGACCGTGACGTCCGGCGCCGATTCGCCGTGGCGCTGCCAGAGGCGTTGCAGCACGGCCAAGCAGTTGGCCCAGATGGTCGTGCCCTTGTTCCCCGTCTCCTCGAACGACGCGTTCAGCGCGCCGGCGGGAACGACGCGCGTGCCGGCGTCGAGGAGCGAGAGCCCGCGCTCGGACATGCGTCGTGCGAGGACCGCGGACGAGAGCTCCACGCTCGCCGCGTCGAGCACGCGGGGCAGCGTCGGGAGAGTCGAGTACCAGGGGTGCGCGCGGATCTCTTCCTCGCTCGGTCCGAGCTCGCCGAAGAGGAACGCGCGCGGGTCACGGGGCGGACGCCCGTGCTCGTCGAGCATCGAGAGGAACGTGAGCACGGTCGTCTCGAGGCGGCGCAGCCCGCGCGCGTTGCGCGAGTACACGCGCTTCGAGTCGGCGACGACGAGCTTGGCCGTGCGCGTCGGGTTCTTGTTCACTTTGCCGCGCAAGAGGACCCACGGATCCGCGCCCGGCTCCGGCAAACGGAAGACCGACCAGCCGATCGAGAGCGGTCCGAGCAACGGTCCGAGCCCGGCTTCGTCGATGCCCGCGATGACGCGCGACGGTCGCGGCGGCGTCGCCCGATCGCGGGCGTGGTTCGTCTTCGCGGGCGCCGGCGTCATGCCGACGCCGCGGTGATCCGAGGGCCGGGGCGCTTCACGAGCAGGAAGACGCCGAGCGCGAACCCGGCGACCGAGATGAGCTGCGACGTCGACAGCGCGCCGTCGAACCACACACCGCGGATCTCGTCGCCGCGGTACATCTCGATCAGGAAGCGGGTGATCGAGTAGTGCACGATCATCACCGCCATCGCCTGCCCCTTCCACGTGCGCCGCTTCAGCACGAACCAGCCGACGAGCGCGACGAGGATCGCGTTGACGCTCATCCACACCTGCGTCGCCCACAGCGTTTGCCCGGCGTACTCGCGCGGGAAGAGCGATTGCGGATGCGCGTTGAGCCAGTCGAGCGACGGAACCGTGATCGTGAGCGGGAACGGCAGGCTCGCCTGCGCGCCCTCGACGACCTTGCCGAAGTCGTCGCCCACCAACAGACAGCCCCAGCGACCGACCATCAGGCCGGCGAAGGCGCCGATCAACGCCGTGTCGAGCGCGCTCCAAACCTTCAGCTTCTGTTTGCGGCTGCTCCACATTCCGAGCAACGCGCCGCCGATCAGCCCGCCGTACATGACGAGTCCGCCCTGCCAGATGAGGAGGATCTTGACCGGGTCGTGCACGAAGTCATGGCCGCCCGCGACGCGTCGAGCGGTCGCGAGGTCTTCGGCGGAGAGCGTCGCCGCGACCTGTCCACGTTGCGACGCCGAGAGGTAGGCCTCGACCTCCTCGGACACGTCCGCGGTCAGGTAGCGCGTCGACTCGACGGTGACGTACATGAGGCGCGCGCCGAGCAGGATGCCGATGACGACCCAGACCGCGACCTGCGACGCGCGCAGCGGATCCTCCTCGGGATCGTCGCCATACTTGGCGAGCAGGCGGCCCCAGAGCCAGATGCCGAGGAACATCCCACCGGCGACCATGACGCCGAAGCTCCGGATGGGGAACCCGATGCCGGGGATCTCGAAGAGGACGGGGTGCATGGCGTGCGTCGCACGTTAGGGATTCGGCGGACACGGTGAAAGGGAGCAGGGCACAGAAGGAGCGCCGCGGCGCGGCTTGCCCCACGCGCCGCTGCCGCTATCCTCTCCCGCCCGTCGCCCGCTGCCGTAGCGGTCGACCGTGCCTCGTTCGCGGGGCGAGCCCCACGGAGAACGTTCCATTCGTTCGCTCGGCGCCTTTGCTGCGTCGACAGGATTCCCCATCGGAGATCAGGGATGAACCAACCGCCCAAGGCGAAAGTCTTCATCGAAGGCCGCTACCGGAAGCTCGTTCGCGACCTGCCGCAGACCGTCTTCTTCTGCCCGGACTGCAAAGGGCATCCGCGGCGGCGCAAGAAGTGCGAGCGTTGCGAGGGCTTCGGCAAGCTGACGCGCGATTCCGTCCAGGAGCTGATCGGCTGGGTCGCCGGCAAGGCGTTTGGAACGCGCAAGAACAAGTTCCACGGCGCGGGACGCGAGGACATCGACGTGCGCATGCTCGGAAACGGGCGACCGTTCGTGTTGGAGATGGTCAGTCCGAAGATCTTCGACGTCGACCTCGCCGAACTCGAAGCCGAGGTCAACCGGCGCAACGAGGGACGCATCGAGCTCGAGGGGCTGCACTGGACCGAGAAGGCGCGCGTCGCGATCCTCAAGGAGACACCGCACGCGAAGGAGTACGCGGCGGTGGTCGAGGTCGACGGCGCGGTCGACGATGACAAGCTCGATGCGCTCGTTGGCAAGCGCATCGACATCACGCAGCACACGCCGAAGCGCGTCGCGCATCGCCGCGCGGACCTGGACCGTGTGCGCTGGATCGAGTTCCAGAGCATCGAGCGCCTGGAGGACGAGCGAGGGGAGGACGGCACCCGCCTCCTCATCCGCCTCCTCACGCAGCACGGCACCTACGTGAAGGAAGTGCTGAGCGGCGAGAACGGCAACACCGAGCCGTCGCTCGCGAGCCTGCTGGGCCTGCCGTGCCGCTGCGTCGAACTCGACGTCGCCGCGATCCTCGACGCGGAAGGCGAGGAGAAGGTCCAGCACACCGGCCCGCCCGTGTTCGGGTCCGGGTTGTAGGCGAGCGCCCCGGTCCTTACTCGTCCTGGGCGGCGGTCGCCTGGACGAGCGTCGTGTTCCACACCGGGCCGGCGACGACGAGCGCGCGTCCGGACTTCTTGCCCGCGCGTCCGCTCCACGCCGACGTGATGAGGAAGTCGATGCCGCCGTCTCCGTCGAGGTCGCCCATTCCGACCGCGTCGAAGCCGAACGTGTCGCCTTCGATCGAGCAGATGTACTCGTCGAGCAGCGAGCCGTCGACGCCCGAGAACAGGTAGCACTTGCCCGCCATCGGCGCGCCTTCGCTGTTGCGCCACGCGCCGATGATGAGGTCATCGTGGCCGTCGCCGTTCACGTCGCCGGCGCGACCGGGGCCGATCCCGAAGCCGTCGCCGGCGTGTTCGCCGGTCAGCGTCAGGAGCCGTTCGCCGGTGCGACCCGAGTGGACGTAGGCGCGCCCGGTCGTGCGTCCGTGCGCGTTGTTCTCCCAGTCCGATGCGTAGACGTCCGGCGTTCCGTCCGCGTCGATGTCGCCGACGAAGGACAGGAACATGCCGCCGAGGTGCATGCCCGTGCGGTCCGATTCGATGCCGAAGATCGGCTCGAGCGCCTCGTTCGCCGGGCGCCCCGGGTGGAACTCGTAGACGTAGACCCGGCCGCGCTGTCCGGGGCCGGCGTTGGCCGCACCGATCGCGACCAGGCGTCGCGATCCCGTCGCCGTGCCGGCGACGCACGTGCCGAGCGAGTCGCCCGGCCGGTCGCCGTCGATCGTGACGAGCAGCCGTCCGGTCTTGCCCGAGAAGAGGTAGGCGCGCCCCGCGTCCTTGCCCGCCTCGTCGCTTCCGGGCGCGCCGATCAGGAGCTCGGAGCAATCGTCGCCGTCGAAGTCTCCGACGCCCGTGACCTTGGCGCCGAACAGGTCGCCGGTCTCGAACGCGGAGAGCTCGAGCAGCGTCGAGCCGTCGGCACCCGAGAAGACGTACGCCTTGCCGGCCACGTCGTACGACTGGCTCGCGCCCGCGACGATGTCGGCGAATCCGTCGCCGTTGACGTCACCGGCCGCGTCGAGTCCGACGCCGAGCTTCTCGCCAGGTGTTCCGGTGCGCACGAAGAGCTTCTCGCCCGTCGCTCCCGAATAGACGTACACCGTTCCGGCGTTCGGCCCCGTCACCTTGCGATAGGGCGCGGAGATCGCGATGTCCGCGTGTTTGTCGCCGTCGCAATCGCCGACGTTGCGTCCGTTCCATCCGAACTGATCGCCCGCGCTCTCGCCGCAGAACGATTGCAGGACGCGCACGTCGTCGCCGAGTCCCGAGTTCGTCGTCTCGGGCGGGAGGTACTGTTCGAAGCGCGGATCGCCGTGGAGCGAGATCAGGTCCTTGTCGAACTTGACCGTGTTGCGCCAGCGGAAGCCGTTCTCGAACGCCTCCTCGAGCCAGTGAAACGCCTCCTCCGTGTCACCGAGCAGCGCGCACACGCAGGCTGCGTTGTAGAGCGCGGACCCGCGCAGCTCGTCGAACTCGGCGGCGCGCAGGTGCAGTTGGAGCGCGCGCTCGAGCAGCGCGACCTGTTCCCCTTCGGTCGCCGCCTCGGACGCGCACATGTGCACCGCGTAGCCGTAGAGGAACCAGGCCCCGCCGATCGTCGGATCGCGATCGACGATGCGCGCGAACGCGGTCGCGGCTTCACCGCAGCGTCCTTCGTCGAGCAGGCGACGCGCCGTCGCGAACTCTTCGTCGCCGTCCTGCTCGGGCGCGCAGGGCGCCTCGGGAGCGGGCGCCTCCGGATCCTGGGCCGCGTCGTATTCCGCGGGACGACAGGCCGAATCGCCTGCGGTCGGGTGGGCTCGCGACTCGAGGGTTGCGCCCGCGAGGAGCGCTAGAACAAGGGGGATGAGCATGGGGCCCGCCCAGTATCGAGCGCCACCGCGGGTTTCCGTAGCGCGGCATCCGGGGCTTTTACCGATCCGGTACTGCGCGAACGCAATCGGTGCTTCGCGCGCGCGAGCGCGGTTACATCGCCATGCCCGTCAGCTCGCCGTCGAACACGATCTTGCCGTCGACGATGCCCTGCCCGACGTAGGTGAACATCATGTTCCGCACGCGCTTCACCTGCGCCACGAAGTAGAGCCGGCATTCGGGCTCGACGATCGCGCGGAACTTGAAGCGGTCGATGCCGACGAAGCCGACGAACTGCGGGTTGAAGTCCGGTCGCCGCACGAAGAAGTCGAACGTCCCGAGCTGCGCGGACGCTTCCGCCATCAGAACTCCCGGGAAGATGGGGCGTCCGGGAACGTGATCCTCGGCCCACCAGTCGTCCGCGTGGATGTCCTTGTAGGCGACGATGAAGTCCGTCGCCGGATCGCAATGCACGACGGCGTCGACCAGCGAGAAGCGACCGCGTTGACTCAGGACCTTCTGCATGTCCTCGACCGAATACACGGTCTGCGTGAGGTCGAGGCTGTCGAGGTCGATCAGTGTTTGCGCCATGCGTTTGCCGCGTCGGGGTTCCGGAGGCGAGGGCTCGCGGCGCGTGCATTCGACGACGTCCGAGCGGTCCGGATGGGCGCGCGGAGTGTACGCCGCGGGGGAGGCGATGCAACGGGAACGGGGTGTGGGCGGGGGGTGGCCCCCCGCGCGGCACACGGAGCCCGGCGGCCGGCTTGAACGCCGCGGTGCGGGCCGACACGATGGCCGCATGACGACCGATGGAGGCGCGCCCGAGTTTCGAACACGCACGTTGTGCGTGCACCGGGCCGATGCGCGTGGCGCGCACGCCGGAGCGCCGGTCGTCGCGCCCGTCGTGCGCAGCACGGTCTTCCATCTGGACGACGCGGCCTATGCGTCGCGTCGCGCCGGGCGCGCGTACGAGTCTTACGCGTACGGGCGCGAGACGAACCCGACCGTCGAGAACGTCGAGGGGCGCCTCGCCGCGCTCGAAGGAGCCGAGCGTGCGCTCGTGTTCGCCTCCGGAATGGCAGCGCTTCACGGGGTGCTCATGGCGACGCTCGAGCGGGGCGACAACGTCGTCGTGGCGCAGCAGGTGTACGGCGGCACGCTCTCCCTCGCGCGCGCACTCCTGCCGCGCCTCGGTGTCGAGCTGCGCGTCGTCGAGTTCGACGACGAGAACGAGCAACGTGCGAGCGTCGACGCGCGCACGCGTTTGTTCCTGTGCGAGAGCATCTCGAACCCGCTCAGCGCCGTGACGGATCTGCCGCGCATCGCCGCGCTCGTCGCCGAGCGCAGCGAGCGCGGGCTGCTCGTCGTCGACGCGACGCTCGCGAGCCCTGTCGGCCAGCGCCCGCTCGCCCTGGGTGCGCACGTCGTGCTGCACTCCGCGACGAAGTACCTCGGTGGACACTCCGACCTGACGGGCGGAGTCGTCGCCGCGGACGCCGAGCTCGCGCACCTCGTTTGGACGTGGCGCACTTCGGCCGGCGGCTGCATGGATCCCGACGGCGCGGCGCTGCTCGATCGCGGGATCAAGACGCTCGCGCTGCGGATGCGCGTCCACACCGAGAACGCCACGCGGCTCACGCGCTTCCTCGCCGCGCACCCGCGCGTCGTCGCGGTCCATTACTGCGGCCTCGAAGGCGACCCGTCGTTCGACCGCGGACAGCGCTTGCTCGACGAGACGGGCGGACTGTTCAGCTTCGTGGTCGACGGCGGCGACGACGCGGCGCTCCGCGTCATCCGCAGCCTGCGCCTCGCCGCCGAGGCCGCGAGCTTGGGCGGCGTCGAGACGTTCGCGTCGCGCCCTGTCGATCTCTCGCACGCGTACCTCGAACCCGACGAACGCGCGCGCGCCGGCATCGTCCCCGGACTCGTGCGCATTTCCGTCGGCATCGAAGACATCGACGACCTGGTCGCGGACTTCGCGCAGGCGCTCGATGCGGGGACCGAGTCGTCCTCCGCTCGCGCTCCACGCTAGCTCGCCAGGGCGCGATCGAGCCACGCGCCGCGCTGCACGCGTTGCCAGAACAGGAACGCCTTGAGCAGCGTCGTCACGTTCACGGCCCACCACACGCCCGCGGCGCCGAGCGCGAAGCCCGGATCCCCGAACGCGAGGAACCAGCCGAGCGGGATGCGGAGCACGTTGCCGAGCGGAGCGATCCAGTAGAGCGCGCCGGTCTGCCCCGAACCGAGCAGCACCTTCTCGTTGACCGCTTCGACGGCGACCCAGTACTGCGAGAAGGCGAGCACCTGGACGTAGATGATCGTCTGCTTGGCGACCGCTGCGTCCTGGGTGAACCACGCGACGACGGGTGGCCCGACGAAGAGGAAGATGCCCGCGAACGCGACGCCCAGGAACCGCGACACGAAGCGTGCGCTGCGCACGACGTCGAGCACGCCCTGGCGATTCTTCGCGCCGATCTCGCGGCCGACGAGCGACGAGCCCGCGATCGCCACGCCGAGGTAGCAGGGAAACGAGATGCCCTCGAAGATCTGGAAGCCGAGTCCGAGCCCGGCCGTCGTGTCCTCGCCGAGCGGCGAGAGGACGAAGCGCACGAGCCCGAGGTAGGCGAGCGCGTAGATCGCGATGGACACGCTCGACGGCGCGCTGATGCGCACGATGGCGAGCGCGCGCTGCAGCGAGGTGCGAAGCGAGAACGCGATCGGTCCGCGGAAGCGCATGCGCACCGGCCCGGTCAGGATCAGCAGCCCGGCGCACACGACGATCGTGCGCGAGACACCGGTCGCGAACGCCGCGCCCGCGATCCCGTGCCCCTCGATGCCGAGCCGCTCCGCGATCGACGCGATGAACTCCGCTCCGGGCGCGTCGACGTGCTGCGCCGCGTCCTTGCCGTAGATGAAGAGCGGGTTGAGCACGTAGTTCATCACGACCGCCATCGACTGCAGTCCCATCGGGATGCGCGTGTGGCCGCGCGCGATGAAGATCGCGTCGAGGGCGGGAAAGACCGCGATCGGCCCCATGAACAGGTAGAGCGTCCCGAGGTAGTCGCCCGCCATCTCCTGCGCCTGGCCGTCGAGCCCGACGCCGGCCGAGAGCGCGTGCGCGGACGGAACGACCGCCGCCGTCAGGGCGAGCCCGACGAGAAAGCCGATCGCGAGCGAGTGGCGCGCGAAGGAGTCGCGCGCGTGGTCGTCGCGCGCGCCGACGTTGCGCGACACGAGCGCGAGCGCGCCGCCGACGGCGAGGAACACGAACGCGAAGTTCAGCACCTGGATGAAGAACGTGGCGCCGATCGCCGTCTGCGCCTTCGGGCCGAGTCCCTGGATCCAGAACTGGTCGTTGATGCGGTACGTGTTGTTCAGGATGTACGACAGCACCGCGGGCCACGCGAGGCGTAGCAGCTCACGCGTGCGCGACGTGCGTCCGTGCTGGAGCTCCACGGCCCGCGCTACTCGCGCGCCAACCCCAGGCTGAGCTCCATCGTCTCGCCCGCGACGAGGTCGACCGCATCGCGTCGACCGCCGTAGCCGTCGAGCTCGAGCCGCAGGCGCCAGCGCCCGGCGGGCAGGTGCCGCGCCGTGAACCGCCCGAAGCTGTCGGTGCGTCCCTCGAACATGCCGCCGTTCGTGCCGCTGCCGCGCACGACGACGTCGGAGAGCAAGCGGTCCTCGGTGGGGTCGAGGATCGTGAACTCGAGCGCCGCGAGCACCGGGAGCTCGATGTCGGGCAGCGTCATGCCCGGCGCCTGCACACGCAGCGTCCGCGCGTCCTTCAGGATCGGGTTCTCGAAGCGCCCGACGAGGAACTGGTACGCGCCATCGAGCACGTCCTCGAAGCGGAAGTCGCCGAGCGCGTCGGTCGTCTCCTCGCGCGACGCGCGCGAGGGCATCTCGACGAGCGTCACGACGACACCGTCCGCCGGCGCGCCGTTCGCGTCGATGACCTTTCCGGCGACGAACCCGGCCGCGATCATGCGCAGGTTGATGAACGTGCCCGGACTGCGCTGCTCGAGCAGCACGCCCTGCGACTGGCCGTTCATTCCGGCGGCCTCGGCGCGCACGTCGTAACCGCCGAGCGGAAGCCCCTCGACCTCGAAGTCCTGGCGCCCGTCGGTGAAGTCGACGACCTTCTCGATTGCGGTCTCGCGGCCGATGAGCGTCGTGCTGGGGGAGAGGAGCAGGCGCCAGACGCGCGGAAACGGCTCGCCGCCGGCGACCTCGACGTGGCCGCGGATCGAGCCCGTCTCACCGACGAAACGGTCGGGCGTGGCGAGCACGTCGGCGCCGTTCATCCCGAGCGCGAGGTCGTCCGTCCCGTCCGGCGCCGCGTTGCGGGTGGTTTCGTCCGGCTCTGCGCCGGTTCGTCGACCGATTGCCAACTCCGGAGGCTCGGTCAGCGTAGGTGCGAGCGACTCACCGCCGACCGACTCCGCGGGGCGATCCGGATCGCCGAGCGTCATCCACAGCGCCAAGAGCCCCAGGAAACCCGCGATAGCGACGATTCCGAGATAGAACGCCCCGCCCCGCCCCTCGCGACCCGACGATCTCGGTCGTGTCGTGTTTGACACGCCTCGACGGCCGGACTTAGCTTTCGCGCCCCTGTTGCCGATCACCACTCTTCGTACCTTCCCTTCCTCGCTCCCGACGGCGTTTCCCGCCTCCCGCGAGCGCGGTGATCGCAGGCTAGCGCGGCGATCCTACCTGGCCCGCTAGGCCCCGCAACGCTCGCCGTCACGGAAGACTCCGAATCACGACCGACGAACCTCCCCGGGCCGACGAACGGCCTGCGAAACGCCCCAACTCACCGATGCAACGCTTCACTTTCCTCGCCGCGGCCGCCGCGCTCCTGTTTCTCTCGAGCGCGGACGAACCGACGCCCAACGCGCCGGCGGCCTCCGCGACGCCCGCGACGACCGAAACCGTTCGCGCCGCCGACGGACGCGTGATCGTCATCGGGTTCGACGGCGCCGACGCGCGGACGATTCGCGGCTTGATGGAAAGCGATCCGGCGAGCTATCCGACGTTCGCGAAGCTGGCGAGCGAGGGGACGTTCGAGCCGCTCGAGGTCGTCGCACCGCCGGAGTCGCCCGTGTCGTGGGCCGCGCTCAACACCGGACAGAACCCGGCAAAGACCGGCGTCCCCGGCTTCCTCAAGCGCGACACGACCACGATGTTCCCGACGTTCGGCCACATCATCGCCGACGACAAGAAGCCGATCGAGGAGTTCGACAACACGCCGCTGCCGCTGTGGAGCAAGGGCACCATGGGCGCGATCTGCGGCGGGGCGTGCTTCGTCATCGCGTTCTTGCTCGGACTGTTGGTGTCCGGCGGCCGCATCGCGATCGGCATGGTCGTCGGTCTGATCGGCGGTGGCGCCGGCGCGTACGTCGGCATGCAAGCGCGCGACATGCTGCCGACCGAGATCTCGGTCACGAGCAACCCGAACGAAGCCCGGAACTTCTGGGACCTGACGGCGGAGAACGGGGTCAACACGATCATCCTCGACGCGGCGCAGTCGTTCAGCATGCCGACGCCGAGCGGCGCGAAGGTCCTGTCGGGTCTCGGCGTTCCGGACGCGCGCGGTGCGCTCGGCGACTGGTTCGTCTACACGACGAACCCGGAGGAGCGCGAGCGCGAGGGCCGCAAGACGACGACGGCGGGCATGGTGTTCCGCGTCGACGACCGCGGCGGCGAGATCGACACGCTGATCTACGGGCCGAAGAACTTCTGGGAGCTCGAGCAGCTCGAGAAGGAGCTCGCGGAAATCGCGGTCAAGTTCAAGGACCCGGGCCTCCCGATGGCGGAGTCCGGCAAGCTCGCGACGCGCGAGGCCGAGCTCAAGCCGCTCATCAAGAACGGCAAGTCGGCCTCGAAGCTCGATCTGCGCACGACGGTCGACATGTCGATCAAGCTCGGAGCGAACGACGCGCAGGTCACGATCGGCGGGCAGACGCAGACTGTCGCGCTCGGCGAGTGGTCGGAGTTCTACGAGTTGCGCTTCGAGCTGAACCGGTTGCTCAAGGTCGACGCGATCACGCGCGTGCGCGTCGTCAAGACCGACCCGTACTTCGAGCTGTTCGTGAACGTGCTCGACATCGACCCGCGCAATCCTCCGTTCTGGCAGCCGATCTCGTCGCCGCCGGAGTTCGCGGCCGAGCTCGCCGCCGACTGCGGCCTGTACGAGACCTACGGCTGGCCCACGCTGACGATGCCGGTGAAGGACCGCGAGGTCGATCCGGAGCTGCTCATGGAGGACGTCGAGTTCACCATGCAGTGGCGTGAGAAGCTGACGCACTCGGTGCTCGCGCGCGACGATTGGCGCGTGATGATGAGCGTCTTCAGCACGACCGACCGCGTCCAGCACATGATGTATCGCTACTGGGACGAGACCCACCCGCAGTACGTCGCCGCGGACTCGGATCGCGCGATGACCTTCTTCGGCGAGACGATGAAGCTGCGCGACGCGATCCCGACGATCTACAAGCACATGGACCGCGTGATCGGTGACGTGCTCGACTCGCTCGAGCCGAACGACACGCTGATGGTGGTGTCGGACCACGGCTTCCAGTCGTTCCACCGCCAGGTGAACGTGAACAACTGGCTCATCGAGCAGGGTTACCTCGTGATGAAGCCGGGCGTCTCGAAGAAGAAGGGCAACGACTCGTTCCTGCTCTTCGTCGACTGGGACAAGACGCGCGTCTACAGCATGGGCATGGGCTTCCTCTACGTGAACCAGATCGGTCGCGAGCGGAACGGCATCGTGCCCGCGAGCGATGCGGACGCGCTCATGGCCGAGGTGCGCGAGAAGCTGCTCGTCGCCACGGACCAGGACGGCGGCGCGCCGATCTGCCGCAGCGTCTACGTCACCAAAGAGATCCACAACGGTCCGTTCCTCGATCGCGAGAGCGACATGATCATCGGCTTCGCGCCGACCTATCGCGTCTCGTGGTCGTCGACCTCGGGTGGCGTCGCGCTGGATCGCGACGACAACCTGCTGCCGATTTGTACCGACAACACGTCGCCGTGGTCCGGCGGGCACATCTCGGTCAACCTGCCCGACGTGGCGGGCGTCTTCTTCTGCAACAAGAAGGTGGACGTGCCGGCCGAGGGCGTGCGCGCGCTGCAGATCGCGCCGACCGTGCTCGACCTCGTCGGCGTACCGAAGTCCGACGACATGGACCTCGGCCCGCTGTCGATCCGGTAGGGCGCGACCGAGCGGGGGCGTCCGTCGACGCTGCGGACGTCCCCGCTGTCAGTGCTGCGCTTCGATCAGCAGCCAGCGTGCGCTCGAGATCCCGTCGAGGGCGGCAACCGTCTCGGTCAACTCGGGGGCCTGGAACTCGTTCTTCAGCGACACGAAGAAGACGAGCTCGTTGACGCCGCCGTCGTTGTCGTGGCCGCTCGCGATGTCGAGCACGCGCACTCCGCGCTCCTTCAGAATGGCTCCGATCGCGTCGGAGACGCCCGTCGCGTCGTGCCTCCGGTGGAGCACGATCAAGCGCCGGTAGACGACGGGCTCGATGATCGACGTCATCCGGTTCAGCACCGTCAAGACGAAGAGCGCGATCGCGGTCGACACGATGCCGAGCGCGTAGTTCTGATAGCCGAGCACGATCCCGAGCCCGGCGACGAACCAGATGCACGCGGCGGTCGTCAGTCCGCGCAGGACGTCGCCCGAGCGCAACACCGTCGCCGCGCCGAGGAAGCCGATGCCGGTGACGATGCCCGCACCCATTCGGTTCGGATCGAACACGACGCGCCCGGACACGCCCGCGCCGCCGTCCGCCGCGGCGCTCTGCGACATCATGATCAGCATCGTGGCGGACACGCACACGAGCACGTGTGTGCGGAGCCCGGCGGGTCGACCGCTCATCTCGCGCTCGAGTCCGACGAGGCCGCCCAGGAGGACCGCGAACACGAGCGGAATGGCATCGAAGGCTTCGAAGAGCGCGCCGACGTTCGCGAGGCAGAGGCTTGCTTGCATGTGGGGGATGGTGCGGAGCGCGGTGTGCTCGCGCGGCGGATCGTAGACGTCTGCGGGGGCCGAACGCCAGCCGAACGCACGGGCGCTCGCCCGCGTCGGCGCGAGGCGCTACTCTCCTGCGCATGAAGTTCCATTGGAAGGTCCTCGTTTGGATGCTCGCGGGCGCGCTCGTCGGACTGGCCCTCCAATTCGGGCTCGAATCGCGCGTGTGGCGCGGGGCGACGTGGAGCGACGCGCCGGACAGCGGTGCCGAGATCGCTTCGGTCGACGCCGGCAGCCCGATCGCGAAGACGAGCCTCGAGGTCGGTGACACGGTTGTCGCGGCGATCGTCGATCGCGGGCAGCCATCCGAACAGACCATCGCGATCGCCGGCGCGGCGGACGTCGAGGACGTGCTCGCGAGCGCGTCGAACGGAGACATCGTCTGGTTCGTGCTCGACGACGACGCTCAGGAACGGCTGACGATGGAGCTCGATCCCGAATCGACCCTCGCCCGCGTCGTCGCCCCGCTGGACTTCTGCGCGAACGTGTTCATCGACCTCCTGAGCATGCTCATCGTGCCGATCGTCGTCACGTCGATCATCTCGGGCGTCGCCGGCGTCGGGAGCCTGAAGGACCTGCGCCGGTTGGGCGGCAAGACGCTGCTCTTCTACGTGTCGACGAGCTTCCTCGCGATCCTCGTCGGACAGGTGCTCGTCACGATCTTCCGTCCCGGCGAAGGCGCGCTGCTCGGCCTCGCCGGCCTGGAGAACGCGAGCATCAGCGCGGACTCGAGCTTCGCCGCGTTCCTGCGGCGGATGGTCCCGTCGAACGTGTTCGCGGTCCTCGACGACAACCGCGCGATGCTCGCGATCATCTTCTTCGCGCTCATGTTCGGCGTCTTCCTCACGCGCACCGCCGAACCGCACCGCACGCGCATCCGCGAGGTCTTCGAGTCGCTGTTCGAGGTCATCCTCCGCATGGCGGAGGGGATCATGTCGCTCTTGCCGTACGGCGTGTTCTGCCTGCTGGCGCGCGTGGTCGCGAAGACGGGCTTCGGCGTCTTCGAGCCGCTGCTCTACTACATGCTGCTCGTCGTCGTCGCGATCTTGGTGCACGGCTGCGTGACGCTGCCGATCCTGGTCGCGGTCGTCGGTCGGATCTCGCCGTGGCGCTGGTTCCGCGCCATGTCGCCGGCGTTGATGACCGCCTTCAGCACGAGCTCGTCGAGCCTGACGCTGCCCGTGACGCTCGAAACGGTGGAGAAGCGCGGCAAGGTCTCGGGTCGCATCGCGTCGTTCACGCTGCCGCTCGGCTCGACCGTCAACATGGACGGGACCGCGCTGTACGAGTGCATCGGCGTCATCTTCCTCGCGCAGTACTACGCGACGACGGGGGACTTCGACCTGACGCTCGGCGTGCAGCTGCAGGTCATCGTGATGGCGCTGCTCGCCAGCATCGGCGCGGCGGGCATCCCGTCGGCCGGGCTCGTGATGATGCTGACGATCCTGGCGACCCTCGGCCTGCCGCTCGAGGGCGCGGCCCTGCTCCTCGCCGTGGACCGCCCGCTCGACATGCTGCGGACCACGGTGAACGTCTGGTCCGACTCCTGCTGCGCGGCGGTGATCGCCCGCACCGAGGGCGAGGTGGGGCCCGCCACCGCGGGCGACGTCTAGCGGGCCGACAAGAACCCGGGAAGGGTCCACTTTCCGCTCCACAGGCGGACCTGGGCAGCGACTTGCCGCCTGGATCGAGCTAGAATGCGCCCTCGAAAGAGCGGCGTGGAACGCGGCGCTCCCCCAAACGGCTCCCCCGAGTCACCCGTGTTCGCCCCTTGGTGGCGCCGCGGGCCGAATGCTCCGCCGACTCGAGCTTGGATCGCACCGCTGGGTGCTCCGGGTTCCGATCCCACCTCAGCCGCGTGCCTTGCCGCGCGCCTGGGACGTCCGGTCCGGACCATCGGCGCGCGCTCGAAACGGACACGCGATCGGGAGCGGAGCCTCCCGCAACAGCACATCTTGACAACCGAGTGAGCTAGCCTTGATCGAGCGCATCACGCGAGCCCTAGCCTTCATGCTCCGCCACCAACCGGAGCAATTCGATTTGGAATTGGACGCCTACGGCTGGGCCGATGTCGGCGACGTCGTCCGCGCCCTGAACGAACGCCTCGGCGATCCGGTGCACGAGGCGGACCTGACCGAAGCCGTCAGCTCCGGCGACCGCGCGCGCTACGAGATCCAGGGCGATCGCATCCGTGCGCTCTACGGCCACTCGGTTCCGGTCGAGCCCGGCGACGCGAGCAAGCCGCCCGAGTTCTTCTACGTCGCGATCCCCGAACGCGACCTCGACCGCGCGAAGCGCTTCGGCCTGCGCGGCGGACGCCGTCGCTTCCTGCACCTCGCGCTGACGGAAGACGACGCGCGCGAGTCGGGGCGGCGCAACGCCGTCGACTACACGGTGCTCGTGATCCGCGCGCTCGACGCGTGGGAAGAGGGCGTGAACTTCTACGACCGCAAGTCCCTGTGGCTCGCGGAGGAGGTCCCGACGCACCTCATCGACGTTGGCGAGACCTACCACGACGGCACCGAGCGCGAGCGTGGCGCACGCGGTGGGCGCGGCGACGGACGTCGCGGCGGCGGCCGTGGCGAGCGACGCGGTGGCGAACGCGGGCGCAGTCGCGGAGGCCGCGGACGCGGCCGCGACCGGGACGAACGCGACGACCGGGAACGCCCGCGCGCGGACCGCGACGACGCGCCGCGCGAAGAACGTGCGCCGCGCGAAGAACGTGCACCGCGTGAGGAACGTGCACCGCGCGAGCGTGCCGAGAAGCGTGATGACGACCGCGGACGCACACGCGACAACGATCGACCGTCGCGCGACGAGCGTCCGCGCCGCGAAGAGCGTCCGGAGCGCAAACCGGCGGCCGCCGCACCGGCGGCACCCGCGCCCGAGCGCACGGAACGCAAGCGCGAGTCGCGCCCCGCGAACGCGCCCGCGTTCGGGGCCGGCCTCACCGAAGAGCAGCGTGAACGCGAGCGCGAGCGCGCGTCGCGCCAGGAAGCGGCCGCACCGCCGCCGCCGCGTCCGGCCCCGACGCCCGCGCCCGCGCGCTCGACCCCCAAGGAGTCGAGCGGTCCCGGGTTCGGAGCGGGGATCTAGCAACCCGTGGTGAGGCTCACGACATCCTCGCGGGGGGCTGCACGCGCGTTGCGTCTCCTCCGAGGCACCACGGCCCGCTAGTCCGCGCGCCGACCCGATGGCTCAGCGCGCGGCCCTTCGCGAAACCCTCGCGCGCCTGCCCGAGGGCTACGACGTGGTCGAGGGCGAGCGCGGGATCCTGGCCGTGCTCGCGAGCCACCGGGACGCGCTCGTCGCGTCCGGGCACGGTCCGGACGGCGGGCGTGTCGCGCCGGCGAGCGACCTCGCCGGCCGGCGTGCCCTTGGCGAACTCGTCGTCGGTGACAACGAGCGACTCGTCGTGCGCCGCTTCCACCACGGCGGACTTCTGCGCTGGATGAACGACGAGCGCTTCGGCGAGCCGGAGCGTCCGTTCGAGGAGCTGATCCTCTCCTTCGAGCTCGCGCGCCGCGGCATCGCGACGCCGACCGTCGTCGCGGCGCGCGCGCAACGCGCGCGGCCGGGCTGGCGACTCGCGTTGATCACGAAGCGCGTCGAGGGCGCGACCGACGCATCGCACGTGCTCGCGCGCGTCGGCACCGGCGAGCTCCCCGCGCCCGTCGCCGAGCGTGTCTTCGCCGCGCTCGGCGCGTTCGTCGGCGAGCTGCACGGTGCCGGCCTCGTGCACACCGACCTGACGCCGCGCAACATGCTCGTCGACGACACGCTGCTCGCGACGGACGGTGGGGGCGGTGTTTGGGTCCTCGACCTCGATCGCTGTGGCTTGCGCGATGCGCTGACGGACGACGAGCGGCGCGCGTCGCTCGCGCGGCTCTTGCGCTACGTCCTGCGCCGGGACGAGCTGTCGGCCGCGTTGACGCGCCCGCGCGTCGCGCGCTTCCTCCGCGCCTACCGCGCCGCACTGGGCGGCGATGCGATCGAGCGCGGAAGCGAATGGCGTGCGGACTGGCGCGCGATCGCGCGCGAGGGCGGCAGAGTCTCGTGGGTGCACCGCATCGGGTGGACGCTCGAGAACGCCGCCGGCGGCGGACCCGAGACGCGCGACGGCCGCGTCCGCGGTCGCTCCTAGCAGCCCGTGGTGAAACTCACGCCAGCGCCGTTCGACGAT
>JAJDEV010000219.1 GCA_029259605.1 Planctomycetota bacterium | reverse complement strand
CGAGCCCCGGGGGACGCCCCGACGAGGTTGCTGCGGCACTCTCCGAAGCTGTTCTTCCGCTTGGTGTGCGACTCCGTACTGAAATTTTCCACGCCGCCGCCTAGCTCGCCTCGACCTGGACGCGCGCGTCGTTGAAGCACGCGCCTTTTCCGAGGTCCGCGGAGGTCGACGGGCAGAGGGCGTTCGAGGTCCGACCGTTGTCCGTGTTGTGCGCCCAGATGCCCTTCGGCATGAAGACCACGCCGGGTCGCAGGTCGGTCGCGATGCGCGCGACGGTGCGCACCTCGCCGAGGTCGTTGAAGATCCGCACCGGTGTGCCTTCCTCGATTCCGCGCGCGCGCGCGTCGTCCGCGTGCATCGCGAGCGGAACGCGCTGCCCGTACTGCTCGCCGAGCGACGAACTGATCGTGCGCTCGGTCGCGGGCGAGATGAGCGCGAGCGGGAACTCCTCGGTCGCCGGATCCTCGGTGAAGTGGTAGAGCCCGTGGGGCGCCTCCTCCTCGAGCTCGCTCGCCACGAGGTGGATCTTCCCATCCGCAGTCCCGGGGAACTCGTCCACGAACTGGACCGGATGGGCGCCCTTCGCCGGCATCGCGATCCCGTCGCCCGCGTTGAGCGCGGTGATCACTTCCGGCGCGAGCGAACGCTCGATCATCGCTTGCGGCGACGCGCTGTCCTCGTCCGTCCAAACGCCGACGCGATCGGCGAGCTCGGCGAAGACCTCGTAGTTCGGACGCGAGAGTCCCACCGGCGCGATGGCGGGCTCGGCCACTTGCAGCACCATGGCGCCGTAGCCGCTGCGCAGGTCGTGATGCTCGAGGAACGTCGTCGCCGGAAGCACGACGTCCGCGAACTTCGCCGTGTCCGTCATGACCTGGTCGTACACGACCGTGAAGAGGTCCTCGCGCTCGAGCCCGCGCCGGATGTGCTCCTGATCCGTGACGGTCGTGAGCGGATTCGAGTTGTAGACGAACAGCACGTCGATCGACGGGGCGTCGAGCTCGTTGAGCGCGCGACCGAGGTGGTTCATGTCGATCATGCGCGTCGCGTCCCAGGTCGCCGCGACGCGCGGGCGGAACAGGAACGCGCGCGAGTTCGACATCGTGTAGCCGCCGCCGCGCTTCCCGAACTTGCCGGCGACGGCGGGCAGCGCGAGCACGGCCGCGACTCCCGAACCGCCGTTGCGGTTGCGCTCGATCCCCCACCCGCAGCGCACGAGCGCCGTCTCCGCGTCGGCGTACATGCGCGCCAAGGCCTCGATGTCCTGCGCCGGAACGCCGGTCACTTCGGCCGCGCGCTCGAGCGGCCACGCGCTCGCGCGGCGCTCGAACTCCTCGACTCCGGTCGCGTGTTCGGCGAGGAACGCGCGGTCCGCACGGTCGTTCTGGAACAACCAATGCGCCACGGCGAGCGCGAGCGCGACGTCCGTTCCCGGACGCAGCGCGATGTGCAGGTCGGCCGCCTTGGCGGCCTTCGTCTGGCGCGGATCGACGACGATCAGCTTGGTGCCGTCGCCCTGCGCGCGCTTGAGGAACGGCGCGAGGTGGATGTGGCTGGCGTGCGGGTTGGCGCCCCAGACGACGATGCAGTCGGCGTGCACGAAGTCGTCGAACGCGACGCCGAGCATCTTGCCGTACAGCCCGCTCGCCGCGGCGCCGGTCGGCGCGGCGCAGAGCGTCTCGAGCATGCGCGTCGCCCCGAGCCGCCCCCACAAGAGGAAGTCGGTCGAGTTCTCGGTGAGTACGCCGTTCGAGCCGCCGTAGTGATACGGAAGGATCGACTCGCCGCCCTTCGTGTCGCGCGCCTCTTTCAGCTTGTCGGCGACGAGCCCGAGCGCCTCGTCCCAGCTCGCCTCGCGGAACGCGGCCTCGCCCTTCTTCGAACCCGGCACACGGATGAGCGGCGAGAGCAGCCGCGTCGCGTGGTACACGTGCTCGTCGTAGTGCCGCACCTTGCTGCAGATGAAGCCGGCCGTGATCGGGTTCCGGTGCGAGCCGGCGATAGCGGTGATGCGTCCGTCCTCGACGGTGACGTCGAGGCTGCACGCGTCGGGGCAATCGAGCGGACACGCGGACTCGTGGATGACCGCTTTCTTTTCGAGCTTGTTCATTGGTCGAGGTACGGCTTCTCCGGAGCGCGCATCCACTGGGGATCGATTCCACCTCCCGAGAGCGATTCCAGGAAGTCCAAGAGGTCGGCAATCTCGCGTCCCGTCAGTCCGACGGGTACGAGCAAACGCTCGCGCACGTCGCGATCGGCGGCGCCGTCCATGGTCGAGTAGAACTCGACGACCTCGGCGAGCGTTTCGAACCGACCGTGATGCATGTAGGGCGCGGTCATCGCGACGTTGCGCAGCGTCGGCGTCTTGAACTCGCGCACCGCGTGGCCGTCGGTGAAGAGATAGCTGACCTTCGCGTCGGCCTCGCCCGTCGGATCGTCAGAGTACGCGCCGACGCCGTTGAACGGATCGGCCTGCACGTCCTTGATCCCCTGGAAGCGCCCGATGTCCGGCCCGCCATCGACGTCCGGCCCGTCGACGCGCGTGTCGTGGAACTCGAGGTCGCTGAACGTCGGTCCGGAGTGGCAAAGGACGCAGCGCGCCTTGCCGACGAAGAGCCGCAGGCCGCGCTTGGCCGATTCGGTGATCGCGCGCTGTTCGTACGGCTTGGCGTCGCGCAAACCGCGCGCGTACTGGTCGAAGGGACTGTCCGTCGAAACCAGCTCGCGCTGGAACGCCGCGAGCGCCTTGCCCGCGTTCGAGAAGACGCGGTTGACCGTGTCCTGCGCGTCGGCGTCGAGCGCGTCCCACGCGACGGCGCGCGGGTCCTTGGTCGGATCGCCGGGGCGCGCGGCCGCGGGGAGCGCCGACACATCGGGCAGCTTGCCGAAGACGTCGCCGTATGCGCGGCGATAGTCCGCGTCGTTCGCGAGGACGTGCACGAGCCCGACGCGGCTGAAGTCGTGCTCGCGCGGATCCTCGAGCGGCGTGAGCGCCTGCGCCCACAGCGTGTCGCGCCGTCCGTCCCAGAAGTACCAGCGGTTGTACGCGACGTTCCACAGGCTCATCGTGTTGCGCGAGACCGCGCGCTGGCCGACGCCGACGCGCAAGCCGTCGGTCCAATCCTTCGCGGGCACGTGGCACGTCGCGCACGACACCTCGCCGTTCGCCGACAGGCGCGTGTCGAAGAAGAGCGCCTGACCGAAGCGCGCGGCGGCTTCGCTTTCGTACACCGCGTTCGTCGCGTCGGGCGGAACGCTCGGCAGCGGCGAGAGCTCGAGGATGGCTTCCACCTCGGGCGTCGTGAACGGCACGGAGCCGATCAACACGCGCTCGTCCTTGGAATCGTCCTGCGTCGCACGCGGCGCTGCGGCCGGGACCTGAAGGATGCACGCGAAGAGCGCGACCCAACCGCTCACCGCCGCCCCTCCCCGTACTCCGAACGCGTGCATGTCCCTAGCATACCGCCCCGCACGCCCGACTCCACACGACGCGCGCGGTGCGGCGCAGCGTTCGAACGATGTACTCGCGCGCCGATTGCCTGCGCCCAATCGCTAACGTGCAGCGATGAAGTTCTCCACCGCGCACATCGCCGTTCTGCTGCTCGCTTCGACTTCGCTCGCGACCGGCTGCACCTCGCTCGCGCCGCCCAGCGACGTCGTCGCCCAGGACGCGCAGGACGAGCAAGAGACCGACCCCGAGGTGTTGCTCGCAGCCGACCGCGACTTCGCGATCGCCGCCTCCGAGCGCGGCATCGAAGGCTGGTTGTCGTACTTCGACGAGCGCTCGGTGAAGCCCTCGCTGACCGCCGGCGACACGCACGTCGTCCAAGGCCTCGACGCGATCCGCGCCTCGGACACGGCGCTCTTCGCCGACCCCGCGATCGAGTTCACCTGGGAGCCGGAGGTCGGCGGCTTCATCGACCCGGGCGAGCTCGGCTTCACACGCGGCGTCTACACGATCGTGCGCATCGGCGACGACGGCAACGAGACGCGGCTCGGCTCGGGCACGTACCTGACGGTGTGGCGCAAGACGAAGGCCGGCTGGCGCGTCGCGCTCGACGCCGGCGTACCGGACCAGTGAGCCCGTCGCGCGGCGGCGTGCGTCCGTCGGGCTCCTCGGGTTCGCGCGCGATTCGACAGGATCCGGCGCGCGCGCCTCGGTTCCGCACGGACCTGACTTAGGATTCGCTCCCGATGTCGTCCGCGGTCCATTCGATCCCCGGCTTCCACGAGCCGTTCAGCGCGATCAGCCACCTGGCCGGCGCCGTCGTGTTCGCGGTCGCCGCGTGGTTCCTCCTGCGGCGCGGTCGCGGGGACGCGCGGCGCGTCGCCGTGCTCGGCGTCTTCGCGTTCACGAGCGTGCTCTTGCTCTCGCTGAGCGGCGTGTTCCACATGCTCGAGACGGGTTCGACCGCGCGCCACGTCCTCGGCCGCCTGGACCAGGCCGCGATCTTCGCCCTGATCGCAGGCACGCACACGCCGGTGCAAGGCCTCTTCTTCCGCGGCGTCGCGCGCTGGGGCGTGCTCGTCGTGATCTGGCTCGTCGCCGCCACCGGCATCACGCTGTTCAGCGTGTACTACCACTCGCTGCCGCCCGGCTTGGGAACCGGCGTCTACCTCTTGATGGGTTGGATCGCGGGGCTCGCGGGGCTCGTCGTGTGGAGGCGCCAGGGCACCGCGCGCATCTGGCTCTTGATCGCCGGCGGCGTGGTGTATTCGCTCGGCGCCATCGGGCTCGGCCTCGCGTGGCCCACGCTGATACCGGGCGTCATCGGACCGCACGAGCTGTGGCACGTCGCCGTACTCGTCGCCCTCACGCTCCACTGGCGCTTCCTGTTCGAGAACGCGCAGCGACCGATGGATGGACCCGTCCTGCTGGCGCCGCAGATCGAAACCTCGAGACGTTCGGCAGAAGGCTGAGTCCTCGCGCGTCCGACGTGCACCTTGCGGGTGCAGGACATGAAGCCGCACGAACCACAGCTCGACCCGTCGCTCGCGCTCGAGCATCTCGACTGGGTGCGCGCCCTCGCGCGCAGCCTGGTGCGCGACGCGCACCTCGCCGAGGACGTCGTGCAGGAGACCTGGCTCGCCGCCCTGCGGCGACCGGCATCCGACGCGCGGCCGTCGAAGGGCTGGCTGGCACGCGTGGTGCGCAACGCGGTGCTCCAGGTCCAGCGGCGCGAGGCGACTCGCGGCGACTACGAGGGGCGCGCGCGGTCGTCGGGTGAGGAGCCGGCGACCGACGACCTGCTCGAGCGCGTCGAAGTGCAGCGCATGGTGGTCGACGCCGTGCTCGAACTCGACGCGCCCTACCGCCGCGTCCTCCTGCTGCGCTACTTCGAGGGCCTGTCGCCGCGCGCGATCGCGCGTGCGACGGACACACCCGTGGCGACCGTGAAGACGCGCCTGGCGCGGGGGCTCGCGCTCCTGCGCACGCGACTCGACGGTCGGTGCGGCGGGGACGGGAAGGCGTGGGTGCAGGCGCTCGGAGTCCTCATCGGAGAGCTCCCGTTGTCGGGCGGGCCGATCGAGGGTGCATCGAGTTCCGCAGGAGGAGTCAGCGTCATGATGAAGGGGATCGCATGCATCGCGGCGACCGTCGCCGTCGCCGTTTGGGTGCCGTGGTCGAGCGGAAAGGCGCCGCGTGAGGAGCGCGTCGCCGCCCGCGCTCCGGACGAAGGCGGCGGCGCGCGCGCGATCGCTTCGCCCGTCGCGCCCGCCCACGTCGCCGACACCGCCGGTCGCGAAGCGGTCGTGCCGATGGTCGCCGAGGACGACGAGGCGATCGACGCGCGCACGGCGATGGGCGAGGCGTCGCTCACGATCCAGGTCGTCGACCCGCGCGGAGATCCGGTCGCCGACGTTCCTGTTCGGGTTTCCAGCACACGCCTCGGGGGCGGCGGGCATTCGCGCCAAGAACGGACGAACGAGGGCGGCGAGGTTGTCGTTCCCGACCTCTTCACGGCCTTGCCTACGCTCGCGTCCGGATACGTCTTGAAGGTCAGATTGGAAGCGGCTCTCCCGTCACCGATTGAGTGGCAGGGCGATCCCGCCTCGCTTCCGAACGCGCCGGTCCGTTTCACGCTACCCGACACCGGGTCACTGCGCGTCGACGTGCAAGGACTCGCCGCGAAGGAGGAGGCCTGGGTTCTTGTCGTGCCGCTCGTTCCCGACGAGGCGAATCCGGGGAGCGTGCGCCGCGGCCAACGCAGCCCCGTCCGCACGATCGAGGGTGTGGCGTGGGTTCCGCACGTAGCGCTCGGCATGCAGCTCGCGATCGAGGTCGACCCGGACGCAGCGACAATCGGCGCGAAACGAACGCTCCAAGGCCCGGGTGCGACGGGCGAGATCGTCGAGTGCACGTTCGAGCTCGAACGCACGAGCCCGCTGCTCGTCGGTCGCTTGCTCCGGCCGGATGGCAGTCCGCTCGCCCGGAGCATGGTCGAGGGCGAGGCGAGCTTCGCCACTCGTGACGGCATCGAAGCGGGCCGTTTGATCGTTCGCACGGACGACACCGGTGCGTTCTCGGCCCACGTCGAGACCGAGCAGCCCGCGTCCAAGTTCGAGCACCTGCGCCTCGGGTTCGACGAGCGGCCTACGCTCTTCGTCGAGCTCGACGTCCGCTGGCCCACGACAGACGAGCCGCTCGACCTCGGAGAGGTCACGCTCGCACCGGCGCCGCTCCTCGCCAGGGGAACGGTGGTCGACGCGGAGGGCAAGCCCGTGTACTGGGCGGCCGTTCGGGTCGAACGCAAAGTGCCTTGGAACAACGCCGAGGGTTTCGACTGGCACACCGCGAACGAGTTCATGTGCCAGTCGGCGCGCGACGGCTCCTTCGAGATGCTCGGCACACAAGACCTCTTGGCCGGCGGCGAGTTCCGCGTCTTCGCGACGCGGTCCACCTACCTCGACGCGCGTCCGGTTCCGCTACACGCCGGCGCCGAGGACATCGAGCTCGTGCTCGAGAAGGAAGGCGAGGTCGGCGGATCGCTCCTCCTCGACGAAGGCGTCCGGCCCGAGTGGCTGCGCGTCACGGTGAGGCCCGAGGGTGGAAGCACGCGCTTCTCGTTCACGGGCGATCCGGGTTGGCTGCCGAACGCCGTCGTGCTGAGCGACAGCCGCTTCTCGATCCAGAATCTGCCACCCGGCCTCGCGACCGTCACCGTGACGATCAACGGTCAGGACACGGTGCTGAGGGCGATCGAGGATGTCCGCGTCGAGAGCGGTCGCGTGAGCACCGACGAACGGCTGAACCCGATCGACCTGCGCGGGAAGTTGCGACGCGTGAACGTGGACGTGACGGACTCGAGCGGACAACCGATCGGCGTCGGGCACGTGGCCTTCCACGTGAGCGACGACGAAGTGCGGCACGTGCTGCTCGACGCCTCCGGTCGCGCGACGATCCTCACGCACCGCACGTCGCTCGAGGTCGAGCCGTTCGCCCCGGGGTTCCTCACCCTGCGCACCGTCGCGGTCGACCACCTGACGCTCGCGCTCGTCCCTGCCCCCACCGTACAGATCCGCTTGCCCGAGCGTTTCGAGCTGCCGCCCGGCGTCGAGCTGCGCGCCGAGCTGATTGCGGCCGTTCACCAGGAACGTCGCTGGAACGAATTCATCGAGCACGCCGTTTCCGACCGACGCACTCAGTGGGAACAGTGGGAGCGCGCCGCCCTGCCGGCGTTCGGCGACGAGCGCGAGGTACGCCTGCCGGTCTACGCGACAGGCACGCACTCGCTCGCCTGGGTCGTTTCGCGCGGGGCGGACGACCCGCTGCGTTCCCCGAGCCGCGCGTGGATTCGAATGCGCTCGACGCTCGACGTCGACGGCGACCTGCGCATCGAACGCGCGCCCGATGCAGGCGAGCTAGCCGCAGCCGTCGCGCGCGTGCTGGAGCGCTAGGGGCGGTCGCCGCAGCCTCCTGCTTGGCGTCCTCGGCCCCGAACTCCGGGCGCCGATTTCCGGATTGCGCGATCGACGAGGCGCTGCGTAGCATCGAAGGGTGGCTCGGCACGTTGCCGGCCGGCTTCGAGGTTCGATCTCGACGACGGGCCACTCGACGGACCGAGCGTTCTCCCTTGTTCGCGATCCTCGCCGCGCGAGGACGGAGGAATGGACATGACGCTTCCCGCAGTCTCGTTCGTCGCCTGTTTGAGCATCGCCGCCTCGTCCGCGTTCGTCGCGGAGCCCTCACCCACCGCGGGCGCGGTCGCCGCCGAGCGCGGCGACGTCGCCGTTCGGCGCGTCTTCGAAGGGTGCGTGGTCGAACCCGAGGGTGCGCCCGCCATCGGTGCGCTCGTTGTGAGCAGTGCGGGCGGCGAGGCCGTCGCCGATCACGGTGGACGCTACCGGCTCGAGGTCGCCGTGCCGCGCGACGCGCGCAGCGTGGAGCTCTTCGCGGTGAGCGCCGTCGGCGACGACCGAACGACGCGTGCGCGCGTCGCGCTCGCTGACCGTCCGCGCGTATCGACGGTCGCGACGCTGCGCCTCGCGCAGAAGCCGCGATGTGAACCGCGCTGGTTGCCGACGTTCGGAGCACAACCCGGCATGGACGCGGCGGTCGCGACGATGGTCCGGTTCGACGACGGAAGCGGTCCGGCGCTGTATGCGGGCGGGAACTTCGAGACCGCGGGCGGCGTGGTCGCGAACCACGTCGCGCGATGGGACGGAAAGCGCTGGTCGAAGCTCCAGGGCGGAACGAACGGCAGCGTGCGCGCGCTCGTCGTCTTCGACGACGGCGGCGGCCCCGCGCTCTACGCCGGCGGTGACTTCACGAACGCGGGCGGCGTCGAGGCGAGCCACATCGCGCGATGGAACGGCGCGAGCTGGACGACGCTCGGCGCAGGGACGAACCACAACGTGCGCGCGCTCGCGGTCTTCGACGACGGCGGCGGGCCCGCGCTCTACGCCGGCGGATTGTTCACGAGCGCCGGCGGCGGCGCCGCGTCGCGCGTCGCGAAGTGGAACGGCTCGAGCTGGTCGCCCGTCGGCAGCGGCACGAGCGGACCGGTCTTCGCGCTGACCGTCTTCGACGACGGCAGCGGCCCCGCGCTCCACGCCGGCGGCAGCTTCGCGAACGCCGGCGGAGGCGCCGCATCGCGCGTCGCGAAGTGGGACGGATCGAGCTGGTCGGCGCTCGGCAGCGGCGCGAACAGCACCGTGCTCGCGCTGACCGCCTACGACGACGGGAGCGGAGCGGCGCTCCACGCCGGCGGAAGCTTCACGACCGCGGGCGGCGTCGCCGCGAACCGCGTCGCGAAGTGGGACGGCTCCGCGTGGAGCGCGCTCGGCAGCGGCGTCGACGAACCCGGCGGCTTCCAGATCTTCGTCGCGGCGCTGACCGTGTTCGAGGGCGGCGAGGAGCCGGCGCTCTGGGTCGGAGGCGCGTTCTCGATGGCGGGCGGTGCATCCGCGGCGCACCTCGCCAGCTGGGACGGCACGAGCTGGTCCACTCCATCCGGCGGAACGACGAACAACGTCCAGGCGCTCTACGCCCCGCCGGGCGAGAACGAACTGTGGGTCGGGGGCACGTTCGACACCGCCGGTTCCGTCGCCGCGAACCGCGTCGCGAAGTGGGACGGCGCGAACTGGGAGGCGACCGGCAAGGGCCTCGACGGCCGCGTCTACGCCTTGGCGGGATTCGACGACGGCAACGCGTCGGCGCTCTTCGTCGGCGGGTTCTTCGACACCGCCGGAGGCGCCGGCGTCCCCAACCTCGCGCGCTGGAACGGCGCCGCCTGGTCGGGCGTGGGAAGCGGAACGTCGAGCAGCGTCCTGAGCTTGCACGCGTCCGACCTCGGCACGGGATCGGTGCTCTTCGCCGGCGGCAACTTCGCAACCGCGGGCGGAGTCACGGTGAACCGAGTGGCCGCGTGGAATGGCTCGATTTGGGCATCGCTCGCGGGCGGAGTCAGCGGCGGCGGAGGGGTCGAGGCCTTAGCCACGTTCGACGACGGCGGCGGGCCGGCGCTCTACGCGGGCGGCGACTTCCAAACGATCGGAGGCGTGTCCGCGTCGTTCGTCGCGCGCTGGAACGGCGCCGCTTGGTCCGCGCTCGGGAGCGGACTGACGAGCAACCCGGTGCGCGCGCTCGCCGTGTTCGACGACGGCTCGGGGCCCGCGCTGTTCGCAGCCGGCGGATTCTGGGGGATCATGAAGTGGGACGGCGCGACGTGGGCGCCGCTGATTCCGGTGAGTCCCGGCGCGAACAACCAAGTCACGTCGCTCGCGCTGTTCGACGACGGGAACGGGCTCGCGCTCTACGCGGGCGGTTGGTTCACGAGCATGGACGGTGTGGCGGCCGACCACGTGGCGCGTTGGGACGGAGCGTCGTGGTCGCCCGTAGGCGGCCTCTCCGACGGGACGAACGGCTTCGTCCAAGCGCTCGCTGTCTTCGACGACGGTCACGGTGCGGCGCTCTACGTCGGCGGCGACTTCACCGTCGCGGGCGAGACCGCGGCGAGCCGCATCGCGCGCTGGGACGGATCGGAGTGGTCCCCGCTCGGGGCCGGCGTCGACGACACCGTCTTCGCGTTGACCGCGTTCGACGACGGGAACGGTCCCGCGCTCTACCTCGGCGGCGACTTCGGCGCGGTCGCATCGGGCGACAGCCACGTGGCCAAGTGGGGCTGCCGCAACGCGCGGCCGACGCCCGGCAAGCTTTTGCAGAAGCAGCTTTAGCAGCCCGTGGCGAAGCTCACGACGTCCTCGGAGCGCGCTGCATCCGCGCTGTCCGCGTTCCGCCTCCTCCGAGTATCGAGCGAATACGCCTCGTCGGCGCGCCTCGAAGACATCGTGAGTTTCGCCACGGGCTGCTAACGCGTCGCGTCGAGCGCGCACGCGAGGGCGTCGACGCGACGCTCGAGTTCCCGCGGCCCGAGACCGGCGACGCGGCGCAACGCCGCATCCGGGCGTCCCGCTCCGTGCTCGCGAAAGTAGCGCAGCACGCCTTCGCGTCCGGTGTCGCGCGCGAGAACGTGCACCGCGAGATGGCACGGCGGGTAGGCGACCGACCAGTCGAATGCGTAGACGTCGGCGAAGACCTCGCGGAAGGGCGCGCCGCTCGCACGGTGGTCGCGCGCCGCCGCGCGCAGGAAGCGCTCGCCCTCCGCGGGATCGAGCGCTCGCTTCCAAGCCCACACCGCGTACTCCGCGAGCCCCTCGTGGATCCACGACGGCTCGTCTTCGTAGGCGACGGCATCGTGCGCGAACTCGTAGGCGTGGGCGACCTCATGGGCGAGCGTCCACAGGCCGAGCGCTTCATCCGCCGCCGGCCAACCCATGCGCACGACGTTGCGCCCCTGATCGAAGTGGTCGTACTCGGGTCGTTCCGCGTCGCCCATCACGAGCTCGATCGACAGGTCTGCGGCGGTCACGCCGAAGAGCGCCGCGTAGGCGGATTCGATCCCGGGCAGAGCGGCGCGCGCGGCCGGGGGAATCGCTCCCCCTTCGCCGACGAGCGTGGCGCGCAGCGGCGGGCGCGTCGCGCAGGCCGCACCGAGGAGCGCCGCGACCAGCACGAGCTTCGTCGCGCTAGCGATTGAACGGAACCTCGCTGATCCAGCGGAAGCCGCGGTTGACGAGCAGGTGCTTCGATTCCTCGACGACCGGCGCCTCGTGCGTGAGCTCCTTCTTCGCGTGCCGATAGATCGGAAGCGCGAACAGGTAGACGACGAGCGCGGTCTTGATCGCGCGCTGGATCCACAGCGTCTTGCCGGGCGCGTACGGCGGACGCAGATCGACGGGCTCGGTCGCGCGGTTCCGCAGGAAGACGTTCGTCAGGCGCCTCGCGTCGCCGAGCAAGAGCACGAGCGCCATGAACGCGAGATGGAAGGAGTACTGCTTGACCGGAACGTCGTAGCAGAAGTTCAACATCACGACGTTCAGCATCACGCCGAAGCTGATCGCGGCGCCGAGCGCGGCCGTGCGCCGGGAGAGGAGCAGCAGCCCGCCGAGGAGCTCGCTCAACCCCGAGAAGAACGTGTACGCCGGCGACGCCGCCATGAACGTCCACACGAGCCCCATCGGTGACGACGCGCCGTACGTCCGGCCGAGGTGCCACTCGCCGATCGGTCCGAACTGCGTGGCGACGAACCCCGCCTTGATCAGACCGTAGGTCAGCATCGTGAGCGCGAGCACGTAGCGCAGATAGCTGCGCAGGAGATCGCGGAGCCACGGGCTGTCGCCGCGCGGCTCGTCGCTCCGCCGGCGCACGAAGCGCGCGACCAGCGTCCACACCCCCGCGACCAGCGTCGCGACGAGCGTGATCGCGAAGAGCTTGGCCCATGCGTAGGTCGTGTCGCCGCTGCCGCGCGGGAGCACCATATCGCCCTCGATACCGAGGAACGTGTGCGCGATCCAGTGCACGAGCGCCTGCGACTGATCGGTGTACCACTGCTGCGCGCTCGGAAGCAGGCTCAACGGAGGCAGCTGGCCGAACAGCGTCGGGAAGCTGTAGAGGACCCAGTACACGAGCGAGAAGCGCAGCGCGGCGCGTTGAAGACCGCTGGCTTTCGCCTGCGACGCGGCGAGCACGCCCATGACCGCGAGCGCGAGCCAGATCCAATGGGTGTAGAACGGTTGGCGCGGATCCGATTCCCCGCGCGAACGCGGCGTCGCGGCCGCGGTGACCTCCACGTCCTCGCCGTCGATCACCTCGAGGCGCGCGTCGTCGATCCACGCCTTCGCCCTGCCGATGACGAGCATGCCGACGGTCAGGGTCACCGCGTTGTCGCCGACGTCCGCGATGATCTCGTGCTGCTCCCACTCGTCAGCCGTGATCGGCCGATCGCCCATGTTGTCGAACGCGCCGATCGAACGCGTCCCGTCCTCGGCCTCGAGATCGACGCGCAACCACAGCTGGGCGCGCCCCTCCGACGTCCGCTCCGCGGTGCGAACGGCGGCGCGGAACCGCACGCGCTTGCCGCGAAAGCGCTCCGCTTCGAAGTACTGGTTGACCATCCCGAACTTGCTCCCGTCCTCGACGGCGGTCGAATCGAGCAGCGCGGCCTGGTTGCCTTCGAAGGGATCGGTCGCGTCGAGCGTGATCGTGTGCCCGGCTTCGGCCAGGCTACGCGGGAACACCCACCCGTGCGGGACGCCGTCGGCAGCGTCGCCTTCGAACGTGCCGTTCACGAGCTCGTTGTCGTTGGTCGCGTCCGTCGCCGACTGCCCCTGGGCGACGCCGGACCACAGCGCCGCGACGGCGAGCGTCATCGCGAGCCTGAACCGGACCGCGCTCGCACACACATGCTTCGAAGCCATCACTCGATACCGTACTCGCGCAGGAGCTCGACGACGACGTCGCGCTGCGACGCAAACGCGTTCCATACCGACGCGCACCAGGCGTCGATTGCCTCGTCGCGTTCGCGTCCCGGCGCGGCCTCCATCACGCGGTTCGCCGTCATCGCGCCGCGGTCCTTCGGCAGCGCGAACCTCGGCCACTCGCGCTTGCGACGGGCGAGCGTCATGTGCGCGCGCTGCACGTCGCGACCCGAGCATCCACGCTCGAGATGCAGGTAGAGGCCGATGAGCGCGAACGCCGGCGCGATCGGCTTGCTGTCTTCGCGCGCGTGTTGGGCGGCCCAGGCGTCGACGACGTGTTGGTGCAGGAAGCGCGGGTCGCCGTGTTCGAGCGTGTAGACCTGCAGCGCATCGTACGCGTCCTGTTCGGGCGCGGCGCCCTCTGCATGTTCCCCATCGCGCCGCGGCTTGCGTGTCATGTCGTGCGCACCAGGTCGCGCGCGCACACCGGACGCGTGCGGCGCCGGAGGCGGCGTAGCGCAACGTACCGTCCGATCCGGCGCGGAACAAACGTCGGCGGCGTTGGATGAACCCCTCCGCGCCGCGTGGGTCTTGCGCTCGCCCGGCCGATCGCGAGACACTACGCCCCAACGTGGACCAGCCTCCGAAACTTCCCGCGCGCCGGCTCCTGGTCCTCTTCGCGTTCGCGCTCGCGGTGCGCGTGCTCTACCAGCTCGAAATGGCGGGCAACCCGCTGCTGTCGATCCCGTTCGGCGGCGCGGCGTTCTATCACGCGTGGGGCGTCGACGTGGCGCACGGTCAAGCATCGAGCGAAGTCCTCTACCACGCGCCGCTCTATCCGCAGTTCCTCGGCGCCGTGTTCCGCGTGTTCGGTGACGACGTCGGCGTCGTGCGCGCGATCCAGGCCGTGCTCGGCGCGCTCGCGTGCGTGTTCGTCGCGACGTTCGCCGCGGCGTTCTTCTCGCGCCGTGTCGGACTGTGGGCGGGCGTGTTGCTCGCGGTCTTCCCGCAGGCGCTGCTGTTCGAGAGCGTGCTCAAGAAGACCTCGCTCGGGCTCTTCCTCACCGCGCTCGTGTTCGCGCTGGTCGCGCGTACGAAGCGTCGGCCGACGGTCGTGAACGCGCTCGCGACGGGGCTCGCGCTCGGCCTCGCCGGTGCGCTGCGCGAGAACGTGCTCGTGCTCGTCCCGGTCTTCGCCGCGTACCTGTGGTGGTCGGGCGCGGGAGCGAAGAAGCGCGTCCTCGCATTCGCGCTCGCGAGCGTCGTACCCCTCGCCGCGATGGGCGTACGCAACGAGCTCGTCGCGGGCGAGTTCGTGTTCGGCACGACGAACCTGGGCGCGAACCTCTACATCGGCAATCACGCCGGCGCGTCGGGGTTCTTCGAGCCGCTCGAAGTCGGGCACGGCAGCGCGACGTACGACGGCGCGGTCGCGCGGCGCATCGCCGAGCTCGAGCGCGGCCGCGCATTGTCGGCGCGCGACGTGTCACGCTACTGGAGCGACCGCGCGCTTTCCGACATCCGCGCGGCGCCGCTCGCGTGGCTCACGCTGCTCGCGAAGAAGGCCTTCTACCTGTTGCACGCGACCGAGTGGGTCGACGACCACGACCTCGGCACGTTTCAGCGCGAGTCGCGCGTGTTGCGCGTGCTCGGGATCCCGGTCCGGTACGGCGTCGTCGTTCCCTTCGCGCTCGTCGGCATCGCGCTCTCGTGGCCGCGACGCCGCGAACTGCGCGTCGCCATGCTCTCGCTCCTCGCCCTCGCGGCCGGCATCGTGCTCTTCTTCGTGACGTCGCGCTTCCGCCTGAGCCTCATGCCGCTGCTCCTGCCGTTCGCCGCGGTGACGTGCACGACCCTCGTCGACCGGATTCGCGCGCGCGCGTATGGATCCACGCTGCGCATCGCGTGCGGCGTCGGTCTGCTCGGCGTTTTCGTCCACTGGCCGACGGGCATCGAGGAGTTTCCCGTGTCGTCGACCTACAACTTCGTCGGCCTCGCGCTCCAGGATCAGGAGCGGAACGAGGAGGCGCTCGAGTGGTTCGAGCGTGCGAGCGAGGCAAACCCGGGCAACGCGTCCGCGCATTACAGCGCGGGCATGGCGCTGCTCGCGCTCGATCGTTACGACGAAGCGCGCGCACGCTTGGAGACCGCCGCGCGGATCGCCCCCGCCTTCGGCGCCGACGGCGCGAGCGCCCTCGGCAACCACTTCGCCGAGCGCCTCGACTTCGAGAACGCCCTACCGCTCTTCGAGTTCGCGCGCGACCTCGCCCCGGACCGCGCGCGTCACCACTACAACGTCGGCCTCGCGCAACGGATCCTCGGCGACGCCGACGCGTCCGAAGCGGCCTACCGCGAAGCGATCCGCGTAGACCCGCGCTACGCGGAAGCGCACAACAACCTCGGCATGCTGCTCGAAGTCCAGGGCCGCCTGGACGAAGCGGCGCGCGAGTTCGAAGCGGCCATCGCGATCGACGGCTACTTCGTCGTCGCGCGCGCGAACCTGGAGCGTGTACGCGCGAGCGCAGCGGGCGAGAACTAGCCCGGATGATTCATGACGCTTCACCGAGATCGACGCAGCTACGCGCCATCTCAGCACTTCCCTCCCTCACCGGGTTCGACGACCCGTCAAGGTCGCCAGCACGCGCTTCGGTCGCGAAGCGCTGAGATGGCGCGTAGCTGCGCCGATCTCGGCAAAGCCTCATGAAGAACCCGCGCTAGCGCGGCCGAATGCCCCGCTGCATCGCCGCGAGCGAGCCGGCGCCGAAGCGCCGTTGGGTCGCGCGCGCGAGCGGCGCGCCGAGGCGAGCGAGCACGTGGTGCGGTTGCGAGAACGCGAGGATGTGATAGACGACCTCGCCGGACTCGGGTGAGCGCTCGACGAGGAAGCGCTCTTCCCCGCGCTCCGCATGATGCGGAAGCGTCCCGTACGCGAATCCGAACGCGTGCTCGTCGTCGACGACGTAAACCACGCGGCTGACGTTCACCCACCACGCTCCGAGCACGCGTGCGACGACGGCAACGCTCGCGCCGGGGACGGGTTCCGAGCGCGAGAACGCGCGCACCCACGGCAGGTCGAACGGCGACCAGGCGCGGATGGCTCGCTTGGCCGCGTCGAACACCGCGTCGCCGCTGCCGAGCACGACCGAGTAGCGATCGACGCGGTAGTGCGCGGGCAGCGCCTCGCGCGTGGCGCCCACCTCCGCGTACGAGTACGGCGCCGTTTGGAGTTCGTCGAGGAGCGCGTCGATGCGCGCACGCGCCGGTAGCCGGAGGGAGATCACGCCGTGTTCAGCCTAACCCGGCGCCCGTGTAGACTCCCGCACCATGGTCCCCGCTCGAGCCCGTTCGTGGCGCCGACGCGTCCTGTGGTCAATGGCCTCCGTCGTGCTCGCGCTCCTGGTCGCGGAGGTCGCTTTCCGCATCCTCGCCCCATCGGTTGGCGGCGTCGATCGCGAGCGATTGCAACGCTTGCGCGCGTTCGTCTGCGACGGCGAGTCCGCGCTCTACGAGCCGCGCGCGCACACGGTGTTCGTTCGGAAGCGCGGGCGGCCCGGTACGAACTCGCTCGGGTTTCGCGGACCGGAGTGGCCGCTCGAGATGACGCCCGGCGTTCCGCGCGTCTTGCTCGTCGGCGCATCGACGACCGAGAGCACGAATCCCGACGCGCTCGCGCGCGCCATCCGCACGCGCTCGGGCGTCGCCGTCGAAGTCTTGAACGCGGGTGTGTCCGGCTGGACGACGGCGGAGAGCATGGTGAACTGGTTCCTGCTCGCGCAGGACTACCGGCCCGACGTCGTCGTGTTGCACCACGGCGTCAACGACGTGCCGCCCCGCTTTCGCCGCGGACACCGACCGGACTACTCGCACTTCCGGCGCCCGTGGAGCCGACCCGACGTGAACGCGCTCGAGCGCGCGTTGGTGCGGGTCAGCGACCTCTACGCGTGGCACCTGAGCCGGAACGACGAGTTCTCGGTACAGCGAGCAACGACGCTCCCGGTCGTGGACTCGATGCATGTGAGCGACACGCCGCTTCCGTTCGCCGAGGGCGCGAACACGTACGTCCGCAACCTGCGCACGATCGGACGGCACGCCGAGTCCCTCGGCGCGGACGTCGTCGTCATGACCATGGCGATGCGCGGCGACGATCGGAGCGACTACGACACGCTCATGCGCCGCGGACTCTTGGAGCACAACGAGCGCGCCCGCACGCTCGCGGCCGAACAAGGCTGGCAGCTGTTCGACTTCGAGCGCGACTTCGCGCGCGCGGGAGGCGCCGCCGACGCGTTCTCGGATCTCGTGCACCTGACACCCGGGGCGCGCGAGACGCGGTCGCGCATGCTAGCGGACGCGATCGCAGCTCAGCTCGCGACTGCGGACCGCGAGTAGCCGTCGGATGCCGCGCGTCCCTACTTCGCGCGCTTCGCACCACCGCTGTTGAGCTCGACCGCCGCGCGAAGGAGCGCCTTGAACGCGCGCGCCTCCACTTTCTCGCCCTCGTGGATGTCGATCGCGCGCCTGGTGTTCCCGTCGAGGCTCGAGTTGAAGAGCTTGCCCGGGTCGCTCAGCGAAGCTCCCTTGGCGAAGGTCAACTTCACCTTGTCCTTGTAGGTCTCGCCCGTGCAGAGGATGCCGTCGTGGGACCACACGGGAACCCCGAGCATCGAGTTCGACGGCTTGCGCCACTTCACCTCTTCCACGACGCCGGGGTCGGCGGCTCGGATGAGCTTGCGGATCGCGGCCAACGTCTCCCCGCGCCAATCCGCCAACTCGGCGATCCTCCGATCGATCAACTCGGATGCCGACGGCTCCTCGTTCGAACCCGATTTCTTCATGCGCTTCCCTCCGCAGACTCCAAGTGCACCGCCACCGCGACCCGCGGCGCGGCGATGGCGCCTACTCTACCTCGCTCGCTCGAACGGCATCGTCGTCTCCCTCGAGCTGCTTGAGTTGCGCCAAGGAGAGACGTTGGAGATGCGCATCGGGCGCATCGGAACAGCACTCTCGTCGCCGAGTGCAAGGAGCTGTGCAGCGACCCAAGCGCGAACATGTCGCGACTCATCGCCGAGTAGCGCCTTGAACGCTTCGTGTCCCTCCGGCCCCGCCGCGTAGAGCTGTCGCCACGCAACAGACATAGCCTCGTGAAGCGAGTGGTCTCGCGAAGCCGGCTCAGCGAACGCGCCTTTCGTGGTCGCGGCATCGCGAAACTGTCCGACCGCGTCCTCGATTGCCATTGCGTCGTGTGCCTAACGCGTTGCCGATCAGCGGCGCGGCGAAGCGGCGTCCGTCTGCATGGATGGAATGAGAAGGCCGGCCCCTCGACGCAGTCGCCCGGGGGCGCTGCACTGATGGGAGACGTTCAACTTCATGCCTTGGAGGAAACCGGCCATGACAGATGCTATCGCGACTTCGC
>JAJDEV010000218.1 GCA_029259605.1 Planctomycetota bacterium | reverse complement strand
TCGGCCCCTGCCGGCACTTTGCGAACGTCGGCGTCCTCGACGACCTGACAAGGTCGCCTCCGGGGCCAACGCCCGCAAAGCACCGGCAGGAACCGAGTTGCAGCTACTGCCGCACATCCTCATGAAGAACCCGGGCTAGCCGCCGTCGTGCATCCCCTCCGATTCGCGGCGCTCCTCGCGTCGACCGCCATGCTCTCCGGTTGCGCTTCGAACGTGCCTGGCGACGCCGACGACGAACAGCACGTCGACGCGCGTCCCGTCCTGATCGCGACCTGGCCGTTCGGTCAAGAGGCGAACGATGTCGCGCTCGAAACGATGCTCGCCGGCGGCTCCGCGCTCGACGGGATCGAGGCCGGCATCCGACGCATCGAGTTCCTGAGCTCGGACGGCTCCGTCGGGCTCGGCGGGCGGCCGAACGCGGCCGGCTATCCGCAGCTCGACGCGTGCATCATGAACGGCCCCGACCACGGCGCCGGCAGCGTCGCCGCGCTCGAGGGCATCGTGCATCCGATCACGGTCGCGCGGCGCGTCATGGACAGCTCGCCGCACGTCATGCTCGCCGGCGAAGGCGCGCGCTGGTTCGCGCTCGAACACGGAGCGGAGACGCTCGACGATCCCGCGCTGGCGGACAAGAAGGCCAAATGGGCGCGCGGCGAGCGCGAAGGCGAGGCGAGCGAGCGCGGACACGACACGATCACCGTGCTTGCGCTCGACGCGAACGGCGACCTCGCCGGCGGTTGCTCGACCTCGGGCTCCGGCGGCAAGTATCCGGGCCGCGTGGGCGACTCCCCCATCCTCGGCGCGGCGCTCTACGTCGACAACGACGTCGGCGCGGCCGGCGCGACCGGGCTCGGCGAGAACGTCATGCGCCACTGCGCGTCGATGGCGATCGTCGAGCGCATGCGCCAGGGGCGCACGCCGCAGCAGGCGTGCGAAGACGTCCTGCACCGCATGGCGGCGAGCGACCCCGCCGGCTACGACCTGTCGGTCTCGTTCATCGCGCTCGACAAGCACGGCAACTTCGGCGCGGCGACCTCGAGCACGAGGTTCCCGTTCTCGGTCCGTTCGCCCGATCGGCAGGACGCTCCCTACACGGTCGAGCCCATCGCGCGGCGCGAGTAGCGCGGGTATCGATTCGGTGAACGCGTGAGCGGCGCGCACGGTCGCGTGTTCAATGGACGGCATGAACACTCCCGTCGCGCTCGCACTCGCACTCACCGCAGCCACCGACGTCGAGGTCACGACGTTCGAAGCGCCGTACGGCCCGCGCGGCGCCGACATCCGTTGCCTCACCACCGACGCCGAGGGCGCGATGTGGATCGGTACGGGCGGCGCCGGCGTCAGCCGCTTCGCTGATGACGAGTGGCAGCACTTCGGCGAAGACGTCCTCGGGATGGGCGGCGTCACGTCGATCTTCCGGGGCGCGGACGGCGAGCTGTGGTTCACCGGCGGCGGCGGAGTCACGCGCTTCGACGGCGCGGAGTGGACGCGCTACGACGACGAACTCGGTCGCGCGATCCGCGTCGTGTACACCGGCACCGTCGACGCGGATGGATCGGTATGGTTCGCGACCAACGCCGGCGCGGTGCGCTTCGCGCGCGACGCCGAGAGCGATGCGACGTGGACCTGGATCACCAGCGAGAACGGACTCTTGCACGACGTCGTCCACGACGTGCAGCGCGATGCAACCGGCAACCTGTGGTTCGCGACGCGGCGCGGCGGACTCAGCCGCCAGACGCCAACGAACGAGTGGGAGCACTTCCACGCGAACGACAACTTCCGCGCGATCGTCGAGGACGCGGACGGCGCGCTCTGGTTCGGGACCGGCGGCGGCGGCGTACTGCGCTTCGAGGACGGTGAATGGACGCGACACCGCGCCGGCGAGACGGTGCTCCCACTCTTCGACGATTCGCGCGGCAACGTGTGGTTCTCGCGAGGCGACGGAACGCTGCGCTATCGCGAGGGCGCGTGGAGCGAGCACGGCGAGCACCTTCCGGCGGGCGACGTCGAGGGTGGCGCGGAGGGCGCGGACCGCAGCCTCTGGTTCGGTACGCGATCGGGCCTCGTGCGGCTGCGGAAAGAGGAGTAGCCTCGGACCGTCCAACTCGACACCGCCAAAGGAATCCGCTTGAAGCACACCCTCGCACTCTTCGCGCTCGCGCTCCTCTCCCCCGCCGCCGTCGGCCAATCGCCGTACCGCGTCGGCGCACCCGCGCCCGAGCTGCGGCTGCCCGACATCACGGGCGAGCACACGCTCGACCTCGCCGATCTCCTCGGGCGCAAGGTCGTGCTGTTCGAGTTCGCGTCCTGGTGAGCGGGTTGTCGCAAGCGCGTGCCCGGGTGGCACGACGCGCTCCTTCCCTGGCGCGACGACGACGGCTTGGCGGTGATCGGCATCACGGAGGAGCAGCACCCCGCGCGCTGTCGCCTCTTCGCGCAGTGGAAAGGGCTCGACTGGCCGATCCTTTGGGATCCGTTCAACCTCACGGAGTCGAAGGTCGTACCGCTCCACGTCTTGATCGACGAGCACGGCATCGTGCGCGGCGTGAACCCCACGGCCGAAGCGCTCGAGGAGTTCCTGCTCGGTGAGTTCCCCGCGCCGACCACGCCGCGGGCCGAGCACGACGCGGGAGCGACGCTGCTCGAAGTCGGAGCGCACGCGCAGGGCAGCTTCGAGGACCTGCACGCGCGCGCGCTCTCCGATCTACTGTGGCGCGTGCCGGGGCGCATGGACGCGGCCGTCGACACGCTCGAGCGCCAGGCGATCGAGCGCGCGGACGATCCACGCTACGCCTTCCGCGCAGGCGTCGCGCGACGCATGCGCTACGACTCGGTCGAGCGCGAACCGGGCGACTTCCAGGCGGCGCTCGACCACTGGACGCGCGCCCTCGCGGGCGATCCGAACCAGTACATCTGGCGTCGGCGCATCCAGCAGTACGGCCCGCGCATGGACAAGCCGTATCCGTTCTATGACTGGATCGCAACGGCGCAGCGCGAGATCACGGCGCGCGGCGAGGTGCCGTGCGAGTTGCGTGCGGCGCTGACACCGGTCGAACTCGCGCAACCCGCTGACTTCCGCGCGGGCGACGGCGGCGCGAGCGAGCCCGACCCGAGCGGCCGCATTCAACGCGCCGACGACGGTTGGATCGCTGTCGAGTCCGCGGTCGCGTTCGATACGAGCGCGTCGAGCCGTGTCGCTTCGCTCCACTTCGCGTTGCGTCCCAGGGCGGGCCGCGCCCATTGGAACAACGAGGCTGAACCGACGATCGTGTGGCTCGACGCCGACGCCGCGCACGGGCGCCTCGACCGGCAGTTGCTCGAATCGACGTCGCGACCGACCGCCGCCGTGTCGGACGAGTTGCGCTCGTTCACCGCCGAGCTCGAACTCGCGGACGGCGTCGACACCGCCGTCGTTCGCGGTTACGCGCTGACCTACGTGTGCGAAGACGTGGACGGCACGTGCCTGTTCGTGCGCCGCGACTTCGCGGTCGAAGTGACGCGCCCGTAGTCAGAGCATCGCCGCGCCCGACGGAGTGGATTTGTTCCGTCTCGGCCGACGCGCCGCGCGTTGTCCGGATCTTTGTAAAGACGGGTAACGCCGCGATAATGCTCGTCCAGGGCACGGGGACTAGCTTCGGGTCTGTGGGCGCGAAACGACATCGATCCGGTGCCGGGACCGCTCCATTCCCCCCAAACGAGTCCCCATGAGCGCTTCCGAACCTCCCTGCAGCATCGACCAGACGCTGACCTCGCGGTACGAGTGCAAGTATCTCATCGACCTGCGCACGTCCGCCGCGCTGCGGCACTACCTCAGCAGCCACGCCGCGCTCGACCCGTTCTCCGCGCGCAGCGACGACCGCCGCTACCCCGTCTCGAGCCTCTACCTCGACACGCCCAGCCTCGCGCTCTTCGGCGACACCGCGCAGGGCGTGCGCAACCGCTTCAAGCTCAGGTTGCGCTACTACGCCGAGCGCGGGGACGGTCCCGTCTTCTTCGAGGTCAAGAAGCGCTCGGACGTGATCGTGCGCAAGTCGAGGGAGCGCGTGTCCCGCGCCCAGGCAGAGGACTTCCTCGCGACCGGCCGTTGCAACGGATCGCCCGACAGCGGCGCCGACTTCTTCGAGTTCCTCGACCGCTGCCGCGAAACGGGCGCGCTCCCGGCCCTGCGTGTGCGCTACCAACGGGAGGCTTGGGAGTCGCTCGGCGCGGACCCCGTGCGCATCACCTTCGACACGTCGGTGCAACACTCCATTCCGTCGCATGTCGGCTTGGCGGAGAGCCGGCCCGACTGGCACGAGACGTCGATCGGCGCGGCGGTCATTCTCGAGGTCAAGTTCACCGACCTGCGGCCGCACTGGCTCGACGAAATGCTGCGCACGTTCCAGCTCGGCAAGGTCTCCGTCGCGAAGTACGCGCTGTCGGTGGAGGACATCCAAGACGCGGGGCTCGGGCACGCGCTCGACGCACACCTCGGTCGCATGCGACGAGTGCAGCGCCTGCAGCATCGAGGAGGCGCGGCCTAGGCCGGCGCGATGAACACCATCGAAGGCCTGTTCGCCCGGAGCCCCACGTTGTCACCCGACATGGGCCCGCGCGCGATGCTCCTGGCGCTGCTCCTGGCGTTCGTGCTCGGGCAGCTCATCGCGTGGCTCTACAAACGCACGCACAGCGGGCTCTCGTACTCGCGCTCGTTCACCGAGAGCCTCGTGCTCATCACGATGGTCGTCGCGCTCGTGATGTTCGTGATCGGCGACAGCCTCGTCACCGCGTTCGGCCTGATCGGCGCACTCGCGATCATCCGCTTTCGCAACGTGCTCAAGGACACACGTGACACGGTGTTCGTGTTCTTCGCGCTCGTCCTCGGCATGGCGCTCGGTTCGCAGCGGCACGGCCCGGCGATCATGGGCACGCTCCTGTTGCTCTCGGCAACCGCGTACCTGCACTGGACGCGCTTCGGTACGAACGGGATCTTCGACGGTCACCTGAGCTTCCGCATCCAGGAAGGCGGCAGCGAGCACGACACGTTCGGCGTGATCCAACGCTTCTGTCGCCGGTTCCGATCGCTCAGCACGCGGCGCGGAGCGGGCGTCACCGAGTACGTGTTCGTCGTCAGCCTGCGCGACACGCGGCGCGGCGACGAGATGCTGCGCGACCTGGAGTCGCTCGGATCGGTCGGGAGCGTTTCGCTCGTCTTGCAGGACGAGCTCTCGGAGGTTTGAGCGTGGCGCCTAAATCGACCATCCCCACCCCGCTCGCCCAACGCCTGCGCCGCGCACGCGTCGGAGCGATCCCGTTCGTCGTCTGGATCCTCGGCGTGCTCCTCTCGATGAAGCTCTGGCTCGCCGGACCGACGCCACCGACCTACGTCGGACTCGCGACGGCGCCGGAGCACGTGCTCGCCGCCCCGATCGACGGCGAAGTCGAGCACGTGCTGGTCGCTCCGTTCCAGTACGTCGAAGCGGGCGAACCGGTCGCGAGCATGAACGACGCGCGCATCGAGGCCAGCATCCGGACCGCGCGCGCGGAACTCGCGCACCTCTCCGCCGAGGCGCGCGCACAACGCGCCGCGCTCGTCGCCGCGGACCTGCGCGCACGTCGCGACGAGGCCGCGCGACACGCGAGCGCGCTGTCCATCGCTTCCTTGGAGTACCCGGCGGAACTGCGTGCGTTCCACGCCGACGAAGCCGACCTCGACCGACGCGTGCTCGAGACCCGGCTCGCGATCACGACGAGCGAACTCGAAGCGGACCGCATCGAGCTCGCCGTGAATCGCTCGCGAGCGATGCTCGACGACGCGCTACGCCCGCGTTCGGAGTTCGAAGACCTCGAGAAGCGGCTCCTGCTCGAGCGCGCCCGCGCCGCCGGCCTGCGTGAGTTCGCGGACGCCCTGCACGAAGAAAGGGACGCGGCCCGAGCGCGGCGGCGCGAGCTCACCGACTCCTACCAGGCGCCGCCCACGACGTCCGCCGATGAGGTCGACCTCGACGCACAGCTCGCGGGCTGGCGCTCCGCCGTCGCCGTTCAGGAGCGCGAACTCGACGAGCTCGCGCTCCTGCGCGACGCGTACATCCTGCGCGCTCCCGCCACGGGGTACGTCGCCGAACTCGGCGTGACGCCGCGCCGCTTCGTGCTCGCCGGCGCACTCGTCCTCGTCGTCGCCGCGGGCGAAACGAACGAGGTCTCGATGTGGGTCGCCGAATCGGCCGCGATGCCACCCGCCGTCGGCGACCGCGTCGTCGTCAGCGCGGCCGTCGGGCCCGCCGCCCGGGTCGACGCCGAGAGCATCGTTCAGGCGATCGGCCCGCGCGTCGAGCTCCTACCCGAGCGCCTGTGGCGCGACCCGCGCCAGGCCGAGTACGGACGCGCGTGCCGCGTCGGCCCGGTCGCGAGCCTGGGGCTCACGCCGGGCGAACGCGTGCGCATCGACCCCGTCGCGTCGACCCCGTGAGGAACACGGCGGGGACGCCCTGCCTCAGTACGCGCCGACCGTCACGTCGAGCGCGTTGTGCAGCTCGAGCTTCGGCGGCCCGAGCGTCGCGGCCTGCGTCGGAATCGTGAGGCCGACGATCGCGCAGTCGAACGGAATCGCGGCGCTGTGGGCGCCCGGCGCGATGCTGACGGTCAGGTGCGGGAAGGCGACGAGCAGCTCGCCCCACTTCGTCATCGAGGACGTCGGCCCGGCGAGCCCGAGGACGACGAGACTCATGTTCGCACCGTTCGAGAGGTCGACGGTCGTGCTCCAGTTCTCACCGATCACCGCCGGCGTCACTTCGACGAAGCCCGTCGGATTGACGCCCGTGCCGTTGCGCACAACGGTCGTCGCCTCGATCGGAATCCCGAGCAGCACCGTGTCGAACTTGCTGATCTCCGCGTTCGCGAGGATGTCGGCGTCGGTGACGAGGTGCCGGAAGCTCGGCGACGCCGACGGCTTCATCAGCGCGCGGCTCATGTCGAGGTGCGCAGAGCCTCCCGGATCCGTAGGGAGCACGGAGCCGGCGGCCGGCAGCGGCGCGACCACGTCCACGTCCTTGTCGGCCCCGGCTTCGGCGACGAAGCTCGCGTTCGCGGAGCTGAGCCCGAGCGCGTGCCCGATCTCGTGCTGCACGACCGTGAACAGGTCGATACGACCCAGGGCCGCTCCGCTCGCGTTGCGATGGAGTCGGCCGACGTTGATCAATCCGCCACCGAGGTCGTCGTCGAGCTCCACGAAGACCGCGTACTCGCTCGACTCCGTCGGCGTCGGATCCGCGAAGAACACGGACGACCCGTCGTTGTCAAAGGTGATGGTACCCGCGGTCTCGCGGTTCGGAGAGCCGCCTTGGGCGGTCAAGCTATGGCTGCCGAGCGTGAAGCCGCCGAGCGCTCCCCACCGAAACGTGATCGTCACGGTGTGTTGCGTGCAGAGGGTGCGCTCCCACCAGTCCGCCGCGGCGTTGAAGATGTCCGGCAGGTTGCCACCGCCCGCGAGGTTCGCGGGAGGCGCGCCGCCCGTGAAGTTGCGGACGATCGTGAGCTGCGCGGACGCGCTCGAAGCGAGCGCGAGCTGCAACGCGCAGCCCGCGGCGAAGAGCTTCGCACCGCGGCGAACAGCAACGAGGATGGAATGCTTCATGGATCTACTCCCCCGCGACCATGAGGTCGGCCCACTGGATCTCAGGCTCACCCAAGAGGACGCCATCGGAAGCGAGCGTAAGCGTGACGACGCGCTGCTCATGCGTGCTGCTTCCATCGAAGACGAACGACCAGCTCCCGGCCCCGGCCGGCGCCTTGTCGCTGATGTGCTGCAGGAACTCGGGGCGCGTGGCGACGACCATCTCCTCGGGCCAACCGATCTTCCGCAAGTGCGCTTGCCACGCTTCCACTGCGCGCGTGCGCGCTTCCGCGTCGAGATCGAGCCCCGCGGTCTCGGCCGACGGCGCGGTCAACGCAAGCGCGATCCCCGTACCCGCGACCCCGACGAACATCGCCGCGAGAACGAGCTTCCGTAACGCTGAACTGGACATACAAACCTCCCGTTGAACTGCGTGGAGACATCGCGAGCCGAGAACCGCCCGCGAGCTGACGATGGGTACAGCGTAGCGCAGGACTCACGCGACGACCTCGAAAGTTGGGAGCGTTCTCGCGCGCCCGACGGTCTCGGGCGCTCGGTTGCGCGTATTGAGTCGCACTCGAAAGTTCCGAACGTGCGCCTCTCGTCCGTTGGAGCTCCCAGGGCCGGGAAGTTGTTGACGTTCAGAATCTCGTCACCGGAGTGCGGCCGGCGGGTTGCGAGCGTGCCCGCCCGGCGCCGTGCAGCGGCGCATGCCGTGCAGCGGCGCGAACGCCCGCGGCGCGAAGCGCGCCGCTGCAACACAGGCTCGCTGCGCTCGCGTGTTGCGAGCCGCGGGCGCTACCGCTTCACGCGCGGGCCTTCGCCCCGCTGCACGGCATGCGCCGCTTCGCGGCACGCCGTGCGGACAAGCGCGCAACCCGCCGGCCGCACTCCGGTGACAAGTCCCCGAACGCCCCATCGGCGGTTCCGGAGCCGTCGCGACTGCCGTGTAAACCCCTGTTCCGTTGCGAACCGCGGCACGCGAGCAAAGCGAGCCTGTGCCGCAGCAGCGCGAAGCGCTGCGCGTGAATCGATAACGAACGTCAACAACTCCCCGTCCCTGAGACACCCAACGGAGAAGAGGAACACGTTCGGAACCCCCAAGAGCGATTCATTTCTCGGAACCACCCAGACCGTCAGGATCGAACGAACGTCCACAACTCCCCGTCCCTGAGACACCCAACGGAGAAGAGGAACACGTTCGGAACCCCCCAGAGCGGTTCACTTCTCGGAACCACCCAGACCCTCAGGATCGAACGAACGTCCACAACTCCCCGTCCCTGAGACACCCAACGGAGAAGAGGAAC
>JAJDEV010000217.1 GCA_029259605.1 Planctomycetota bacterium | reverse complement strand
ATGCTCCTCGAGCGTCCGGACGGCGACAAGTCAATCGTGCGCTTCGCGAGCCCGGCCGAGATCAAAGGCGTCGCCGCGTTGACGCACGAGCATCCGGGTGCGTCGGACGACAACTGGCTCTACCTCCCGTCCACCAAGCGCGTGCGCCGCATCTCCGGGGCGAACAAGACCGCGAGCTTCCAGGGCACCGAGTTCACATACGAGGACCTGTCGAACCTCGTGCTCGCCGACTACGACTGGATGTTCCTCGAGGAAGGCGAGCTCGAACGGAGCGGCGAGAAGGTGCCCGTGTACCGCGTCGAGGCGCGGCCGAACTACCGCGACACGGGCTACTCGCGTCTCGTCATCTCCTACAACAAGGAGCACTGGCGTCAGGAGCGCATCGAGTACTACGACAAGGCCGGCGTGCACTCGAAGACCTTCGACACGTTCGGCTGGCGCCAGCTGCACGGTCGGTTCTGGCGCTCGTTCGAGGGCGTCATCGAGAACCACCAGACGGGCAAACGCACGACCCTCTCGTTCGAGAAGGTCTTCCTCAACCTGAGCCTGTACACGAGCTCACGCTCGGGCGAGCCGCGCGAGAACCTGACCGACGAGGCGTTCACGACGCGCAGCCTCGAAGGACGTTGAGCGCGATGCGACCGTTCGTCCTCGCGCTGATCCTCGCGGCGCCGCTCTCCGCCACCGTCGCCGCGCAGGACGACGCGACACTCGACGCCCCGCAGGCGGACGACGACTTCTTCGACGACGAAGGGCTCGACGCGCTGCTCGACGGCGACTGGAGTGACGCACCCGATGCGGGCGGAGGCAACGCGCTTCCGATCCGGAGCGTGAAGGGCTTCATCGAGTCGCGCGTGCGGTCGTTCCTCCGCGATCGGAACCGCGATCGACACGACGCCGAGGTCGTGCTCGAGGGCGAGCTCGAGCTCGAGTTCTCCTGGGGGACGAGCTGGGAGGCGTACCTGCGTCCGCGCTTTCGCGTCGACCTCGTCGACTCCGACGCCGACCGCTTCGACCCCTACGAAGCATACGTCGAATACGCCGCCGACCATTGGGACGTGCGCGCCGGTCAGTTCGTCGAGAACTGGGGCATCGTCGACACGTTCAACCCGCTCGACGTGATCAACCGCCGCGACTTCGCGAGCGACTTCCTCGACCCCGATCGCCTGGGCGAGATCGGCGTGCGCGTGCGCCGCTTCTACGCGGGCAACGCGACCTTCGGCGAGCCGACCTGGTCGGTGTACGCGCTACCGGTGTTCCAAGAGACTCCGTTCCCGACGCGCGGCTCGCGCTTCTCGTTCTCGGGCCTGAACGGCGCACCACCGTTCGACGAAACCCCCGGCCTCACGCCGCACGGGTCGGAACGCGCGCTCCTCGCGACACGCCTCCAGGCGACGCTCAGCACGACCTGGCTGAACGCGGACCTGCAGCTCCTCCTCGCCCGCGGCCCCGAACGCTTCCCGCTCTTGCTCCCGTCCGGACCGAACCTGTCGCCGTTCTACTTCGGCGCGACCACTGTCGGCGGCGGCATCCGCGCGGTCCCGAACGCCGACGCCATGGGCCGGTTCCTGTCGACGCTCACGCTCAAAGCCGAGGTCGTCGCGAAGTCCCCCTATCGCTTCGACGGCGCCGAGCACGCGACCCCCGACGACTACGTCCAATACGTGCTCGGCGTCGACCGCCTGTTCCCGAACGTGTGGTTCGACAACGACCAGCTCACGATGACCGTCGAGTACGCGGGCGAATCCGGCGCCGACGACCCCGCGAGCGCTCTGCGCCCCTTCCAGTCCGACATCGTCGCGCGCGCCTTCTGGGAGCGCGGCGACTTCGCACGCACATCGCTCGAAGCACGCGCCATCGTCGACACGGAGTTCGACGAGCGCATCTACGAGTCGATCTTCGAGCGACAACTGCGTTCCGTCCACGACGACCTGAAGTGGTTCGTCCGCCTGCAGGTCTTCGACGCCCACGACGATGCGGGTTTGTTCTCGGGTCTTCCGAACAACACCTCTTTGGCGCTCGGTATGCGCTTCGAGCTCTAGGTTGGTGTTTGCAGTTCGGCGTGTGGAATGGGGACGAATCGCACTCGGGAGTTCCGGACGTGTTCCTCTCGTCCGGCGGAGGTCCCGGGGATGGGGAGTTGTTGACGTTCCTCTGATCCGGATGGTTCCGGGGATCGAATCGCACTCGGAGGTTCCGGACGTGCTCCTCTCGTCCGGTGGGGATCTCTCAGGGACGGGGTTTGTTGACGTTCTCTATCGATTCACGCGCAGCGCTTCGCGCTGCTGCGGCACAGGCTCGCTTCGCTCGCGTGCCGCGTTACGCAACGGAACAGGGGTTTACACGGCAGCTCTGCGGTTTCCGGAACGGGCGATGAAGCGTTCGGGGGCTTGTTCGCGTTCGATCGGGCGTTCCGGACTAGGCGACGACGTGGCAACCGCTGCGGCTTCCGGAACGGCCGATGAGGCGTTCGGGGACTTGACAGTTGGATCTCTCCGGGACGGGGACTCGTTGGCGTTCGTTATCGATTCACGCGCAGCGCTTCGCGCTGCTGCGGCACAGGCTCGCTTCGCTCGCGTGCCGCGTTTCGCAACGGACCAGGGGTTTACACGGCAGTTCTGCGGTTTCCGGAACGGGGGGTGAGACGTT
>JAJDEV010000216.1 GCA_029259605.1 Planctomycetota bacterium | reverse complement strand
CTAGCCCGGATCATTCATGACGCTTCACCGAGATCGACACAGCTACGCGCCATATCAGCACTTCACTCCCTCACCGGGTTCGACGACCCGTCCAGGTCGCCTGCACGCGCTTCGGTCGCGAAGCGCTGATCTGGCGCGCATCTGCGTCGATCTCGGCAAAGCCTCATGAAGAACCCGGGCTAGCAGCCCGTGGCAAAAATCATTCGCGCGCAGAGCGCCGTCCTCCACTCCGGCTTGGCCCCCGAGAGCCTCGCCGTATCCAGCGCTTCGCGTACGCTTCCGGAGACCAACCCGGAGCGGATGGCGACGTTCTACGCGCGAAGCACTTTCGCCACAGCCTGCTAGGATACGCCGCTTCGGAAGCCTGAAGGGACGAACCATGGACGGAGTCGAAGCGAGCGAGGGGATTGATATCAGGGCGGCGGCGGCGCGGATCGAGGGCGTGCTCGAACGCACACCGCTCGTTCCGTTCGACCTGCGGAAGCTCGACGCGACCGCGGCGGGCGCGGATCTGCCGATCGAGCTGCGCCTCAAGCTCGAGTGCCTGCAGCACACGAACTCGTTCAAGGCGCGCGGAGCGTGGAACCAGATTTCCCAGCTCACGGACCAGCAGCGCGCGGCGGGCGTCGTCGCGTCGAGCTCGGGCAACCACGGTCGGGCCGTCGCGTGGGCCGCGCACCGCGCCGGCGTGCGCGCGACGATCCACATGGCGGACAACGCCTATCCGAACAAGGTGCAGGCCTGTCGCGACGAGGGGGCCGAGGTCGTTCTGTCTCCGACGCGACTCGAGGCCGAGGAGCGCTGCGCCGCCGCCGTCGCGAACGGCGCGACCCTCGTGCACCCGTACGACTCGCCGCGCACGATCGAAGGCGCCGGCACGGTCGGGCTCGAGGTCGCGCAGGACTGGCCCGAGGTCGAATTGCTGCTCGTCCCGACGGGCGGTGGCGGCGTGCTCTCGGGCTGCGCGCTGGCGATCGCGCGCGAGCTGGGCGACGAGGTGGCGGTCGTGGGGGTCGAGCCCGAGGGCTCGCGCAACCTCGGTGCGGCGCTCGACGCGGGCCATGTGGTCGTCATCGATCCGATCGCGACCCGGGTCCAGGGGCTGTGCCCCATGGACACCGGCGAGATCAACCTGGCCATCGTGAACCGCTACGTCGAGGGCATGATCGCGCTCAGCGACGACGAGATCTTCGCCGGCCAGCGCCACCTCGTGCGCTCGGGACTGACGGTCGAGCCGGCGGGCGCCGCCGCGTTCGCCGCCGTGCTGCACGGCGCGCTCCCGCCCGTCTTGCTCGAGGGCCGCGACGCGTCGAATCCGCTGCGTGTCGCGTGCGTCGTCACGGGTGGCAACGCCGAACCGGGGCAGCTCGCGAGCCTGCGCGACGGAGCGGCGTCGGCGTGAAGCGCGTCGTGCTCGTGCGCCCGCAGGGGCCGCGCAATGTCGGTTCGGTGCTGCGCCTGGTCGCGAACTTCGGGCCGGCCGAGCTCGCGGTCGTACGTCCGCCGAAGCGCTCGCTGCTCGTGCATCCGGACTTCGAGCAGATGTCGCACGGGGTCGAGGACATCGTCGAGCGCGTGCTCGTGTTCGACTCGGTGGTCGACGCGATGGCCGACTGCACGGCGGCGTTCGGCTTCACGGCGCGCGCGCGTGACCACCGCGAGCTCAGCGACTGGCGCGAGGCGCAGGCGGACGTCGTGCGGCGCTCGCACGCGGACGGCGAGCGCGTGGCGCTCGTGTTCGGCAGCGAGGAGAACGGGCTCACCGGCGAGGAGACGGATCCGCTGCACACGCTGATCCGCATGCCGACGTCGGACGAGCACACGTCGATCAATCTGGCGATGTCGGTCGGCATCGTGCTCTCGACGGTGTTCTTCGCCGAGGCGCCGAGCGCGGCGTCGACGGGTTCGACGCCGCTGCCGGGCGACGCGCGGACGTTCCTCATCGCGCGGCTCCGGGACGTGCTCGGGAAACGCACGCTGACCGCTCCCGCGCAGCGTGACCTCGTCGCGTCGATCGACCGCGTCTTCGCGCGCGCGCCGCTCGAGACGCGCGACGCGCGCGCGTGGCACCTGCTGGTGCGCGCGCTCGGCGGGGAAGCGAGCCCGCGCGACTACGGACTGGAAACGCCGTCGCGCGACGACGCGCGCACCGCGGGCGAGCCCTCATGACAGAGACCCTCGCACCCGCGCTCGTCTGGACGGGCGAGCGCTTCGAACGCGACGTGCTCGTGACCGTCGGCGACGACGGCCGCATCGCCGACGTCGCGCGCGACGCCTCCGGCGTCGAGGCGCGCAGCCTTCCGCACCGCGCGCTCTTGCCGGGCCTGGTCAACGCCCACAGTCACGCCTTCCAGCGCGGGCTGCGCGGCAAGGGCGAGCGCTTCGCGGAAGGCGCGGGCAGCTTCTGGTCCTGGCGCGAGGCGATGTACGCGCTCGTCGACGCGATGGACGAGGACAAGCTCCACGACCTCTCGCTGCGCGCCTTCCGCGAGATGTTGGCCGCCGGCATCACGACCGTCGGCGAGTTCCACTATCTGCACCACGACGAGTCGCGGCGCGGATACGGACTCGACCGCGCGGTGCTCGCGGCGGCCAAGGAGGCGGGCATTCGCATCGCGCTCCTCTCGGCGTACTACAACACCGGCTCGATCGGGAAGCGCTTGTCGACGTCGCAGGAGCGCTTCCGCTCGCGCACGCCGGCCGAGTATTGGGACAGCGTCGACCGCCTCGCCACGAACCTGGACGCGCGCACCCAATCGGTCGGTTGTGTCGTGCACAGCATCCGCGCGGCGACGCTCGACGACCTCGCGGACGTGCACGCCGAGTCGCGCCGGCGCGAGCTCCCGTTCCACATGCACGTCGAGGAGCAGCGCAAGGAGATCGCCGACTGCTTCGCCGCGTACGACCGCGCGCCGCTCGAGCTGCTGGCCGAAGAGCTCGAGATCGACGCGCGCTTCACCGCCGTGCACTGCACGCATACGGACGAGCGCGACATGGAGGCGTTCCTCGACGCGGGCGGCAACGTGTGCCTCTGCCCGCTGACCGAGGCGAACCTCGGCGATGGAATCGCGGATGTGCGCGGGATGCTCGAGCACGGCGGAGCGCTCGCGCTCGGGACGGACTCGAACGCGCGCATCTCGATGGTGGAGGAGATGCGCTGGCTCGAATACGTCCCGCGCCTGGCGCACGAGGTGCGCGGCGTGTGCTTGGACGAGGACGGGCGCAACGCGAACCCGCTGCTGCACGCGGCGACGCGGGGCGGCGCGCGCTCGCTCGGCCTCCCGGTCGGCGCGATCGAGGCCGGCGCGCACGCCGACTTCGCGACCCTCGATCTCGAGGCGGACGAGCTCGCCGGCTGCGACGCGGACACGCTGCTCGACGCATGGATCTTCGGCGGGGGCAACCGTTCGATCGCCGAGGTCTGCGTCGGCGGGCGCTGGATCTGATGGAGCGCATGGAAGCGCTGCGCCTGGCCGGGATCGACCTCGAGGCGATCTCGATCGGCGGCATCGAGACGGCGATCCAGTTCCCGCGCTGGAAGGTGGCCTTCGACATCGGCCGCTGCCCGCCGCCGCTCGTGCCGCGTCACACGGTGCTCTTCACGCACGGCCACATGGACCACATGGGCGGCGTCGCCTACCACTGCGCGACGCGCGCGATGCGCGGGATGGAGCCGCCGACCTACGTCATACCGCGCGGATGCGTCGACGCGTTCGAGCGCCTGCTCGACGTGTGGCGCGACATCGATCGCTCGGACATGCCGCACGTCACGGTGCCGCTCGATCCAGGCGAGGAGTACGTGCTCGCGAACGGGATGGTCGTGCGTCCGTTCCAGACCTACCACCCGGGTCCGTGCCAGGGCTACGGGCTCTGGTCGCGGAAGGAGAAGCTGCTGCCGGAGTTCCAGGGTCTGTCGAGCGACGAGCTGCGTCGACTGCGCGTCGACGAGGGGCGCACGATCACCGGCGTCGTCGAGACCCCCGAGGTCGCGTACTGCGGAGACACGCGCATCGAAGTCGTCGACAGGGAAGAGGTCGTGCGCACGGCGAAGTTGCTCATCCTCGAGGCGACCTTCGTCGGCGATCGGATCTCGGTGCAGGAGACGCGCTCGCGCGGACACGTGCACCTCGACGAGGTGATCGAACGCGCGGACGCGTTCGAGAACGAGGCGATCCTGCTGCACCACTTCTCCGCCCGCTTCAACGACCGCGACGTGCTCACCGCGTTCGACGCGCTGCCCGCCCGTCTCCGCGAGCGCGTGACCGGCCTGCTCGGTTCACACGCGCGCGATGCGGGCTGAGTGTCGTGCGCGGGTGCCTTTCGCTATGCTGACGCCCACATGGTCCACCTCTCCAAGATCTACACGCGCACCGGCGACGACGGCACGACCGGCCTCGGCGACGGCGAGCGCGTTCCGAAGCATCACCTGCGCATCGACGCCTACGGCACGGTCGACGAGACGTCGAGCGCCATCGGCGTCGCGCTGACCCAGGGGTTGTCCGAGCGCATGACCGACACGCTGGTGCAGGTGCAGAACGATCTGTTCGACGTCGGCGCGGACCTGTGCGTTCCGGGCGATGGCTCCGACGCGGACGAGCAACGGCTGCGCGTCGGCGCGGCGTACGTCGAGCGCCTCGAGCGCTGGATCGACGAGGCGAACACCGAGCTCACGCCGCTGAATTCGTTCATCCTTCCGGGCGGCGAGCCCGGCGCGGCGTGGCTGCACCTCGCGCGCACCGTGTGTCGACGCGCCGAGCGCCTCGTGCAGGGGTTGAGCGCGCGCGACGACGAGGCGGGGCGTGTGAACCCCGAGGTGTTGCGCTACTTGAACCGGCTGTCGGACCTGCTCTTCGTGCTCGCCCGCGCCGCGAACGACAACGGCCAACTGGACGTCCTGTGGCGTCCGGGCGGAACGCCCGACCAATGACGCCCGTCCTCGCGTGGAGCACGCCGGCGAGCTGGGCGACCGAGGCGCTGCGCGATCCGCTCGCGCTGCTCGTCGACCACGCGCACTGCGAGCTCGGCGCCGCGTCGACGGCGCAGACGCTGATCGCGCGACATTCGACCGAGACCGCGCTCGTCGACGCGCTCGCGGCGCTCGCCGCCGAGGAGCTGCGTCACTTCCGGCGTGTGCATCGCTTGCTCGAGCGGTTGGGAGGCACGCTGCAACCGGTGCAGTCCAACCCGTACGCCGTGGGGCTCGTGAAGAGCATCGATCGCACCGCGCCGGAAGCGCTCTTCGATCGCATGCTCGTGTCCGCGCTGATCGAGCGGCGCAGCCTCGAGCGCTTCGAGCTCTTGGCCGCGGCCGCCGCACCCGAGCAACCCGAGATCGCCGAGCTTTTCCTCGAGCTCGGTCCGTCCGAGGCGGGCCACGCGCGGCTCTTCGTCGAGCTGGCCGTCGAACTGCACCCGGACGGCGACGTGGCCGGGCGTTTGGAGCACTGGACCGAACTCGAAGCGCGGCTCATCCGCAGCCTGCCGTTCGCCGCGCGGATCCATTCCGGGCCGTTCGTTCAGCGCGCGGCCGAACCTGCCGAAAGCAAGCGCGGGCCGGCCTTCGCCTGACAACCCCTCCGTGGTGACCAGCAAGAATCAGTTCAAGCTCCGTCCGCGCGCGTCGGACGAGTCGGGCGAGAAGGCGAGCGTGATCGCGCGCGCCGTGCGCTTCGTGACGCGCGACGTGTGGCTCATCGACGTCGCGGACATGTCGCGTCTGCGCGGCTGGGCCACGCGCGCTTCGCGCGTCCTCCTGATCACGGGTCGCGGCTTCATGCGCGACCGCTGCGTGCAGCAGTCCGCGGCGTTGACCTACCTGACGATCTTCACGCTGCCGGCGTTGCTCGCGCTCGTGTTCTCGGTGGCGAAGGGCCTCAACGCGTTCGAGCGCCTCAAGCACGGGCCGATCGACGCGTTCCTCGCGCGGGCGTTCCCGGAGGCGGCGGGCGAGGGCGCCACCCGCATCCGCGAGGTGGTCGACCAGATCTTCTCGTACGTGGAGACGGCGGACCTGCGCGCGCTCGGAACGGCGGGCGTCGTGTTCCTGCTCTACGCGACGATCAAGATGTTCAGCTCGGTCGAGCGCGCGCTCAACGAGATCTGGGGTGTGCTGCGCTCGCGCACGCTCGTGCGCAAGGTCTCCGACTACCTGGCGCTCGTCACGATCGCGCCGATCGTGTTGCTCGTCGGTACGACGTTCACGGGCTTCCTGGCGAACCACGAGGTGCGCTCGCTGGTCGGCGACTACAACATGAGCCCGGCGATCGTCGCCGCCGTCCCGCTGGTGTCGATCTGCTGCGGGATGACGCTCGTTCTGCTCACGCTCCCGAACACGCGCGTGCAGTGGCTCCCCGCGGCGATCGGCGGCATCGTCGCCGGCTCGATCTGGCAGGTCGGCCAGCTCCTGTTCCTCGAGTTCCAGCTCGGCTTGACCAGCGCGAACGCGATCTTCGCCGGCTTCGCCGCCGTGCCGTTGCTGCTGTCGTGGATCTACCTCTCGTGGATGTCGGTGTTCGTCGGCGCCGAACTGTCGTTCGCGATCCAGAACGAGCGCACGATCACGAGCATCGCGCGCGTCGGCGAGTTCGATCAGGCCTTCCGCGAGGCGATGGCGCCGCGCCTCGCCGGACGGATTGCCGCCGCGTTCTTCGCGGGCGATCCACCGCCGAACTCGGTGCAGCTCTCCGCGGACCTCGGCGTCGCGCCGCGCGCCGTTACGGGCGTGCTCGACGCGCTCGTGCGTCATCGCCTCCTGGTCGAGACCCTGGACGACGAGGACGAGGGCTACCTGCCTGCGCGCGATCCCGACTCGATCACGGTGCTCGACCTGCTGCAGGCGCTGCGCGTCGACCGCGGTGCGGCGGACGTGCCGAGCACGAACGCGCTCGACGAGCGTGTCGATCGCATCCTCGCCGGCTTCGACGAGGCCGCGCGCTCCTCGCTCTTCAACTACACGCTGCGCGAACTCGCGGAGCTGGCCGGCGATTCGTCCGGCGCGAGCGACGTGCTCGACGCCGACGCCACAGCGAGCGCGATTCCCGCCACCGATTCCCCGGCGGGCTGACGGCCGGCCGTCAGCGTCCGAGTTCCGCCTCGACGAGCAGCGCGCGGACGATCGGATCGGGATCGTCGGCGGCGACGGCGAGCTTTATGCGCCGGGCTTCGTCGCGACTCGACAGACGGAGGAGCGCGCGCACGGCCTCGCGCCGTAGCCCGGCGTTCGGATGCTCGAGCAGGGCGAAGAGCTCGTCCGCGAGGTCGTCGAAGCGCAGCTCGCCCGCCGCCCACGCCGCCGCGCGGCGAACGTCGATGTCCGCGTCGTCGAGGTGGGGGGTGAGGAGCGCGGAGGTCAGGCCGTCGCGCTCGAGCGACCCGAGCGCGAACAACGCCTCGCGACGGAGCAAGGCGTCGTCGTCGCGCAGGCCGGCGAGGATGTTCGCGCGCGTCGTGCCGCGGCGCTCGATCAGCGGCGTGGTCGGCCCGCCCGTCGCGTGGAGTCGACGCCCGAAGCGCGTCGGATCGAGCAGCACGCCCGCGGTCCGGTCGAGGCGCCACACCTCGCCGCCGACCCACACGGCGTCTCCGACGATCGTGACGTCACGCTCCTGCTCGTCGACGACCGGCACGCCGCTGCCCTGGATCGTGCGCCGCGCGACGCGCCGTCCGTCGGGCGCGTCGGCGAAGGCGTACGTGGCGCCGGCGAACGCGGCGGTCGAGCTCCACTCGGTCGCCGTCAGGAGGCGCCAGGCGTCGGCGGTGTCCGGAGCGGGCTCGGCCAGGAGCTCCTCGATCTCGGCCTCGAACTGCGCGCGCAGGGCCGCGTGCGCGTCGCCCGTGGCCGGACCGGCGAAGCCCGAATGCACCGACCGCACCCGCCCGCGCGCGTCGAAGAAGATCGTCGTCGGGAACGAGCGCAGACGGTCGATGGCGGGGAATGCCAGCGTCGCGTCGGTCTTGTTCGCCGTCCCCGCGAGGAACAGCGGGTAGTCGATGTCGTAGCGCTCGCGAAAGATGCGCACCTGTTCGGTGTCCGGTCCGCGCTCGCCGGTCAGCTCGAACGCGAGCCCCAGGATCGAGAGGCCGCGCGGGGCGTAGCGCTCGTACAGCTCGCGCAGGTAGACCGTCTCGTCGTTGCAGTTCGGGCACCACGAACCGAACAGCTGGACGATCGTTACCTTGCCGGCCAGGGCGGGCGAGGCGAGCGGCACGAGCTCCCCGTCCAGGTCGGGGAACGCGAGGTCCGCCAGCGACCGGCGCGGATCCCAGGTCGTCTGCCGGAAGGCATCGCCGAGCCGCGCCGCCGGGTCGCGCTTCGCCGTCCACGTGTCGAGCCACCAGTTGCCCGAGTAGAACTCGCCCGCGAGGCCGTCGTCGGCGAGCCGCGCCTCGAAGAGGAAGGCGTGCGCGCCGTCGAAGCACGACAGGCGCAGCGTGTCCCCGTCCACCGCGCCGGCGAGGTAGCGGTAGTCGCCGGTGGCGGTGAGGACGGTCCCGGTGACGAGCGCCGATGCGGCGTCCTGCTCGAGGATGGCGACGGACAAGGGCTCGTCTTCCGCGAAGTCGACGGACCAGCGCCCGGCGACGTTCGTCGCAGCGCTCGGCGCGGTCGACGGAAAGCGCCCCGCGCCGCCCGGAACGGCCCGAAACGGCACGCGCGCGATGCGGTCCTTGCCGCGCACCTTGGTCCACTCACCGGAAAGCGCGCCGTCCGCGCCGCGCGTCGCCCGGATGCGCGAGTTGTAGTGGGGGAGCTCGAGCAAGAGCGTCTCGCCGTCCCACTCGACGTGCGGCACGGGGATGCGCTCCGGCGGGTTGAGGAGGAACGCCTGCGTGCCGTCAGCGTTCCGCACGAGTTCGAGTCCGAACGGCAGCTCCTTCGACGGCGCGCCGTCGTCGTCGGTCGCGACGACCAGGGTCGCGCGCCAGGACTCGACGTCGCCGCCCTCGGGCAGCGCGGAGGAAGACGGAAGCGCGGCGAGCGCGAACGCGGTAGCGAGGTGGAGCATGTCGAGCGGGAGCGGCGTCGAACGGTCGGCCAGGCGGATACGTTACGCCACGACGCACGCGTTGTGGAAAGGATTGCCTTCGCCGGGGCGCGCCCGAAACCTACCGGTGCGCGGAGTGATTCGCTTTGCCGCGAGCGCCCCCGCGGTGGGTAGAATTCATGTGCGGGGTGCTCGAACACTTCGTTCCTCGCACCGTCCGCACCAGGGATTCCTCGCCCCCCCCATTCCCAATGAAAGTGACCCGATCCCCCTACATCGCTCTCGCATCGCTCGCGCTGCTAAGCCTCGCAACCTCGCCGCTCGCGCAGAACAAACGTACCCGCGGTGGCATGGCCGCCCAGCAGACCCAAACGCTCGGCGCTGCCCTCTCGACGCATGTGCTCGAGCTCGGCGGTCCCGACGATCGCTACGTCGTCCTGAACGTTTCCGGCGCTGAAGGCCGGGCGTTCGTCGCCCTCGGTAGCTTCGGTGTCTTCGATCCGCAGAAGGCGTTCATGATCGGCTTCGGCCGTGTGGACGCGTCCGGAAACGGCACGCTCACGCAGCGGATTCCGACCGGCGCGCTGCCGCCGAACACGCGCCTCGACGTCGCCGCCGCCTACATGAGTGGCGGTCAGCTCGCGTACACGCCGCCGGTCACCGCCATCGCCGCGGCGTGGCTCACGACCGAGATGCTGGACTTCGACTTCTCCCCCGGCGAACCGGACCCGAAGAAGGGCCAGATCATGGCGGAGGAGTACGCGCTCCTCGGCATCCACATCTCCGCGACGAACAACGTCGCGGCGAAGGTCGGCGCCGCGATCATCTGGGACGCCAAGAGCACGTCCGGTGGCGACTTCGACCTGATCACGCCGGATCAGGACAAGGTCCTGATCATCGCCGAGAACCTGATCGACGCCGACATGGACGGCTTCGTCGACAACCCGGACGACGAGCGCTACGGCGGTTCGTTGATCTTCGACTGCGACGACCCGCTCGAGATCGTGTCGCTGACCGTCATCGACATCGACGTGGGTGAGACCGCCTTCGCGCGCTTCACGCACTCCGACGCCTCGACGACGGTGCAGAACTTCGCCGCCACCGGGAACGGAGTCGTGCAGACGCTCAACGTCTCCGAGTCGGACGTCGTCAAGCTGGAGGTCGTGTTCAGCAACTCCGGCGGCCTCGTGAGCATCGGCGCCGCGCCGTGCCCGTACCTGGTCAACTTCGACGAGCGCACGTTCGGTGAGCCGCTGCCGTTGCAAACGGGTGAGTGGATCACGAACCAGTTCGCCGACATCGGTCTGACGATCGCCGCGAACAACGCGGTTCCCGGCCACCCGAACAAGGCGATCCTGTTCGACTCCGAGCACCCGACCGGCGGTGACCCCGACCTGATGACGCCCGGCTACGGGTTCAACAACACGGTTCCGCTCGGCAAGGTGCTCATCATCGCTGAGAACGACGTGGACGAGAACATGGACGGGCTGGTCGACGTCCCGGACGACGAGTCCGGCGGCGGTGCGATGATCTTCAGCTTCGCCGACAACGTCGAGCTGCATGGCTTCACGATCCTCGACATCGACGGCTCCGAGTTCGACTACTTCGAAGCGTTCGATTCGAACCACGTGCTCATCGGCACGCAGCAGATTCCGCCGATGGGCGACAACTCGGTCATCCAGTTCGACGTGGAGCCGCCGCTCCCGGGCGTGCGCCGTGTCGTCCTGAACCTCGGTGGTTCGGGTGCGGTGACGCGCCTGCGCTTCTGCCCCGAGAACCGGGCGCCGGTCATCGAGTAGAGAAGACCGCTCGGCAATCGACGTGCGCGAGCGCGAGCCCTCGGGTTCGCGCTCGCGCTGTCGTTCGGTGCGCTTGCTATTCTGGACGCATGCCGTCCGCCGCTCGCCGCATCGTCGTTTCGGGACGCGTCCAAGGCGTCGCGTTCCGTTGGTCGACGCTGCAACAAGCCGAGCAGCTCGGCGTCACCGGCTGGGTCAGGAATCTGCCGGACGGCACCGTCGAGGCCTGGATCGAAGCCGAACGCGACGCGCTCGATCGGATGCAGTCCTGGCTCGCGACCGGTCCGACCTCGGCGCGCGTCGACGGGATCGTCGTGCGCGAGCACGAGCCCGAGGGGCTCACGACGTTCGTCGTCCGCTAGCCCGGGTTATTCATGAGGCTTTGCCGAGATCGACGCGGATGTGCGTCAGATCAGCGCTTCGCGACCGAAGCGCGTGGAGGCGACCTTGACGGGTCGTCGAACCCGGTGAGGAAGGGAAGCGTTGATATGGCGCGCAGCTGCGTC
>JAJDEV010000215.1 GCA_029259605.1 Planctomycetota bacterium | reverse complement strand
CTAGCCCGGATGATTCATGACGCTTCACCGAGATCGACGCAGCTACGCGCCATCTCAGCACTTCCCTCCCTCACCGGGTTCGACGACCCGTCCAGGTCGCCTCCACGCGCTTCGGTCGCGAAGCGCTGATCTGGCGCGCATCTGCGTCGATCTCGGCAAAGCCTCATGAAGAACCCGGGCTAGGTGTTGCTCGACGGCGACGCTGGACGCGCATTCCACGACTCGGCCCTTGCTCAACTCGAGGCCTGGACAGCGCGCGGGGCTGAAACACGGTTAGCGTCTTCCTTGGCGGAGCTCCGGTTTGGGGGTTCTCCGAGGGAGTCCGGCTCGAGCCGGCGTCGGTTGCCGTGCGAGACCGGAACTGAGGTGAGAGGCGCAACGCCAATGCAGTCAGTCAGTCACCCGTGCGGGGGCGGGGACTGGCGCAGGTCCAGCTCGAGTGCAGCGCGCCCGCGGGAGAGCAAGCCCTGGAACTCCCCACGGGGCCACCGCAGCGTCGATCTCGTCGCCTTCGGGCGAACGATCACCGGGAAGGTCGCGGTCGCCTCGTTCCCCGAGCGGTCCGTCACGGTGCACGTGACCAGCGTCGTGCCGCGCGGGACGAAGCTCCCGGACGGAGGATTGCACGTGACCTCCGGCGAGGGATCGGCGTTGTCGAGCGCGGTGACCGAGAAGGTGACGAACTCGCCGGACGTGGAGCGCGGCGGATCGACGTGGACGCTCAGCAAGGATCCGCAGCAAGTATAGGGAGACGCGCCCGTGAGCGGCGCTCCGCCGCGAGGGGAACCGCGCGCGCGAACAAAATCGTCATCGAGCTTTCACGCCCGCGCTCCGGGCGACTCTACCCGTGGTCCGCCGCCCCCCGTTCGAGGACTCCCATGACCACGCAAACGCCGTCGCTCGATCACGTCCCGCGCTTGAACCGGCCCGCGTCCCCGTCGCTTCCTCCAGGCATCACCGTTCAGGCGGCGCGGCGCGATCCGGCGCGGCTCAGTCGGCGCGGCTTGTTCTTCGACCCGCGCGGTGCGAGTTCCGGCGCTTCCCAGCGCAAGTTGCCGGGCGGCACGCCGGCGCCCTCGGACTCCGTCATGGCGCTCGTGCAGCGCATCACGCAGGGCTTCAGCCTGAGCGAGTACCAGCGGGCGCGGGCCATGGGGTACGACGCGTATCTCGAGGAACAACTCGATCACCTTTCGATCGACGACTCCGAGATGGACGCGCGCCTGGTGAACTTCCCGACGCTCGGCATGAGCCCGAAGCAACTGATCGAGTCGTATCCCGACGACAACTACATCCCCTATTACGAGCTGAAGGGCGCGGCGATCGTTCGCTCGGTGCATTCCAAGCGTCAGTTGTTCGAGCGGATGTGTGAGTTCTGGAGCGACCACTTCAGCATCGACCACCAGAAGGACCCCATGTGGGCCTTCAAGCAGGACGACGATCGCGACGTCGTGCGCCAGTACGCGCTCTCGAGCTTCCCGCAGCTGCTCTCTGCCTCCGCGCACAGCGGCGCGATGATGTACTACCTCGACAACTGGCTGAACTTCGCCGGTGCGGCGCAGGAGAACTATGCGCGCGAGCTGCTGGAGCTCCACACACTCGGGGTCGGCGGCGGGTTCACCGAACAAGACGTCAAGGAGGTCGCGCGCTGCCTCACCGGGTGGTCGTTGAACTTCGACGCCGCGTCTCCCGACTACCTGCGCTTTCGGTTCGAACCCGGGTTCCACGACCCGGGCTTCAAGTCCGTTCTCGGCCACTTCATCGCCGCCAACTCGTACCAGGCCGGCGGCGAACAGGTGCTTTCGATCCTGAGCGGGCACGCGAGCACGGCGCGCTTCATCTCGACCAAGCTGACGCGCTGGTTGCTGTCCGAGAACCCGCCGCAGGCAGTCATCGATGCGGTCACGCAGACGTACATCGTCACCGGCGGAGACATCAAGGCGATGATCCGCGTCATCCTCGCGGAGGACAACGTGGTCGGCGCGTCGCCGGCGCTCGCTCCCAAGTTCCGCCGTCCGTTCCACTTCGTGACCTCGATCCTGCGTGGGCTCGACGCCGAGGTCTACGACCCGATCTTCCTGACCTACTACCTCGCGCTGATGGGGCATTCGCCCTTCGACTGGCACCCGCCGAACGGGTACCCCGATTCCGTCCACGTGTGGGGCAACTCGATCCTCCCGCGCTGGACGTTCGTGAGCAACCTCATGTCCGGTGCCATTCCCGGTGTCCAGGTCGCGCTCGGCGACGTCATCGGATTGCTCGGAGACTTCGAGGCGGAGGGCATCGCGACGCGGATCAACAGGCGCATCCTCGGCCGTGCGCTGGCGCCGGGCGAGGTCGTCCGCGTGCAGGCGTTCTTCGATGCACGCGGAACGTTGATCTGGCCCGAGGTGTTCGAGGGGATCGCGTTAGCCGCGTCCGCGCCCGGCTATCAGTGGTATTGAGTGATGCGACGCACAACGAGGAATGATCCGATGACGAACTCCATCCGCCAGACGCGCGCGAAGAAGACGCAGAGATTCTCACGCCGCAAGATGCTCCACGGTTCTTCCGCACTGGCCGCGGCGGCGGCGATCGGGAGCGGGGCGGGCGCCCAGGTGCAGAAGCTCGTGCGACCGGGCGAGAAGCGCGCGCAGCGCGACGTGTTCGTGCAGGTCTTCCTGCGCGGCGCGATGGACGGCCTCACGACCGTCGTCCCGCACGGGGATCCCGACTACTACGCGGCGCGCCCGACGCTGGCGGTTCCGCCGCCCGGTCAGGTGAACGGAGCGTTGGATCTCGACGGCTTCTTCGGGCTCGCACCCGCGGCCGCGCCGCTCCTGACTCCGTATCAATCCGGCCACCTCGCGATCGTCCACGCGTCCGGTTCCGTCGATCCGACGCGCTCGCACTTCGATGCGTTCACGAAGATGGAGTTCGGCGAATCGGGACTGCCGCCGGGCACGGTCACGAACGGTTGGCTCGCGCGTCATCTGATCCAAGTGGGGGCGACGTCGTCGGCGCTGCTACGCGCGGTCGGAGCCGACGACATCCTGCCGCAGACGCTGGCCGGTGCACCGAACGCGCTGCCGATCCCGAACATGGGCAGCTTCCTCTTCCCCGGCGATCCGTCGTCCGCCGTCGAGCGAGTCGCCCTGCTGACGGACATGTTCGCAGGCGAGAGTCCGCCGGTCGGGCCGACCGCACTGCGCACGTTCGATTCGATCGACCTCATGAGCCAGATCGATTTCGCCGGCTACGTCCCCGCGGGGGGCGCGCAGTACCCGAACTCGCGCTTCGGTGATCAACTGCGCTCGACCGCGACGCTCATCAAGGCGAACGTCGGCGTCGAGGCGATCACGATCGACTACGGCGGTTGGGACCTGCACGCGCAGCTGGGACCGCTCGATGGAACGATGGCCGCGATGCTCGACGACCTGACGCGCGGACTCGAGGCGTTCTACATCGACATGGCGTCCATGCTCAACGACGTGACCCTCGCCTGTGTGTCGGAGTTCGGACGCCGCGTGGCCGAAAACTCGAGCGCGGGCGTGGACCACGGGCACGGCAACGCGATGCTCGTGATGGGAGGTGGCATCAACGGCGGGCAGGTGATCGCGAACTGGCCGGGCCTGGCTCCCGCGCAGCTCGACGACGGCGCCGTCGCGATCACGATCGACTACCGCGACGTTCTCGGCGAGATCCTCGAGCGCCGCATGGGCGCGACCGATCTCGGAGCGATCTTCCCCCAGCACGTGTTCACGACGCACGGGGTCACGATCTAGCCCGGGTTATTCATGAGGCTCTGCCGAGATCGACGCGGATGTGCGTCAGATCAGCGCTTCGCGACCGAAGCGCGTGGAGGCGACCTTGACGGGTCGTCGAACCCGGTGAGGGAGGGAAGTGCTGATCTGGCGCGTAGCTGTGTCGATCTCGGTGAAGCGTCATGAATCATCCGGGCTAGCAGCCCGTGGTGAAACTCACGCCATCGTCGGAGGGCGCTGGATCCGCGCTGCCTGCGTTCCGCTTCCTCCGAGGTTCCACCAATGCGCGTCGTCAGCGCGCCTTGCCAGCACGGATCCATCACCCTCCGACGATGGCG
>JAJDEV010000214.1 GCA_029259605.1 Planctomycetota bacterium | reverse complement strand
CGACCAGCCCATGCGGGAGCGCGCGCGCTCAGGCGAAGCCTGGCGCGTGGTACGGGAGCACCCCGCCTGGTAGCGCGCGCGCGGACGGTAGCGCCTGCGGCCGGCGCGACGCGAGCCCCACACACGGCGGCGCGCGCGCGGGCGGTTGCGCGCGCGTCCGCACGGCGCGCCGCGAAGCGGCGCATGCCGTGCAGCGGGGCGAAGCCCCGCGCGTGAAGCGGTCGCGCCCGCGGCTCGCAACACGCGAGCGCAGCGAGCCTGTGTTGCAGCGGCGCGTTAGCGCCGCGCGTTAAACGGTGGAGACGTGCTCGAGTCCCCGAACCGAGCGTTGCCGCCGGTGGAAGTGCCGGAGACCGACACACGCCGTTGCGCCAGCGACCAACCCATCCGCGAGCGCGGGCGCTCAGGCGAAGCCTGGCGCGTGGCACGGGAGTACCCCGCCATGGGAGCGCGCGCGCGGGCGGTCACGCCCGCGCGGGGTGCGGTCGGCGAAGAGCGCGGGAGCACCCACGCCGGGCGAAGCCCGCGTGCGCCGCGGACCCCACCGTGCGCAGGTCCGGTGTGTCGCTCCGAGTCGAAGCACCCGCGCATCTGCGCGCCAACGAGCCGCGCGCCGTGCTCCCACACCACGCGCCAGGCTTCGCCTGAGCGCCCGCGCTCCCGTATGGGCTGGCCGCTGGCGCAACGGCACTTGTGCGTCTCCGGCACTTCCCAGGCTCGCTTCGCTCGCGTGCCGCGGCTCGCAAGGAGCCAGGGGACTACACGGCAGCCGCTACGGTTTCCGAAACGGCCAAGGTGGCGTTCGGGGACTCGTCACCGGAGCGCGGCCGGCCGGTTGCGCGTGCGTCCGCACGGCGCGCCGCGATGCGGCGCATGCCGTGCAGCGGGGCGGAGCACCGCGCGTCCAATCGTCACGCCCGCGCACGCTCCCCCACCCCCGGACGCAGGAAAATCGCACAAGCCGTGCAACCTGCGGCGCCGTTCCGCGGTCCAAGCCTCGATGCAATCCGTCCCGATCCGAATCCTGCTCGTCGCGAGCATCGTGCTCGCCCTCACGTCGCTCGCCCAGGAGTCGCTCGTGCCGGTGACGCGCGTCGTCGACGGGGACACGCTGTGGGTCGAGCGCGGCGGGCAGCTCGAGAAGCTGCGGGTCCTGTCGGTCGACACCGAGGAGAAGATCTCGGGGCGCCCGACACGCTCGACGACCAAGCCGGAGACGGTGCTCGGTGAGGAGACGGCGTTGTGGACGCGGGCGCTGCTGGACGGGACCGCGGTCGATGGGGTGGCGCGCGTGCGGCTCGTCTTTCCGAGCGAGGGGCCGCGGCGGGACGCGTTCGGGCGCCTGCTCTGCCATGTGGAGCTCGAGGACGGGCGCAACCTCGGGCTGCTGCTCGTGCGGCGCGGGCTCAGCCCCTACTTCGTGAAGTACGGGCGGGACACGCTGCTGCACGACGACTTCGTGCGGGCGCAGGCGGCGGCGCGCGCCGAGGGGCTCGGAATCTGGAGCCGCGATGCGCCCACCGGAGCTGCCCACCGCCGCTACGACGTGCTCCTGCCCTGGTGGGAGGCGCGCGCCGAGGCGGTCGAGGCCTTTCGACGGCGACGCGCAGCCGACGACGACGTGGTCGCCGCGGAAGATCCCGAGCAACTCGCCTTGGCTCTCGAGCGCTGTTCGACCGATGACTCCCTTCGCATGGACGCCTTTGGAGAGATCGAGCGCTTCTACGAAGAGGACGACGGAGCGCTGACCGTGCGCTTCGCGTCCGTCGATCCGCGGCGTGCCCTGCGCGTCGTGATCCCCGCCGACTCGCGCGACGCCGAACTCGAAGGGCGACTCGAGCGCGCCTCGCACGAGCTCGCGCAAAACTACCTGTTCGTGCGCGGACGCGTGCGCCGCGGGGCGCGCGGTTTCCGTATGGTAGTCACGGCGAGCGACGCTTGGCGCAACGCCGGACCGGCCGTCCTGTCCCCCGCCGGAACCACGCAAGGACACGAACATGACGACTGAAATCGAGTTGAAGTTCGCCGTCGACGGCGAGGCGGCGTTCGACGTGCTGATCCGTCACCTCGACCTGCCGGCGCGCGAGTTCCACAGCAGCGTCCTGCAGGTGAACCACTTCTTCGACACGCAGACCTTCCGGCTGCTCGAGCGGCGCATCGCTCTGCGTTTGCGCGAAGAGGCGGGTCGCTACGTCCTCTCCCTGAAGGGACCGGCGCAGCGCGAAGACGAAGTGCTGACCGAGCGCCTCGAGGAAGAGGCGCGCCTCGGTCCGAACGACGCGCTCGACGTCTTGCGCGGTTCGTTCTCACCGCGCCAGGCGCTGGCGAAGCGCCTGGTCGAGACCAACCCCGCGGCGCTCGCGATGCTCGACGCCGCGTTGGGCGAGCAGGAGCTGCACTACGTCGGTCGTTTCGAGAATCGACGCACGCGGCTTTCGGTCCCGCTCGCGATCGGCGAGCGCGACGTCCCGCTCGTCTTCGAGCTCGACCGCACGACGTTCGGCGAACGCATCGACCACGAAATCGAAGTCGAGCTCGACGCCAGCGTGGACCGCAAGGCGGCGCTCGAGGCGCTCACGACCTTGCTCGCCGATGCGGGCATCGAGTGGAGCGCGGCACCGAGCAAGGCGCAGCGCTTCTTCGCGCATATCCGCGGCTAGCGTGGGTCGGGGCTAGTCGGACCGACCCGACTTCGCGTACTCGAGCAGCTCGAGCAGCCTTGCGTGGAGCGCCCTCACGCGCTCCACGTCCACATCGAGATCGCCGTACAACGGTCGCGCACCGGGGAACTCCTCGCCCGCAAGCGTGTAGTTCCCGTCGACGAGGCCGTACGTCTCGGCACGGGCATCCGACGGCGAGGCGAGGTTCACGCTGAAGCGTGCTCCGCTCGTGAACACACCGCTGTACGCATCGATTCCCTCTTGCCGGGACTCGTGGGGCGCCACGTAGCGCTCCGTCATCAGGGACAGAGAGCCGGGCCCGTCGGCGTTGTAGTCCAAGCTCAGGTGGACGCGCGGCCCCTCGCGCATCGCCCCGCGTTCGTACTCGAACTCGCCGCTCCCCAGTTGGATCTCCAACTGGACGTAGCGCCACTCTTCGCCGTCACGCTCGAACGGTTGCATTCCGACGAGGAAGTGCGCGTCCGTTCCGTCCGGAGTTCCGAGCAGGCGATACGGAATCTCGTCGTGTTCCTCATAGTCGAAGTCGACGCGCTCGGAGATCGGAAGCTCGGCGTAGCGCAGGACCTGGTCCAGCAGCTCGTTGACGTAGAGCTCGCCGTCCAGCGAGCGATCGACCTGGGACGCGAGTTCGCGCTCGGCTTCGGCGAGCGGACCTTCCTCCGCCGACGCGCCGGACTCCTCCGCGGCACCGGGTTCCTCGCCCGCGGTGCGGCCGGACGCGCTGGTCGACGCATGCGGCGCGGGCGCGGCCGCAGCCGTGCGGACGGCATCGGGTCGCCCGCGCGGAAGCTCGGGGGCGGGAGCCTCGCTACCGCGCTTCAGGACGAACAGCGCCACGACACACGCGACGGACACGAGCAAGCCCGAGGCGACGACTGCTCGGCTGCGTGTGTGCGAGATGCTGTTCATGCAACCGGGAGCCCACGTCTTCTGTAGCAAGGTCCGCCGAAAGCCGGTTGACCATCATTCCATTTCTTTCGCCTTGCCCCTCGGCAAAGGCGCTACGAAGCGAGGATCGTGTCCATCCACGCGCTGATCGCGCGCAGACGCGTCGCGTCGCCGCCTTGCACCTCGGCCGAGGCCCAGCCTTCGTAGCCGATCGCGTCGACCGCCGCCATGACGGCAGGCCAATCGCAGTCGCCTTCGCCCAGCTCGCAGAAGCCCTTCCAAAGCCCCTCGTTGTCGCGCTTCGAGCGACTGAACTCTTTGAAGTCGAGCTTGAGGACGCGCGCGCCGAGGATCTCGATCCACTGCTCGGGCCAGCCGTAGTTGACGACGTTCCCCACATCCATGAACCAGCCGACGCGGTCGCTCTCGAACTCGTCGACGTAACGCGCGGCCTCGAGCGGGCTGAGCAGGAACTGGTTCCACACGTTCTCGATCGCGATCGAGACGCCGAGCTCTTCGGCGAGCGGGAGGACCTTCTTGATCTCCGCCTGCGAGCGCTCGTACGCGTCCTGGTACGAGATGCCCTTGTTGACGACGGCGGGGACGAGCAGCGCGGTCGACGCGCCGTACGCACTCGCATCGCGCAGCGCGGTTTCGAGTCCGGCAACACCCTTCGCGCGCACCTCCGGATCGAGGTCGCCGAGCGTCGAGCGCCAGTGCACCGAATCGACGACGCCCGGGATCTCGAGCCCGCTGGCTTCCTTCGCCGCGAGGACGTCGTCGAGCGCGAGCTCGTTCGGGCTGTCCATCTCGACGCCATCGAAGCCGAGGTCGGCGACGAGCTTGAACTTGTCGGCGAGCGAGCCGTCGCCGCCGATCATTCCGATCTTGAGCGCCTTCTTGATGTTGCGCTCGCGCGCGACGGGCGCGAACACGGCCGGACGCGCGCGCGCGTTGCCGCTCAAGCCCGCACCCAGGAGCACCGCGCCCCCCGCCTCGATCAAACGCCGCCTGTCGATTCCGTGTTCCATCGCGATTCCTCCCGCGCGCTGTGCCGCCCCAGCTTACGCCCCCGGCGCCGCGGCTCGAAGGATCGCGCTCGCGGCGCTATCGTGGCCGGATGCGACACTCCCTGGGCCTTGGATCGATCTCCCTGATGCTGGCGCTCGCGGCGTCCAGTGCGTCCGCGCAGGACGGCGACGCGCGCTGGACGCAGCTGTTCGACGGCGAGACCCTCTCCGGGTGGACGACGACCGGCGGGCGCTACGACGGGCACGCGTCCTGGACCGTGGAGGACGGCACGATCGTCGGGCGCCAGGGTCCCGGTGGCGCGGGCGGACTGCTCTACACCGAGCGCGCGTACGCGGCGTTCGAATTCGAGTTCGAGACGAAGATCGACTACCCGTTCGATTCGGGCGTGTTCCTGCGCATGGCGCCCGAGGGGAAGGGCGCGCAGATCACGCTCGACTATCGGCCGGACGGCGAGGTCGGTGCGATCTACGCCGACGGGTTCCTCGAGCACAACGAGGCGGGCATCGAGCGCTTCCGCCGCGACGAGTGGAACCACATCCGCGTGCGCTGCACCGGCTTCGACATGCACATCGAGTGCTGGCTGAACGGTGAGCTCCTCGTCGACCACCAGATCCCCGCCGGCACGCCGGGCTTCGCGCCGACGGGTTTGATCGGACTCCAGGTGCACGGGGCGCGCGACGACTTCGGCGCGGCACGCTTCCGCGGCATTCGACTGCGCGAGTTGCCGCTGTTCGGCGAGACGCCGTTGAGCGAGCGCGAAGACGGCTGGCGCGCGCTCTTCCTCGGGAACGACGGCGACCTCGACGCGTGGGAGGTCGCGGGTGAGGGCGAGCGCTACGACGTCGAGGGAGACACGCTCGCGTTCCGCGCGACCGGCGGCGGCGGGCAGCTGATGACGCGCGAGGACTTCACCGACTTCCGGCTGCGGCTCGACTTCCAGCTCTCGAGGATGGCGAACAGCGGCGTGTTCCTGCGCGGCGCGCGCGACGGAACGGACCCGGCGTACTCCGGGTGCGAGGTGCAGATCCTCGACGACTTCCATTGGGAGGACGTGACCGGGACGACGCTGCAGCCGTACCAGTTCTCGGGCAGCCTGTACGGCGCCGTGCCCAACCCCGACCGCGCGGCGCTGCGCCCGGTCGGCGAGTGGAACAGCTACGAGATCCTGTACCAGGGTTCGCGGCTCGCCGTCGCGCTCAACGGGCGCACGCTCTACGACGTCGACACGCTCGCGCTCGACGCGACGCCGAAGTTCGCGGAGCGCGCGAAGACGGGCTTCGTCGGCCTCCAGCACCACGGCGCGCACAACGTCGAAGACGATACGACGGTCCGCTTCCGAAACATCTGGATCCAACCGATCGAGACCCCCTGACGGAGAGGCTTCCATGGCTTCCATGCGCTGGACCGACCGCACCTGGCAGTTCGACTTTCCGACCGACGTCTACCCGTCGATCCTCGAGCGTTTGCGCGGCACGCCGGCGCGGCTCGAGGAGGCGGTGGACGGGCTCGACACCGCGACGCTGACGCACCGCGCGGGCGACGCGTGGTCGATCCAACTCCACGCCGGACACCTGTTCGACCTCGAGGTGCTGCCGCGCACGCGACTCGACGACTTCCTCGCCGGCGCCGAGCGCTTGACCGCCGCCGACATGTCGAACCGCGCCACGGACGAGGCGCACCACGACAAGCGCCCGATCGGCGAGATCCTCACGGCGTTCCGTGCGGCCCGCACGGCGCTGCTCGCGCGGCTCGACGCGCTCGAGCCCGACGTGTTCGATCGGAAAGCGCTGCACCCGCGGCTCGAGATGCCGATGCGCGTCGTCGACATGTGCGTGTTCCAGGCCGACCACGACGACCACCACCTGGCGACGATGCGCGAGCTGACGATGCGGCTCGCGGATCAGTGAGCCGCGCGCTCGAGCATCCAAATGTTGCGGTAGCGCCGGTCGGGCGCGCCGCCGAGTAGGACCGCGGGCGCATCAGCCGTCCAACCGGCCCCCGCCGCGTGCGCGTCTCCGTCGAAGATCTGGCGACCGTTCAGCCACACGGTCATCCGCGCGGGAACGCGCGCGCCATCCGCGGACTCGGACACCGCTCGAAACACGACATCGAGCGATTGCCACCGCCCGGGTTCGCGAGCGACCTCGGCATCGAGTGGCACCTCGAACTCACCGCAGAGACGGAGGCCGCTTCGAAGCTCGCCTTCGACCGGCGCGTCGAGGACGAACTCCGCGTGCAGGAAGGCCGAGTCGAAGTCGCCCGAGAAGATGTCGCCAGAGCCGCGCACCAGCGCACCGCCTTCGTCCAGCTTCCAGCCCGCACCGTCGATCAACGAACCGGCGTCCGCGCCGAAGAGCATCACCGCGTCTTCCGGAGCGGTCGCAGGCAGATCCGGCCCGTCGATCGCCCACGTGATGCCCCCGAGCAGGTGCTCGAGGAACGCCAAGTTCTCCCACACCTCCGGCCGATGCCCGAGCGCCGTGTAGAACACGCGCCCCTTGCCCCAGTCGCGCGTCCACGTATTCGCGTAGTCGCGGTCCTCGCGCTTCCCGAGCGCGATGTCGACCGAGTCGTGCGTGAGCGACAGCAGCACGCGCGTCGGGTCGCGTTGGAACGCGCGGAACTGGTAGATCTCGTCCTTGATCGCCCAGGCGCGGCCGAGGTGCGCGGTCGCAGGGTGCGCGGGCTGTTCGTTCTGGAGCGTGACCTCCTCGTGCCACGGATGCCCGTCGAACGCGCCGCCGATCATCTCGATGTAGGGCGCGTACTCGTAGAGCGTGTCCGTCGCGGAGTGCGCGCCCGCGAAGGCGCCGCCCGCGTTCACCCATTCGATGAGCGCGTCGCGCCCCTCGGGCGAGATCGGCAGCTCGCCGGTCGTGTAGAAGAGCACCGCGTCGAAGTCCGCGAGGTTCTCGGCCGAGATGTCCGCGCAGTCCTGCGAGCACACGACCTCGAAGCGCCCGGCCGCGGCTTCGGTGAGGCAGCGCTCGGCGTGGGCGAGCGAGCCGTCCTCGGGCCGGCGGACCACGTCGTGCACGAAGCCGGCCGAGTGCGTCAGGAACAGCACGCGCGGGAGCGCCTCGCCGCCGATCTCGAGCGACTCCGTCTTCGTACCGAGCGTCAACGTGACCGAGTGCGCCGCGGACGCGCGCTCGGTCAGGTCGACCTCGAGGCGCCGGTTGGTGACCCAGCGCACGTCGCGCGGCTGCACGACCTCGCCGTCGACCGCGACCCCGATGTCGGGGCCGAGCCCGGTGCCGGTCAGGACGAGCGTCGTCGCGCGTTCCGCATCGAGCTCGGCCGCCTGCAGCTCGAACCGAATCGGCGTCGCGCTCGGATCGAACGCGTCGAGCGTCGCCACGCCCGTACCGAGCGGGTCGAGGAACTCGCCGATGACGAGCGCGTCCATCTCGAAGCGACCGAACAGGTCGCCCTCCGGTCGATCGCAACGCGCCGGCCCCCCCTTGAGCTTGCCGATCACGCGCTGCTTCGAGTCGAAGAGCGGGCAACCCGACGAGCCGTTCTCCGTGATCCCCACTTCCCAGCGCAGGATCTTCCAGAAGGTCGACTCGCGCCGTGGCGCGTGCTCGTCGACGCTGATCTTCATCACGTCGCCGCCCGGGTGGTGGAGCGCCGAGACGCCCTTCGCCCGCGCGCCCGAGCGGTCCCAGCCGGCGTACACGACGTCGAACTCGGGCGGCGGGATCGCGTTCAAGCGCACGAGCTGGAAGTCGAGGATGTCGTCCTTGGCGATCAGCGTCGAGCCGCCGATGTAGTCGGACGGTCGCTCGACGCGCGCCTCATTGCACTCGGCGTGCTTCCAGTTGAAGCGGAACGACGCGCTCGTGAGGTTGCCGCAGTGCTCGGCGGTCAAGACGTACGGCGTCCCGTCCTGGGCGGTGTTGTTGAGCAACACGCCGGTGCAGAGCTGGTCGATCGCGGTGATGGCGACGACCGAGCGTGACGTGCGCTCCCAACCGGCGCCCTCCTCGCACGCCACGTCGACGTTGCACGACGAGGCCGGCTTGACGCGCGACGGCAGCGGCGCGTCCTGCAGCGCGAGGTCGACCGCGGCACCCGCGTGAACGAGCACGCCGGCGAGCCGCAGCGCGGTGCGGCGCTCCTGTTCGGCCGGCTCGTAGAACTCGATCGTCACCGCGTCGCCGTGCATGACGCCGGTCACGCACGAACCGTCGCGGCGCTGGTTCAGCTGGCCGTACGCGCCACGCACTTGCGTGCGGTCGTCGTCATAGAGGAAGAGCGCGGCGCGCTCCGCGACCTGGAAGTGCGAGAACGTGAGCAGCAACGACGAGGCTCCGGGCACCTCGAGGCGCGCGCGCCACACGCGGCCGCCGTTCTCGAGCTCGGTCCACAGGCCGCCCGAGTCCAAGCCCAATCCGTCGCGCGCGGACAGGTCGACGAAGTACGGCTCGTCGCCCTGGAGCTCGAGCGCGACCGTCGGCACGTCGCCCGCGAGCTCGAAGACCGCGCTCGGCGGCGCACCCCCGAACTCGTCGTCCGCGGACTGCGCGAACGCCGTGCTGGTGATGAGTGCGAACGCGAGGGCCAGGCTTCGAGGGTCGAACATCATTCGTGGCGAAGACTACGGACGGGGCGGCGTGCACTAGCCCGGGTTCTTCATGAGGCTTTGCCGAGATCGACGCAGATGCGCGCCAGATCAGCGCTTCGCGACCGAAGCGCGTGCGGGCGACCTGGACGGGTCGTCGAACCCGGTGAGGGAGGGAAGTGCTGAGGTGGCGCGTAGCTGCGTCGATCTCGGTGAAGCGTCATGAAGGATCCGGGCTAGTGCGCGCGGACGCGAACCGTCTCGCCGACCTCGTCCATGATACGGCGCAGCTCGTCGTAGTCGGGGTGCGCGAGGCGCATCCACGCGTTGGCCATGTACCCGCCCTCGACCGGCGCGGTCGGCGAGCCGGGCGGCGGCAAGTGCCGGTCGATGATCGAGTCGCCGTACTTCCTGCCGATCTCGTCGAGCCCCTCGTAGCCCGCGATCTGTCCGTCGCCGTCGGGACGCAGCGCGATCATGCCCGTCGCGAGCCGACGCGAGCAGCGCACGTCCGTCGCGCCGTGGACGATCGCCTTCGACCACTCGTCGTAGAGGTTCATGTCGTTGCCGGCGCCGTAGAGGTCCCACACGCGCACGCCGGGCGGACGGCAGCCGATCTCGGAGAAGCGCAGTCCCTTCGGGCCGAAGAACCACTCCATGTGCGTCGCGCTGGTCGTGATGCCGAGCGCGTCGATCACCTTCTTCCCCATCTCCTTGACCTCGTCGTACTCGGGCGCGTCGACGCGGTTCGTCGCGACGATCTGCGGGCTGATCCAGCGCGTGCGCATGGCCTCGAGCACACCCGGGTAGTAGTGCGACACGAACTCGTGCACGACCGTGCCCTCGACCGAGATCGTGTCGTAGAAGCCCTCGTGTCCCTCGACGAACTCCTCGACCGCGGTCGGCGCGCCGCGGTCGACCCCGCACTCTTTCATCGCGCGCTCGAGCCCCTCGTCGTCATCGACGCGATACGTGCCGGACGCGCCCGCCGAATCGCGCGGCTTGAGGATCAGCGGGTAACCGACGTCGTTCGCGAAGGCGCGCACTTCGTCGGCCGAGCTCGCGCCCGTCGACTGCGCGCACGGCACGCCCGCTTCGCGCAGCGCTTCCTTCATCGCCGGCTTGTCGCGGCACAGGAACGCGGTCTTCGCGGAGATGCCGGGGATCGAGCAAGCCTCGCGCACGTGCGCGACGGGCAGCGTGTGCGCCTCGACCGTGGACTCGAGGCGATCGACCCATTCGCGCGCCTGCACGCGCTCGACCGCGTCGCGTAGCGCGCCCTCGTTCGTTACCGACGGGACGCGTTCGTAGCCGTGGAGCCTCGACTTGAGCTCACTGCCGAGCGCTTCGACCGACGACTCGCCGATCGCGGTCACGCGCGCGCCCGTCGCGCTGAGCGCTCGAACGAACTCCCGCTGGTTCATGGGAAACGCGGGTTCGACGAAGAGAACGTGCATGGGAGCCGCGCGTGCTCAGCCGAGCAGGCGCCTGTAGAGGTCGACGTAGTGGCGGCCTTGGCGCTCCCAGGAGAAGTCCTGGCGCATGCCGCGCTCGGAGAGTCGCAGCCACGCGTGCCGGTCGCGATAGCACGCGAGCGCGCGCCGCATCGCGTGCAGCAACGCCTGCGAATGGAAGTCGTCGAAGACGAAGCCGGTGCCCTCGCCCGTGACCGGGTCGTAGTCCTGCACCGTGTCCGCCAAGCCGCCGACGCGGCGCACGATCGGAACGGTGCCGTACCGCAGGCTGTACATCTGGTTGAGCCCGCACGGCTCGTAGCGCGACGGCATGACGAACGCGTCGCTGCCGGCCTCGATCAGGTGCGACAGGCGGTTGTTGTAGCCGCGGTAGAACCCGACGCGATTGGGGAACTGGTCGCGCAGCCATTGGAAGTAGCGCTCGTACTTCTCGTCGCCGCTGCCGAGCGCGATGAAGTGCATGTCGTACTCGCGCAGCAGCACGGGCAGGATGTCGGGCAGGAGCTCGAAGCCCTTCTGCGACGTCAACCGCGAGATCACGCCGAAGATCGGCGCGTCCGACGCGACGTCGAGCCCGAACTCGTCGAGCAGCGCCGCCTTGTTCGCGCGCTTGCCTTCGCGGTCGCCCGGTCCGAACTGGCGCGCGATCAGCGTGTCGATCGAGGGATCCCACTCGCCGTAGTCCACACCGTTGACGATTCCGACGAGCGACTCGGCGCGCGCCTGGAGCAGCCCCTCGAGCCCCATTCCATACTCCGCCGTCTGGATCTCGCGCGCGTAGGTCTCGCTGACCGTCGTCAGCGCGTCCGCGTACAGGATCCCGGTCTCGAGGAAGTTGATCTTGCCCGCGGCGAGGCTGTCTTGGTGGAGGAGTCCGCGGTGATCGGCGAGACCCAGCGCATCGGCCGTGTCCGCCGGGAACACGCCCTGGTAGCCGATGTTGTGGATCGTGAGGACGGTCTTCGTGCGCGCGAACAGCGCGTCCCAATCGTAGCCCGCCTTCAGGTAGAGCGGCGTCAGCGCGGTATGCCAGTCGTTGCAATGCACGATGTCGGGCGCCCAGCCGGTCCACTGGCACATCGTCAGGCACGCGCGCGAGAGGAGTGCGAAGCGCAGGTGCTCGTCGGCGTCCGACGTGTACGGCCCGTCGCGGTCGTACAGCTCGGGACAATCGAGCAGCATGACGCGCACATCGCTGTCCGGCAGCGCCGCGGTCTTCACGGAGAACGCGAACGAACGTCCGCCGAATTCGAGCTGCACGTCGCGCAAGTGCTCGTGCGGCTCGAGGGCCCAACCGCCTTCCGAGACGCGTCGGTACAGCGGCATCATCAGCCGCACGTCGTGACCTTCACGACCGAGATAGCGCGAGATCGCCGCGGCGACATCGGCCAGGCCACCGGTCTTCGCGAACGGCGTGATCTCGGACGAGACGACGAGAATCTTCAACGCTTCGGAGGTCATGTCGCTGCCGGCCATCAGAGCACCGTTTGAGGAAAACGCCAACGATGAGCGGTAGAATCTGCCGCATGCCGTCCGCGCGAGAGAAGCACGTGATCTTCGTCGCACCGTACGCGATGACGACGACCATGCGCTTCGTGCGCGCCGCCGCGAAGGTGCCTGGCGTGCGCCTGTCGGTGCTGTCGCGCGAACCGCGCAAGCGCTTCGCCGACGAGCTCGGCGATCGCTTGGCCGGCTTCGAGCGCATGAAGGATCCGCTGGACGCGGACGAACTGACGGACGGCGTGCGCTCGCTCGCTCGCCAGGTCGCGAATGGCCGCGTCGACGGCCTGATCGGCGTTTTGGAGCAGCTGCAAGGGCCCCTGGCCCAGGTGCGCGAGCGGCTGTCGATCCGCGGCATGGACACCCGCGAGGCGACGAACTTCCGCGACAAGTCGGTGATGAAGGACGCACTGCGCGCGGCCGGGATTCCGTGCGCGCGACACTTCGTCGCCACGTCCGTCGAGAGCGCGCTCGAGTTCGCCGGGCGCGTCCTCCCGCTCGTCGCGAAGCCACCCGCCGGCGCGGGCGCGCGCAACACGGTGCGCGTCGAGACGGTGGAACAGCTCGCCGGCTACCTGCGCACCCTGCCGCCGTCCGCGGCCGAGCCGCTCTTGCTCGAAGAATTCATCCGGGGCAAGGAGCACTCGTTCGACTCGATCAGCGTCGGCGGACGCCACGTCTTCCACTCGATTTCGAAGTACACGCCGACGCCGCTCGAGGTCATGGAGAACCCGTGGATCCAGTGGTGCGTCGTGCTGCCGAGGCACATCGAGGGCGACGCGTACGCCGACATCTACGACGTCGGGCCGCGCGCGCTCGACGCGCTCGGCATGGTGACCGGGCTGACGCACATGGAGTGGTTTCGCCGCGCCGACGGCTCGATCGCCGTGTCCGAGGTGGCCGCGCGTCCGCCGGGCGCGCAGTTCACGACGCTGCTTTCCTATGCGCACGACCGCGACTTCTACGCCGCCTGGGCGCGCCTGATGATCCTCGAGGAGTTCGAGCCTCCGGCGCGCACGCACGCGGTCGGCGCCGTGTTCCTGCGCGGCCAGGGCGACACGCGCGCCGGCGCCAAGGTGTCGCGCGTGGTCGGTATCAAGGAAGCGCGAGCGGAGCTCGGCGACCTCGTCGTCGACGCGAAGATTCCGGCGCTCGGCTCCGCCGCCGCGAAGGACTACGAAGGCGAGGGATTCGTGATCCTGCGCCATTCCGAGACCGAAACCGTCGAGGCCGGGCTCGCGCGCGTGCTCGAGCTCATTCGGATCGAGCTCGCCTGACGCGGTTCCGCGCGGCCGCGCGTCGTCGCCGGTTCGCCCGTCCGTTATGATCGCGATCGTCCCCCCACGATGAACGTCATCCTCATTGCCCCCGGATTCCCCGCCGAGATGCCGCTCTTCACGCGCGGCTTGGCCGAGGTCGGCGCGACGGTTTTCGGCGTCGGCGACGGGCCGAAAGCGACGCTGCCGCGCGAGGCGCGCGAGCACCTCTCGGACTACCTCACCGTCCGCAGCCTGCTCGACGAGGACGCGACCGTGCGCGCCGTCCACGACTGGCTGCGCGGCAAGTCGATCGATCACGTCGAGTGCCAGTGGGAGCCCGGAGTCGTGCTCGCCGCCAAGTTGCGCGGTGCGCTCGGCGTGCCCGGCATGGACGTCGAGCAGGCGACCGCGTTCCGCGACAAGGAGACGATGAAGCAGGTGCTCGACGCCGCCGGCGTGCGCACCCCGCATCACTTCCGCGCGCGCACGACCCAGGAAGTGCGCGACGCCGCCGAGCGCATCGGTTACCCGATGATCATCAAGCCGATCGCCGGCGCCGGCTCGGCCGACACCTATCCGATTCGGGATGCGGGCGAGCTCGACGAAGCGATCGAACTGACGCGTCACGTGCCCGAGGTCAGCATCGAGGAGTACATCGAGGGCGAGGAGCTGACCTACGACACGGTGTGTGCGAACGGCGAGATCCTGTTCCACAACGTCGCGTGGTACCGGCCCAAGCCGCTCGTCGCGCGACTCAACCCGTGGGTCAGCTCGCAGGCGATCTCGCTGCGCGACACGGACGTGCCGGACGTGAAGAAGGGGCGCGAGCTCGGCGAGAAGGTGCTGCAGGCGCTCGGATTCCGCACCGGCTTCACGCACATGGAGTGGTTCCTCACGCCGAGCGGCGAGGCCGTGTTCGGCGAGATCGGCGCGCGGCCGCCCGGCGCGCGGCTCGTGCACGCGATGAACTACTCCTGCGACATCGACCTGTTCCGCGGCTGGGCCGAGGCCGTGTGCCACGGCCGGCTCTCGCAGGAGACGTCGAAGAAGTACAACGCCGCGGTCGTCTTCAAGCGCGCGCAGGGCGAGGGCATCGTGCGGCGCTATGAAGGGCTCGACGCGATCCTGACCGAGCACGGCGAGCACATCCCGGTGATCGACCTCACGCCCGTCGGCAGTCCGCGTCGCGATTGGAAGTCGAGCGTCGTCGGCGACGGCTGGCTCGTCGTCCGGCACCCGAACCTCGAGGTCACGTCCGAGATCGCGGACCGCCTGGCAAACGACTTCCGGATCATCGCCAGCTGATGTTCCCCGCCGACGTCGTCGTGCTCGGGCCCCAGCGGCGCGAGCCCACAGTGCGTACCGCCACGCGTGAAGTCGCGCGCATCGATGCCGGCAAGCGCGCGCGCATCGCGGCGATCACCGCCGGTTGGGAGGAGCGCGAATCCGAGGACGGCGAGCTCGCCGAGCACCTCGGCGATCCGATGACGAACCTGCGGCTCTTCGAGCGCGCCGAGGACGTCTTCCGGCGCGATCCCGAGCTGCTCCACGCGATGCTCGCACACCACACGCGGCTGAAGGGGCTGCAGAAGCTCTATCGCGTCCGGCTGTCGCACGCGCTCGACGCGGCGCGCACGCTCCTCCGCCGGGACCACGAGGACGACGACCCCGATCTGCTCGAGATCGAACGCACGCAAGCGATCGACGATGTGCGACGCCTCGACGCGCAGCAGTTCACCCGTCTGCGCGAACTGCACGTCGGCTTCCACTCGAAGTGGAAGCTCAACGAGCGCGCGTCGATCGGCCGCCACCGCGCGGAGATCGAAGGCATCCTCGCCGATTGCGACGCGCTCTGCATCGCCGGCGGGCACGTTCTCATTCTGCTCAACCGACTGCGGATGTTCGGCATCGCGTCGCTTATCGGTTCGCGGCCGATCGTGTGTTGGTCCGCGGGCGCGATGGCGCTCTCCGATCGCGTCGTCGTCTTCCACGACAGCCCGCCGCAGGGGCAAGGCAACGCGGAGGTCATCGAGGTCGGGCTCGGCGTCTTCGAGGGACTCGTTCCGCTCCCCCACGCCAAGCACCGGCTGCGACTCGACGACCCGATTCGCGTCGGTCTGTTCACACGCCGCTTCGGTCCGTCGATCTGCGCCGTGCTCGACGGCGGCACGCGCGTCGACTGGAACGGCCGCAAGTGGAGCGCGCAAGCGGGGACGACGCGCCTGTGCGAGGACGGATCGATCGCGGAGATCGGGCAATGACCCTCGCCATCCGAGAGCTCGAGGCGAAGCCGGAACTGCGCATCGACGACATCCATCGCTTCCTCACCGAGCGCAGCTTCCCGATCGTCGAAGGCGGGAGCGTGACGATCGTCTACCAGGGTCACGCCGACGCCGTGGCGATGCGGCATTGGATCCAGGGGTTGCCGTCCTCGCAGCCGTTGCAGCGCATGCACGGAACCGACCTCTGGTTCGTGGTGCTCGACATCCCTGCGGGTTCGCGCATCGAGTACAAGCTCGAAGTGACCGAGCGCGGGCACTCGCGGCTGATCCGCGACCCGCTCAACCCGCACCTCGCGAACGATCCGTACGGCGCGAACTCGGTCGTGCATGGCGCCGGCTACGAGATCCCGGCCTGGACGCTTCCGAATCCCGAGGCGCGGCCCGGTCACCTCGAGGAGCTCGAGCTCACCAGCCGCGCCTTCGGCGATCGGCGGCGCGCGCAGGTGTACGTGCCGGCGCGTTATCGCGAGGAGCGCCGCTACCCGCTCTTGGTCGTGCACGACGGCGGCGACTTCCTGCGCTTCGCCGGGCTGCAGACGGTGCTCGACAACCTGATCCACCGGCTCGAGATCGCGCCGATGATCGTCGCGTTGATCGACTCGGACAGGCGCCTGGTCGAGTACGCGAACGACGAGCGGCACGCGCGCTTCCTGCACGACGAGCTCGTCCCCGCGCTCGAGAAGCGCTACCCGATCGTCGCGTCGCCGTCCGCGCGCGGCTTGGTCGGCGCGAGCTTCGGCGCCGTGGCGTCGTTGTCCGCCGCGTGGGCACACCCCGGATACTTCGGGAACGTGTTCCTGATGTCGGGCTCGTTCCTGTTCACCGACATCGGCGAGCACGACGGCGGCCCGGCCTTCGATCCGGTCGTCGAGTTCGTCAACGCGTTCCGCGCGAACCCCGGCCGACCGGCCGAGCGCCTGTACATCACGTGCGGCATGTACGAGTCGCCGATCTATCTGAACCGCTCACTCGTCCCGCTCCTGCAAGCGACGGGAATGGACGTGCGCTACACCGAATCGCGCGACGGGCACAACTGGGAGAACTGGCGCGACCGCATGCGCGAAGGGCTCTCGTGGTTGTTTCCCGGACCGCTGTGGATGGTCTACGAGTAGACTGCCTTTCGTCGAGGAACCCCCGTGTCTGACGTTACGCGCCGAATCGGCTTGTCCCTTGGAGCAGACGACTGCTGGCCGCTCTGCTACGAGGACATCCTCGAGGCTCTCGACCTGTCGCTTCCGATCGGGCGCGACAAGGTGCGCTTCGAATGTGAGCGGCTCCAGATCGAGCCCTTCACGCTCGACGCGAAGCCGAAGTACGACCTCGTCATCGACCGGCTGACGCACTGGTACGACGTCAGCCGCGAGTGGATCAAGAAGTCGATCCTGCTCGACGGGCTGTACGTCTTCAACAACCCGTGGTCCGTGCAGTCGATGGAGAAGCACACCTCCTACTGTGCGATGATTCGGCTCGGGCTCCCGATTCCGAAGACGTGGCTGATCCCGCCCAAGGAGTACGAGAACAAGCCCGACCTGCAGAAGACGCTCGAGCGCTACGCGCGCATGTTCGAGCTGTCCGAGGTCGGTGGCGACGTCGGCTATCCCGCGTACCTCAAGCCCTACGACGGCGGCGGCTGGGTCGGCGTCAGCCGCATCGACGACCTGAACGCGCTCCAGAGTTCCTATGACGAGAGCGGGAAGTTCGTCATGCACTTGCAGCGCGCGATCGACGGGTACGAGCGCTTCGTACGGATCGTCGGCATCGGGCCGCAGACGCGCTGCGTAAACTACGACCCGTCGGCACCGCTGCACCAGCGCTACACGCGCGACCGCGACTTCCTCGCACCGGAGGACGCGCAGCTGCTCGAGGACATCACGCTGACGATCAACTCGTTCTTCGGCTGGGACTTCAACTCGTGCGAGTGCCTGCTGAAGAACGGCACGTGGAATCCGATCGACTTCGCGAACCCGTGCCCGGACTCGCAGGTCACGTCGCTCCACGTCCACTTCCCGTGGCTCATCAAGTCGAAGCTGCGCTGGTCGATCTTCTGTGCGGCGACGAAGAAGGAGATGCGCCCGAACCTCGACTGGGCGCCCTACTTCAAGATCGCCGATTCGGATCTGCCGCCGCGCGAGAAGCTCACCGCGTACGCGCAGATCGCGCGCAAGCGCTTCCAGACCGACAAGTTCGAGAAGTTCTGCGCCAAGCACCTCGCCGACCTCGACCAGGTCGTGTGGGACTACTTCGGAACGGACCGCGCGAAGAACGCCGTGCGCCAGAAGGTCGTGGCGCTCTTTCCAGAACACGAGTGGGACGAGTTCACCGAGTACTTCTGGGCCGCGATCCAGGAGTGGCGCGACCTCGACGCCGCCGAGCGCAACGCGCCCGCAACCAAGTAACCAACGCATGTCCAAGCTCAAGACGAAGTGGTTCTCTCACCGCCTCGGGAAAGAAGTCACCGTCGTTCGCTGGGGCGAGGTCGGCACACCGGTGCTCTTCTTCCCCACCGCCGCCGCCGACGCCGAGGAGTGCGAGCGCTTCCACATGGTCTCCGCCGTCGGCGACCTGCTCGAGGCCCAGCGCATCAAGCTCTACTCCGTCGATAGCGTGGCCGGCCAAGCCTGGCTCACCGAAGACAACTCGACCTCGAGCGCGGCGCGCATGCAGGACGCCTTCGACGCCTTCATCTACCACGAGGTCGTCCCCGCGATCCGCACGGACTGCAACGACGACGACGTCGAGATCATCGCCACGGGCCCCTCGATCGGCGCCTTCAACGCCCTCGCCTCCACCTGCCGCCACCCCGACGTCTTCTCGAAGGCGATCTGCATGAGCGGCACCTACGACCTGTCGAAGTTCCTCAAAGGCCCGTCGACACCGGAGTACGTGCGCTCCTCGCCCCTGCACTTCCTCCCCGACATGCCCGAGGGCGATCACGCGAACACGTTGCGCGAGCGCTTCATCCTGCTCACGCACGGCGAAGGCCGCTGGGAAGAGCCGTCGCAATCGTGGCGCGTGGCCGATGCGCTGGGAGCGAAGGGCATCCCGAACCGCGTCGACTCATGGGGCACGGACTACTCGCACGACTGGCCAACGTGGCGCGAGATGCTGCCGAAGTATCTCGACGAGTTGGTGTAGGGCGGGGCGTGGGGCGGGAAGCCCCGTGGTGCTCACGAGGCTCTTTGCGGCGTGGGCGAGCTGGACGCGGTACGTGACTGAACTGACTTCCTCGGTGTTGCGCGCTTCACCGTAATTCTGGCCTAGCACGGCAACCAACGCCGGTTTGCGCCGGTCTTCCTCGGACCACCCTCAACCCAGGGCTCCGCCAAGGAAGACGCAAACCATGTTTCAACCCCCA
>JAJDEV010000213.1 GCA_029259605.1 Planctomycetota bacterium | reverse complement strand
GCGACCGAAGCGCGTGGAGGCGACCTTGACGGGTCGTCGAACCCGGTGAGGAAGGGAAGCGTTGATATGGCGCGCAGCTGCGTCGAGCTCGGTGAAGGCTCATGAATGATCCGGGCTAGCCGTCGGGGAGCGTTCGCGGCGTCGAGGGACGCTACGAACGCTCGAGCAACGACGTGTCGAACTCGAGGCCGAACCAGCGCTCGTCCCGCACGGCGCGCGCGCCCGGAACCAGTGCGAGCAGCTCACGCGGAAGGTCGGGTGCGCGTCCTCGCACGCAAAGTGTTGTTCGATTGTCGCGCTCCGTCATGCGCCAAGCGATCGACGCTTCGTGCGCGCTGACCCGCAGCGCGACGACGGCGAACACGAACGCGAGTTCCCACCCGGCACGCGCGCGCGTTCGTGGCAGTTCACTCGGATGCGGTTCGATGGCGCGATCGTCGAGCGCGTCACCGAGCAGCACGAGGATCGCGCGCAGGCCGTCGGGCTCGTGGCGGGCCCGTAGGACGTCGACCCCCGACGCGGCGGCGAGGAGTCCGAAGCACCAACCGACCTGATGGCAGCGACGACTCCGCGATGCGACGTCTCGCATGCGACGCTCGTCGGCCCACGCATCTGGGGTCGCGGCGGCTCGATCGAAGCAGCGCGCCGCGTCCCGTAGCACGCCGTGCAGCGCGGGGAGAAGCACGAGGGCGAGTTCGTCGGCTCCGGCGCGCACGTTCGGATGGGCCAGCGGGGCTGGTACCAGAGAGGGGACTCGAACCCCTACCCCCTTGCGGGAAATGGATTTTGAATCCATCGCGTCTACCAATTCCGCCACTCTGGCTCGGGCGAACGGCTCGTTCCGCATCGGAACGGCGCGCTGCGCGGCGGGAGTCTAGCGTCTCGTTCGTCGCCGGCAAACGAGCCTCGATCGACCGCTGCGATTGGGGCGGGAGCAGGGCTCGGAATGGGGCGCCGAAGGCCGAGGTCGGGCACCGCGCCGAGAGCAGCGCCCGTGTCTCGACGGACAAATTAATGGAATTCCCCCTCCGCCGATCACCGTAGTCGGGCAACATTTCAATCCTGTCATCCACTGCGTGCTCACGTTCGAGGCCCCCCCCGCCTCGTCAAGGGCGCGGAGCCGCGCCGGGATCGGAGGAGGATTCCGGCGCGCCTTCCACCCGGCGCGGCGGACGACCCTTCCACCCCTACGACCGCGCCTGCGCAGCGATCCTTCCGTCCCATCACGAGCCGCCCTATGGTCCTCCATCGTCTCTCCCCTACGGTCACGACTCTGCTCGCTCTCCTGTCCGGAAGCGCCTACGCCCAGGAGCAGCAACACGAACTCCCCGCCCAGGAGGTCACCGCGCAACGCCCGAAGGCTCCGACGAGCAAGACGGTCAAGGACGCGGCGGAGGACCTCAAGCTCGTCCCTGGTGGCGCGACGCTGATCGATGATGACGCGTTCCGCTCCGGTCGCGTCGCGGACATCAGCGACATCCTGAAGCTCGCCCCGAGCGTGTATGTCCAGAGCCGCTTCGGCGCGAGCGAAACGCGCCTGTCGGTTCGCGGCTCGGGCATCCGCCGCACGTTCAACGTCATCGGCGTGAAGATCCTGCGCGACGGTGTGTCGCTGAGCGAGGCCGACGGCAACGTGCGTCCGCAGCTCGTCGATCCGCTCAACGTCGAGTACGTCGAGGTCTTCCCCGGCGCGAACGGGCTGTTCCACGGCTCCTCGCTGCTCGGCGGCGCGATCAACTTCGTTTCGCCGACGGGCTACACGGCCGACTCGATGCGCCTGCGCACGACGGTCGGTTCCTTCAATCACACGCAGACGCAGTTCTCGACGGGGCGCGTGCTCGACAACGGCCACGACTACTACGTCTCCGGCTCGATGCTCAGCGACCGCGGGTTCCGCGACAACGGCGAGGAGACCCAACGCGTCGTCTACGGCAACTACGGCTTCCCCATCGACGACGTCTGGGCCGCGCGTATCTACGTCACCGGCATGGACAGCAACCTGCGCCTGCCCGGCTCGCTCACGATGGCGCAACTCAACGCCGACCCGACCCAAGCGGACGCGGGTTCCGCGGGCATCCAATCGGGTCGCTACTTCAACCTCGGTCGCGTCGACGCCAAGCTGACCGGCAGCTTCGATGGCGGCGATCAGCTCGACATCAGCGCCTCGACGCAGTGGCTCGAGATGAACCACCCGCTCGCCTTCGCGCACCTGTTCCAGGATCGCTGGGACTCGTCCGCGAGCGTTCGCTACCAGGGCCACGGTGAGCTGTTCGGCAACGAGAACGAGTACTTCGTCGGCGCCTTCTTCGCGCTCGGCGACGACAACAGCCAGCAGCGCGCGCACGTGACCGGCAACATCCGCCGCCGCTCGACGTCCGAATCCTCGACGATCGACGTGTACGGTGAAAACCGCATGCGCGTTTCGGACGAACTCCGCGTCGTGACCGGTGTGATGTTCACGTCCGCCGACCGCGGCGAGGACGTGTCGTTCAACATCTTCGGCGGACCGAGCAAGTCCGACGAGACGTACACCGGCGTCAGCCCCAAGCTGGGCTTCATCTACGACCAGAACGAGTCGCTCCAGTACTTCGGCAACATCAGCCGCAGCTTCGAGCCGCCGACGGATGGCGACACGCAGAACTCGGTCGGCGCGCTGGACGAGCAGACCGCGACGACGCTCGAGCTCGGCGCGCGCTCGCAGGGTGAGCGGACCTCGTGGCAGGGCACGGTCTACTACTCGATGGTCGAAGACGAGATCCTGACCGTCGAGCAGTTGGCGTCTCCCGGCATGTTCGAGACCGGCAACGCGGACGACACGATCCACTTCGGCGTCGAGCTCGGCGTGCAGCACCTGATTCCGCTCGCCGGGACGCTCTCCAAGGAGGGCGCGACCGACCGACTGCGCGTCGGCGGAACGGTGAACTTCAGCAAGTTCGAGTTCGACGGCGACAGCACGTTCGGCGACAACGACATCCCCGGGATTCCGAGCGCGATCGCGCGCCTCGAGGCGGTCTACGAGCAGCCCGATGGCTTCTATGTCGGACTCAATGCCGAGCACGTCGGGAGCTGGGAGACCGACTTCACGAACACGCTCTCCGCGGACAGCTTCACGGTCTTCGGTGCCACCGCTGGATACAACGGTGGCGAGAACTGGCGCGCGTTCGTCGACGCGCGCAACATCACGGACAAGGAGTACGCGTCGAACTCCGGCATCATCACCGATGCGGGTGGCGCCGACTCCGCGCTGTTCAATCCCGGTCTTCCGTTCGCCTTGTACTTCGGGGTCGAGATCACACTGTGATCGTGTGACCACGTCACGGAAACGATCATGACTCGATTCGCTAGCGACAGGTGCTCGACCTCTTGGCTTCCGACCTTGGTTGCGGCGGCCCTGTGCGGGTGTGGCGCCGGGGGTGACTCCGGCGTCGCGGCCCGCGCGAGCGGCCCAGCGCTCTCCGACGCGGTTCCGTCGGGCTTCAAGTGCTTCGAAGCCTTCGGACAGGACGACGCCACGATTCACCTCCTGTACGTCGCCGACGGGCGAGCGGAAGGCATCGATGGCGTCTACTACGTGCGCTCCGAGGATGCAGGCGAGACGTGGCTCCCACGCCAACGCATCGACGACGTCACGAACCCTCCGCACCGCGCGAGTCACACGAACGCGGCGCAGATTGCCGCCTTCGGCGACCACCTCGTGGCGGTGTGGACGACCAAGGGCACGGGCTTCATGGGAGGCGGTCCCATGGCGTCGGTGGTCTCGAGCGACGGCGGCGCGACCTGGAAGCGCGGACCGGCGCCGTACTCCGTATCCAAGCGTGACGGCCAGGCGTTCCTCGACATCGAAGTGGACGACGAGGGCGTCTTCCACCTGGTATGGCTCGGCAACCTCGAAGGCACCGAGGGCCCGAAGAGCCTGCTCTACGCGTCGTCGAGCGATTTCGGCGCGTCGTGGTCCACGCCCGATGTGGTCGACCCCGCCACCTGCGAGTGCTGCTGGAACCGCCTGTCCCTCGGCGGCGACGGTTCGCTGTTCGCGCTCTATCGCGACCTCGATCCGCGGGACATGGGCGTCGCGCGGCGCGAAGCGAGCACCGGCGCGTGGGACGCGCTCGGTCGCGTCGGCGCATTCGACTGGCAGTACAACGGTTGCCCCCATGTGGGCGGCGGGCTCCTGACGCTCGGCGCGGCGGACGCGCTCAGCGTTCACGCGGTCGTCTGGACCGGCAAGCAGGAAGACGCGGGCGCCTACTACTTCCGTTCGGTCGATGGCGGCGCGACGTGGAGCGCGCCGCGCGCGCTCGGCGCGAAGGCCGTCAACACGGCGATCGCGGGTCGCGAGGGCGGACCGCTCGTGCTCGCGTGGGACACGCGTTCCGACGGCGCGAGCAGGATCTACGTTTCGCTCTCGTTCGACGACGGCGAGGCCTGGTCCGAGCCGCTGACGCTCTCCGCGGCCGACGTGACCTCCGAGCTTCCCACGGTCGTCCCCACCGGCGATACCTTTCGAGTGTTCTGGTGGGAGCGCGACGCGAGCGGGCCTCACCTCCGGTCGCGCGCGCTCACGCGCGGCGAGCTCTCGCACTCGTAGCCCACCGACTACACTCTTCCGGCAGAGACCCCTCCATGCTCACTCGTGCTCACCTCGCCCTGCGACCTGCAGCGGGCCTGCTCGCCTTCGTGTGCGTCGCGACGCTCTCCGTAGGCATCGCCCAGGAGTCCACTCCGTCCAGCGCGACGCCGGACCTGACCGACGAGCTGTCGGCCACGCTGCGTGAGTTGCGTCAGCTGCGCAGCGGCCACTACGCGACGAACGCCGCGCTCGCCGCGGAGATCACGACGACGCGCGAGGTCGTCAAGACGTTGCGCGAGGAGGTCGGTCAGTCCGAATCCGAACAGGCGCGGCTACGCGCCGAGGCCGAAGCGATTCGGGCGGACCTCGTTGAACTCGGGACTCGTCGCGACGGGCTGCGCGAACAGCGCGCGGCGATCCTCGCTTCGATCGACGCGTTCGGCGACGCCGTGCGCCCTCTGGTGGACGTGGGCTTGCCCTACCGACGGGAGTCGCGATTGCGCGCGATCGACGGCTTCGAGGCGCAGGAGTCGCCGCGCTCCGCGTTCGCGCGGTTGTGGACCTTCGCCGAGGACGAGCTGCGCGTCGCACGCAGCGGTGAGACGTACTCGGACGAGATCGAGCTGTCAGACGGACGCGTGAAGCACGCGCGCTTCGTTCGGATCGGCAAGCACGTGCTCGGCTTCGTGACCGAGGACGGCGTCGACGTCGGCATCTGGATGGCGAACGAGGGCTGGGTGACCGACACGTCGCGCTTCGATCCCGAGTCCGTGCGCACCGCCGTCGAGATCCTGGATCGGCGACGCGGCCCCGAGCACGTCTCGCTTCCGATTCGGCTCGTGGGTGGGGACGCGCGATGAGAGCTCGGTTCCCCCGCTTCCGCGCGTTGCGCGTCGCTCTTGTTTGCGCCGCGCTCGCGCTGCCCGGCTTCTCGCTCTCGCAGGCTACACAAGGTGATGCGCTCCAGAAGGCGCTCGACGAGGCGCGCCGCGAGCTCGCCGCGGAGCAGGCGCGCATTTCGACGGAGGAGTCGGCGCAGCGCGCGAGGCTCGCCGAGCTGGTCGCCGAGCGCGACACCCTGTCCGACCGCCGGGTCGACCTCGAGCTCGGGCTCGACCCCTTGCGTGCGGACGTCAGCGCGCTGCGGGACGAGCGCGGAGCGTTGCGGGCCGACGTCGACGCGGCGGAGAGCGAGACCACCGAGCTGCCGCGCATGATCCGCGACGCGGGCGACAAGATCGTCGACCTGCTCGAGGTGCTGCCGCCCTCCGAGCCGCGCTTCGATCCGGCCGCTGTCGAAGCGGACGACCTCGACGGGTTCCTCGACGGGCTCGCGGGGCTGCTCGCCGACGGCCAGTCGAACGGATTCTACTCAGGCCCGGTCGTGCTGGCTGACGGCGCATCGGACGAAGCCGAGTTCCTGCGCGTCGGCCTCTTCGCGTGGGTGTTCCGCGCGCGCACGAGCGGTCGCGTCGGCATCGCGATGAGCGCCCCCGGCCTCGATGCCACCTTCCGGTGGTACGAGGATCTCACTCCCGACGCCAAGCGGGACATCGCCGCCGCGCTCGATGCGCGCTCGTCGGGTGCGACCGCTGCGCTCTTTCCGCTCGATCCGACGATGCAGATGGAGACCGAGAGCACGACGCGCCAGAAGACCTTCGCGACGACGGTCATGGCCGGTGGTCCGGTCATGATTCCCCTCTCGGGCGTCGCGGTGCTCGCCGCGCTCTTGATCCTCGAGCGCCTCTTCTTCTTGCTGCGCAAGGGCGGAGGCTCGACGCGCGTCGCCGAGCGCATCGTCGAATGCGCGAGCGAGGGCGACGTCGAAGGCGCGCTCGAAATCTGCCGCAAGAAGCAGACTCCGGTGACGCGTGCGATGAACGCGTGCCTCGTGAATCGCGATCGCGGACAGGCCGCGATGGAGGACGCCGTCCAGGAGGCCGTGATGCACGAGCTTCCGCGACTCGAGCGCTTCCTGCCCACGATCGCGATCCTGGCGAGCGTCGCGCCGTTGCTCGGCCTGCTCGGAACGGTGACCGGGATGATCCTGACCTTCGAGATGATCGCGACGCTCGGCAGCGGCAACCCGCGCATCATGGCGGGCGGCATTTCGCAGGCGCTGCTCACGACCGCGGCGGGGTTGGTCGTCGCCATCCCGATCCTCCTGACGCACTCGTTCCTCTCCGGGCGCGTTGACCGGGTCATCGCGGACATGGAACGCTTCGCCGCGATGCTGCTCAACCTCATGCGGAAGGACGGCTGATCGCGTGGGTGCGCCGCTCGGGAATTTGGACGCGATCCTGCGTTCCGCGCGCGACGCAGCGACGACGCTGTACGACGAGGGTGGCTGGGTGCTCGTTGCGATCGTCATCGCTTCGGTCGCCGCATGGGGCCTGCTCTTCAGTCGTTGGGTTCATCTGCGTGCCCAACGGCGCGCGTACCAACGCGCCGGCCGCGGACTCTACGGCGACGGCCCGGCGAGCCCGGCCGCGATGGAGATGTGGGTCAGCGGTGAGGTCGGGCGGCTCTACGACGGACTCGGAACGATCCAGGCGCTCGCCGCGTTGCTCCCGCTCCTGGGACTGCTCGGAACGGTGCTCGGCATGCTCCAGACCTTCGAGGTCATCCAGGTCGAGGGCACGGGCGATGCGCGCCTCATGGCCGACGGCATTCGACAGGCGCTGCTCACGACCCAGGCGGGCATCCTCGCCGCGCTGCCCGTGCTGCTCGGGCTGCGCTACTTGAACTCGCGCGCCGGACGAATCGCGAACCGCCTCGAGCTCGACTCCCACGCGGCGGTCGCGGGCTCGCGAAACGGCGGCTCACGGGCGAGCGACGCCTCGTACATGGGGGCGCCGGGCTAGTCATGTTTCGACGCGCACGATCGAACCGGCGCGGTCGCGCCGCGGCCGAGGTTCAGATGGCACCGCTCATCGACATGGTGTTCATCCTCCTGATTTTCTTCATGGTGACGACGGTCTTCACGCGCGAGACCGGCGTGGAGGTGAACCGTCCGCAAGCGAGCTCGTCGCAGGACCTCGACAAGAAGAGCCTGATGATCGGCATCGATCCCCAGGGCAACGTCTTCGTCGAGGAGCGACGCGTCGACCTGCTCGGCTTGCGCGCGATCGTCGAGCGTCGACTGCAGGTCGATCCCGATCGCAACATCGTCATCATCTCGGACGAGGAGTCCCGGACCGGCGCTCTGGTCCAGGTCATGGACGAGTGCCGCCTGGCAGGCGGAACGAACATCGCGATCGCCGCGAAGAAGGCGCAGTGATGCTCGACGCGCGTGGAGTTCGGTTTTGCACGTCCAAGCGCGCCCGCCGTCTCGGCTGGTTCGGCGTCGTCCTGTCGTTGCTCGCGAACGGCGCGCTGTTCGCCGCGCTCGCGTACGTCAACGAACGCGTCGAAGAGCGCGCGACGGACATCACTACGAATCCGATCGAGTTCTACGTCCCGCCCCAGGAGATCGAGGAGGCGCCGCCCGAGCGCGACTTCGAGCGTGAACCCGAGCCGGTCGAACCCGAGATGAAGCCGCTCGAACCCATGGAGACGATGACCCCGGTGGCGCCGCTCCTCCCGCGCATTCCGATCGAGAACCTGTCGATCGACGACGCCGGCGCGATGCAGATCGCGGTCTCCGACCTGCCGGTCGTCGTCAACGCGCCGCAGGGCCCCATGGAGATGCCGGACGTCGACCAACCGCCGATGCGCACGAGCGGTACCTTGCCCGACTATCCGCGCTGGGCGCAGTCGCGTGCGCTCGAGGCGGATCTCACCGTCGAGTTCGTCGTCGGCGCCGATGGAACCGTGTCCGACGTCCGCGTGTCGAAGCTGAAGGGCGATGAACGCTTCCGCGCCCTCGCGATCGAGGCCGTCGGCAAATGGCGCTTCCGCCCCGGGCTCTATCGCGGACAGAACGTGTCCGTGCGCTGCTTCAAGCACATCACCTTCAAGCTCCAGGACTGACCACCGTGTTCCAACCGACGATCGAACGATTCCGTTTGTCAGCCGCGCTGCTCGCCCTCCTGCTGTGCGGAGCGCCGGCCGCGGCGCAGAAGGATCAGGAGCAACCGGGTCCGCAGGTGCACGTCAACGCGGGCAACGAGGCCTTTCGCGTGCAGCGCTACGCCGAAGCGGAGCGCCTCTATCTCATGGCGCTCGCCCAGACCGAACCGTCGGCGCTCCCCCCGGATCAGGCGGAGACGGTCTACTTCAACCTGGGACACGCGCGCTCGGGGCAGGAGAAGTGGGAAGCCGCGATCGAGGCGTACCGCAAGTCGCGCGTGGAGGACGAGCTGCACTGGATCGCGAACTGTCTGCTTCAACTCGGCCGGCTCGACGAAGCGACGCTCGCGCTCCAGAACTTCCTCGTCCGCTTTCCGGATCGCGACGACGTTCGCGAGCAGGTCGCGCAGCTGCTCGTCACCACCGGGCGCAACAAGGAAGCGCTCGACGCCTACCAGCACTTGCTCACCGTTCGTCCCGGCGACGAGCGCTTGCACCGCGCGGTCGCGAACCAACTGCTCGCCCTGGGCCGCGACATCGAGGCCTTGGATCGTCTCGAGATCGCGTGGCGCCTCGGCACGCGGAAGCCGGAGGTCGCGCGGCTGATTGCCGATTTGTACCTCCAGGAAGGTATGCACGTCGAAGCGGCGACCTACTACGCGAAGCACCTCGTGCTGTCGGACGACGTCGGTGCGGACGACCTCTTTCGCGTCGGGTACACCTACTTCAGCGGTGGCGAGTACACGTCCGCCGCCAAGTACTTCCGCAAGGCGATCGAGCTCGACAAGCGCTACGCGAACGGGTTCCTGTACCTCGGCAACATCGCGCGCATCGAGGGCGACACGCCGCGCGCGGTGGAAGCGTTTCGCGCCGCGCTCGGCGCCGACGCCGACCTCGGCGAGGCGCACGAAGCGCTGGGAACGATCGAGCTCGAACGCGGCGACCTGGATGCCGCCCTGCACGAGTTCGCCGAAGCACTGCGCTGCGGGCAGTCCAGCGTGGCGCTGCACTACAACCACGTCGTGACGCTGATCCGCGCCGACCGTCGCGACGAGGCCGTGGACGCGCTCAAGCAAGGCCTGCGCGCCCATCCGACGGACTCGCGACTCTCCGGGCTGCTCGCGATGCTGCGCCGCTGAGCGCGGCCTGCTTCAGTCCGCGCTTCGTGCGCTCGACGTGCAGGCGGCCGCGATCCACAGGCACAGCGTGCGGTAGTCGATGCCCGCGGCGGCCGCGGCCAGCGGCACGAGCGAGCGCGGTGTCATGCCGGGCAGCGTGTTGAGCTCGAGGAACACGGGTGCCCCGCCGTTCCGCGGGACGATGAAGTCCGAGCGTGAGTAGCCGCTGCAGCGCAACGCGTGGTGCGCGGTCAGGGCGTGGCTGCGCACCACTGCGCAGACCGCTTCGGGGACGTTGCGCGGCGGACAGAACTCCTCTGCGCCGTCGTCCGAGTACTTCTCGTCGTAGTCGAAGAAGCGTCCCGCCTTCGGAACGATCTCGATCACGGGCAGCGCCTGCGTGCCCGCGTCCGGAGTCTCGAGCACTGCCGCGGTGACCTCGACGCCGTCGACGAGCGCTTCGACGAGCACATCGGCTTCGTACTCGAACGCGTGCGCGATCGCGCGCTCGAGTTCGGCGGCGTCGCGCACGAGCTGGACCCCCACCGACGAGCCGCCACAACGCGGCTTCACGGCCCAGCCGGTCGTCGCGAACGTCGCGAGTCGTCCGAGGGCGCGCGCGTGGTCCGCCGCGGGCGACGTGCGTGACAGGAGCTCGGCGGGAGCCAGCGTCAGTCCGCGCAAGCCGAGCAGGTCGCGCGTGAACAGCTTGTCCATCCCGATCGCGCTGCCGACGACTCCGGAACCGGTGAACGCGCGGTCACATGCGGACAGCAGTCCCTGCACTGTGCCGTTCTCCCCTTCTCCGCCGTGCAGTCCGAGCACGAAGACGTCGACGTCGTCGAGGCGATCGAGCGCTGTCGCCGCGGTGCACGGCTCGCCGCGCACGCTCCAGCGTCCATCAGCCAGAACCTCGACCTCGTCGACGCGAGCGGGGCCGCGCCGATCCGTACCGTCACCGGCACGAAGCGCGGCGAGGATCTGCCGTCCCGAAGAAAGCGACACGTCGCGCTCGGTCGAGCGTCCCCCGAGGAGCACGCAGACGCGCGCGGACTCGAGGCCGACGGAACGCGCCGGATCGGAACGATCGGACGTCGTCGCCTCCACGCGCTAAGAGACTCAGTCGGCGCTGACGGTCGCGCCGGGTTTCGAGAGGGCCTCGAGCATGTTCTCGAGCAAGCCCTCGAGCGCCTGCACCTGGCGTTCGAGCAGGACGTGGCGCTGGACGAGCTTCTCCACGACCGGGGGGAGGATGGCTTCGCGCGTGTAGTTGTTGATCATGTTGATGATCTCCGCGCGATCGGCGTCCGGCAGCTTGTGGAAGTGGTACTTGTACTTCTGCGCGAGCACGTCTTCGCAGACAGCCATGCATTCCTGCGTGACGCTTTCGACGTCCTTCTGCCGGTGCTCGAGCTGAAAGACGTCACGCTTGTAGCCGTGGAGGAGTTCCTGGAATTTTCGATGCACGGTGCGCTCCGGTTGGGTCTCGTGGTCGTTGCCGTACCTTGGGAACCCAGTCTAAATCAGGCGCCGGGAAGGGACTAGCGAAGGCCCTCGAAAGTCGCGCGGTCGAGCGCCGAAAGGCGCCCCGAACGGGGCGCGCTACTCGAACGCGCCGATGCAGATCGAAACGTTGTGTCCGCCGAATCCGAGGGAGTTCGACAGGGCGTTCCGAATCGGGAGGTCGCGCCCCTCGTTCGGGATGTAGTCGAGGTCGAGTTCGGGGTCGCGCGTCGTCCAGTTGCGCGTCGGATGCACGCACTTGCCGTGGATCGAGAGCGCGGTCGCGACCAGCTCGACCGCCGACGATGCACCGAGCAGGTGACCGATCATTGACTTGGTCGACGAGATCGCGATGTCCCGTGCGTGGTCGCCGAAGCAGCGCTTGATCGCGGTCGTTTCGATCGCGTCGTTGTACGCGGTGCTCGTGCCGTGCGCGTTGATGTAGTCGATCGTGTCGGGGTCGACGCCCGCGGTCTTCATCGCGAGTCGGAAGGCACGCGCCGGGCCCGTACCGTCTTCCTTCGGCGCCGTGATGTGGAAGGCGTCGTCGGTCGAACCGTAGCCCTTCACCTCGGCATAGATCCGTGCGCCGCGCTTCTTGGCGCGCTCGAGCTCCTCGAAGACCAGGACGCCGGCGCCCTCCCCCATGACGAAGCCGTCGCGGTCCTTGTCGAACGGACGGCAGGCGTGCTCGGGCTCGTCGTTGCGCGTCGAGAGCGCCTTGGCGGACGCGAAGCCCGACACGGCGAGCTTGGTCGTCGCCGTCTCCGCTCCGCCCGTCACGACGAGGTCGGCCTCGTTCGAACGGATCGCCATCAACGCCATGCCGATCGCGTGTCCGGCGGACGCGCAGGCGCTCGAGGTCGTGAACGTCGTGCCGAGCAGTCCGTGCGTAATCGCGACCTGGCCGCTGACCGCGTTGGCCATGATGCGCGGGATGAAGTGCGGGCTGACGCGGCGCGGTCCGCGCTCGAGCAACACGGAGTGCTGCTCTTCGATCCCCGTGATGCCACCGATGCCGGTGCCGATGATGCAGCCGAAGCGTTCACGCTCCTCTTCGGAACACGCGGACGGATCGAGCCCCGCGTCCGCGAACGCTTCGTGCGCGCTCTTGAGCGCGTACATCGTGAAGGGATCGAGCTTGCGGAAGTCGGGACCGGAGAACATCTCCTCCGGATTCCAATCGGCCTCGGCGCAGATCTTCACGGGCAGATCTTCCGTGTCGAAGCGCGTGATGCGCCCGATGCCGTTCTCGCCGGCGAGCATCCGCGGCCAGGACGTTTTCACATCGCCGCCGAGGGCGTTGACGGTACCGAGTCCGGTGATGACTACGCGGCGCATGGGAAGTCCTGGGGAGGGAGAAGGCGTGCAAGAGCGCGCGACGTGGCGCGTTGCGAGCGCCAACGACGGGTGTCACGCAGGACGCTCGTCCTCGCGAACGAGCTTCCGTCCGACGCGACGGTGCGCGAGGTCAGCTCTTCTCGGTGATGTAGGCGACGGCGTTGCCGACGGTTTGGATCTTCTCGGCGTCCTCGTCCGGGATCGAGATTTCGAACTCGTCTTCGAACTCCATCACGAGTTCGACCGTGTCGAGCGAGTCGGCGCCGAGGTCGTTCACGAACGACGTCTCCGGCGTGACCTTCTCGGGCGCGGTTCCCATCTGGTTGCAGACGATGCGCGTCACGCGCTCTTGAATCGAAGGGTTCGTCATCACTTGCCTCGGAATCCGAGTGTGTTTGCTGTGCCGTTGGACGCGCTCTTCCGCGGTCTCTGATACGGGCGAGTTTCGAGGGTTGCTCTAGAGACTGAGCCCGCCATCCACGACGAGGGTCTGACCGGTGACGTAGGCGCCACCGGGCCCGACCAAGTAGTCGACGACGTGCGCGATCTCCGCGGGGGTTCCAATTCTCTTCAACGGGATGCTCGCTGCCAACTCGTTAGCGGCGGCTTCGGGCATTTCCGCCGTCATATCGGTCTCGATGAATCCCGGTGCGACGGCGTTCACGCAGACGCCACGGGACGCGAGCTCCTTGGCCACGGACTTCGTGAGTCCGATGAGCCCTGCCTTGCTCGCCGCGTAGTTGGCTTGCCCGGCGTTGCCGATCAAACCGACGACGGACGAGATGTTCACGATGCGACCGTGCGACTTCATGAGCGGACGAGCCGCGGCGCGGATGAAGTTCCACGCGCCTTTGAGGTTCACCGAGATCACCTGATCGAAGTCGTCCTCGGTCATGCGCAGCAGAATCTGATCGCGCGTCACGCCGGCGTTGTTCACGAGGATGTCGAGGCCGCCGAGCTCCTCCTGGGCCTCTTTGACGCGCGCCGCGACGTCTTCCGTCTTCGACACATCGCAGCCGAGCGCGATCGCGCGGGATCCGGCCGCTTCGCACTCCGCGACCGTCTGCGCGCAGTTGTCGGCGCTCGTGGCGATGCACGCGACGCTGGCGCCTCGCCGCGCGAGTTGCACGGCGATGGCGCGGCCGATTCCGCGGGATGCGCCGGTCACGATGGCCACTTGGCCTTCGAGGAAGCGCGGGGATGCGGAAGCGGGCTCTGGGTTCGAATCGGACACGGGTTCTCGGGGGGCGCCTGGGTGGCAGGAGGATAGCGGCGCCGCGTAGGGCACGCAACGGAGGCGAGCGGGCGCGTCAGGCGAGATCGGAGGGCGCTTCGACGCCGCGCACGGTGGGGTCCTGGGGCAAACCGTCGACGCCCTTGGCAATGCGCCGCATCAAGCCCGCGAGGACGCTCCCCGGTCCGGGCTCCAGGAACGCGAACACCCCGGCGTCGAGGCACCAACGGATGCCCTGCTCCCAGAGAACCGGCGAGCAGACCTGGCGCGCGAGCGCGTCCTTGATCTCCGCGGGATCCGTGAGCGACGCGCCGGTCACGTTCGAGACGAATCGAATGCGGGGAGCGACGAGGTCGACCTCCGCCAACGCGACCCCGAGCCGCTCGGCCGCCGGTCGCATGCATTCGGAGTGGAAACCGCCGGCGACGGTGAGGCGCACGGCGCGCTTGACGCCGTGTTCCTTCGCTGCGGCCTCGACCGCGTCGAGCGCGGCGATCTCGCCGGAGACGACGACCTGGCCGGGCGCGTTGAGGTTGGCGACGGAGCAGATGCCGTGCGCGGCGCCGAGTGCGGCCAACGCGTCGGCGGTTTCGCGCGACGCGCCCATCAGGCTGGTCATCGAGCTGGGGATCTGCTCGCTGGCGGCTTGCATCGCTTCGCCCCGGATGCGCACGAGCGAAACGGCGTCGGCGAAGGACAAAGATCCCGCGCACCACAGCGCCGTGTACTCCCCCAACGAAAGGCCGGCGGTCACCGGCGCGGCCGCGAGGTCGAGCCCGCGCTCCTCGAGGCAGCGCAGGATCGCGACGCTGGTCGTGAGGATGCCGGGCTGCGCGACGTCCGTGCGATGCACGCCGTCGCCGTCGGCCCAGATCGCTTCCGTCAGAGAGAAGCCGAGGACGTCGTTGGCTTCGTCGAAGACGCGCTTGGCGGCCGGCTCGGCCTCGTACCAATCGCGCCCCATGCCCGCGAACTGCGCGCCCTGTCCGGGCAGTAGAATCGCTTCGCTCATCGCTTTGATGCTCTCGCTCGTGCGGGGAATCGCGTTACCAACGAAGGAGCGAGCCGCCCCACGTCAACCCGGCGCCGAACGCGCAGAGGACGACGAGCTTGCCCTTCTCCATGCGACCCGCGCGCGCGGCTTCGTCGAGCGCGATCGGGACCGTCGCCGCGGACGTGTTGCCGTAGTGCTGGATGTTGATCATCACCTTCTCGTCGGTCATCTCGAGCCGATCGAGCGCGGTGTCGATGATGCGGCGGTTGACCTGATGCGGAACGATCAGCGTCAGATCGTCGCGGTCGTAGCCTTCGAGCATCTCCTCGATCATCTCCGCCATGTGCGACACCGCGAAGCGGTAGACGTCGCGCCCGCGCATCTTGATGAAGTGCTGGCCGGCGTCGATCGATGCGTGCGTCGGCGGTGCCTTCGCGCCTCCGCCGGGGATGTGGATGAAGTCGTAGCCCGAGCCGTCCGCGCCGAGCGTCGTCTTGAGCACCTCGCCCTGCCCGCACTCGTCGAGGGGCGTGAGGATGGCGGCGCCGGCGCCGTCGCCGAAGATGATCGCCGACCCGCGGTCGGTGTAGTCGACGAAGCGCGACAGCGTCTCGGCGCCGATCACGAGCACGCGCTTGGCACGGCCGGCGGCGACGAAGGCCTCGCCGGTGGACAGCGCCGTCATGAACCCCGTGCACGCCGCGGCGACGTCGAACGCGCCCGCGCGCGTCGCGCCGAGGCGATCCTGGACCAGGCATGCCGTGGACGGCAGCGGATAGTCGGGTGTGAGCGTGCCGACGATGACCAGGTCGAGGTCCTCCGGACGGATGCCCGCAGCCTCGAGCGCGCGCTTGCCCGCTTCGACGCACAGGTCAGACGTCGCCTGCCCCTCCGCCGCGAAGCGCCGCTCGCGGATGCCGGTGCGTTGGACGATCCACTCGTCGGAGGTATCGAGGAATTCCTCGAAGTATGCATTCGGCACGACGCGCTCGGGCGTGTACGAGCCGGTGCCGGCGATGCCTACTCGGATCCTAGAAGCCATGCTTCGTTGCGCCGCTCGACGGGGACGCGCAGTCGGTTTCGGGTGAGACGGGCGAAAACGGGCCTTGAGGTGAGGATCCTCGGCGCGCCGAGGGGGTCCGATGCGCTTCGCTTTGCGCGTGGTCGAAGCCTAAGCCCGTGCCCCGAATTGTGGCAATCGATCGAGAGGAATTCGCCACTTTGCAGCCGGGAAGAGGCGCGAAAACGCGGATTCGAAATCGAGCGTCGTTTTGCGGAGGCGGGACTTGCGCGAGCGTGAACGAAACCGCAAGGCGCGGCCCGCGCTCAGCTGTTCGGCACGAGTCCCTGCTCGATGTGCCGGTTCACGTGGGCGTCGATCGCGCGGCACGACAGCGCGACCGCGTTGGCCACCGCCGCCTCGTCCGACCGTCCGTGCCCGATGACGACGATGCCGTTGACGCCGAGCAAGAGCGCGCCGCCGTAGGTGGAGTAGTCGATGCTGCGTCGAATCGTCGACAGCGCGTCGGAACCCCACTCCATCGCCTGGTTCGCTTCGAGCTGCTTCATCATGAGCCCGAGCATGAAGCCGGCGAAGTTCTCGAGCAACTTGAGCACGACGTTGCCGGTGAAGCCGTCCGTCACGACGACGTCGCACGCGCCCGAGAAGAGGTCGGATCCCTCCACGTTGCCGACGAAGCGGAAGTCGCCGGCCTTCAGCAGCGGATACGCGTCCTTCAGGACCTGCGTGCCCTTCCCCTCTTCCTCGCCGACGTTCAGGAGTCCGATGCGCGGCTCGGCGACACCGAGGCAGTCGCGCATGTAGATCGACGCCATCGCCGCGTACTGCACCAGGTGATCGGGCTTGGGGGCGATGTTCGCGCCCATGTCGAGCAGTGTGAGCGGGTGCCCGGTCAGCTCGAGCGTGACGGCGATTCCCGGGCGACGCACACCGGCGAGGGTGCCGAGGCCGAGCGTCGCCGCGCCGACGCACGCGCCGGTGTTGCCCATGCTGACGAGCCCACCCGCGCGGCCGGACTTGACCGCGCCGACGCACCGCATGATCGACGCGTTCGGCTTCGCGCGCAGGGCCTGGGCCGGCGACTCGCCCATGCCGATGACCTCGGGGGCGTGCTCGATCTCGAAGCCCGGATTCCCGCCGTGCTCGGCGAGCAGGGCGTGGATGCGCTCTTCGTCACCGATGAGCAAGAGGCGCTCGGGCGCGATGCGTTGGTGACCGAGCGCCGAGCAGGCGGACAAGGCGCCCCGCACGATGGCCTCGGGCGCGTCGTCGCCCCCCATCACGTCGAGGGCGATGTGATTGCTCATGACCGGACCGCTAGAAATCGTCGCGACGCAGGACCTCGGTGCCCTTCTTGTCGCTTCCCTTCGAGAAGCCGTAGTAGCCGCAGTTGTCGCAGACGCGGTGGGACTTCACCGGCGAACCGCACCGCGCGCAGTGGTTCGGCACATACGGCTTGACGGCCAGGTGGGAGCGGCGGATGCCCTGGCGGTGGCTCGACTGTCGGCGCTTCGGATGGGGCATGGGACGGGATCGGCAGGAGAGTCGGTTCGGGGTGGCGGCGACGCCCGTCGGCGGACGAGTCGCGTCGGAAGGACCCGGGACGGTCGTCGCCGGATTCGAAGGCGAAGAATGCTAGGGGCTCGCCGCGGGCCTGTCAACGAGCGCCACGCGTCGAAACGACGGCGCTCAACGGAAGCAGGCGAGCGCGTCCGCGGCAAGGCCGTCGAGCACCGCCTGTCGTCCGTCGGCGCGCATGCCCTGGCCCTGGGCGAGCTCGGGCTTGCCGCCGCCGCCGCCACCGATGTGCGGCGCGAGGAAACCGGGCGCCTTGCGCGCGTCGAGCCCGCGCTCGATCGCCGCGCCCTGGGCGAGCGCGATCCACGGCACCTTCTTGCCGTCCCTGCCGACCAGCACCACGGCGAGGTCGGGCGAGAGGCTCTTCACGCGCGCGGCGAGGTCGCGCAGCGCGCCCCCGTCGAGGTCGAGCGCGACCGCGCCGACGAGCAGGCCGTCGGCGTCCGTGAGCGCGGCGCGCGCCGCATCGAACGCGGCGTCGACGCCGGCCTTCGAGCTGGCCTTCTCAGCCTTCTTCGCGGCCTTGACCTTCTTCTGGAGCTCGGCGATGCGAGGCACGATCTCGTCGGGCGCGGCCTTGAGCGTGCGGCTGACCTCGGCGAGCTGGCGCTTCTGGTTCTGGATCACCTGGAGCGCTTCGGGGCCCGTGACCGCTTCGATGCGCCGCACGCCGGCCTGAATCGCGCCCTCCGACGTGATGACGAACGGGCCGATGTCGCCCGCCGCATGGACGTGCGTCCCGCCGCAGAGTTCGGTCGACCAACCGCCGACGTCGACGACGCGCACGCGCTCGTCGTACTTCTCGCCGAAGAGCGCCACGACGCCGCGCGCCTTGGCCGCTTCGAGTTCCTCTTCCGTGGTCGCGACATCCGCGTTCGCGAAGACGTTCGTGTTCACGAGCGCCTCGATGCGCTCGAGCTCCTCGTCCGTGATCGACGACGGGTGCGACAGGTCGAAGCGCAGACGGTCGGGCCCGACGTAGGATCCCTGCTGCGTGACGTGGTCGCCGAGGACCTCGCGCAGTGCGCGATGCAGCAGGTGCGTGGCCGTGTGGTTCTTCATCGTGCGTCCGCGGCGCACCATGTCGACGCGCGCGACGACCTCCTGGCCCTCCGCGATCGTGCCGGCCGCGACGCCGATGTGGACGACGATCGCGCCGAGCTTCTGCGTGTCGCGCACCTCGAAGCGGAACGTCCCGTCGTCGGTCTCGACGACACCGGTGTCGCCGACCTGGCCGCCGCTCTCCGCGTAGAACGGCGTGGTCGCGAGGATCAGCACGTCCGCCGCAGCCTCGTCGCTCTCCGTCGTCCGTTGCACGCAGCGCAGCACCTGCGTGTGCGCGCGGTGGCCCTCGTCGCCGGTCGCGTGGTACGTCGACTTCGTGCCGGGGAGCCCCTCGAGCTCGTCGGCGCTGAGCAGCTGCTTGAACGAGCCCGCCGAACGACTCGCGTCCTGGTGCTTCTTGCGCGCGGCGTTCCAGCCGTCGCGGTCGACCGCGAGCGAGCGTTCGCGCGCCATCAGTTCCACGAGGTCCTCGGGGAAGCCGTAGGTCGCGTAGAGGTCGAAGGCCTCGTCGCCGGGCAGCGCCTGCTTGCCTGCCGACTCGACGCGGTCGGCCAGCTCGGCGAAGTGCACGAGTCCGCGTCCGAGCGTCTTGCCGAACGCGTCCTCCTCCGCGCGCACTTGCACTTCGACGTGCTCGACGCGCTTGGCGATCTCCGGGAACACGTCGCCGAGCGTCGTGACGACGGCGGACACGACGCGGAAGAGGAACGGCTCCTCCATCCCGAGGTCCTGGCGGCCGTAGCGCGACGCGCGGCGGATCAGGCGCCGCAGCACGTAGCCGCGGCCGACGTTGCTCGGGAGCGCGCCGTCGGCGAAGGCCGCCGACACCGCGCGCACGTGGTCGGCGACGACGCGGAACGCGATGTCCTTCTTGTCGTCACCGCTCGCGTACGCGTAGCCCGTGACCTCGGTCAGGCGGTCGAAGATCGGCGTGAAGACGTCGGTGTCGTAGTTCGATGACTTGCCCTGCAGCACGGACGCGATGCGCTCGAAGCCCATGCCCGTGTCGACGTGCTGCGCCGGCAGCGGGACGAGCGAGCGGTCGTCCATGCGATTGAACTCCATGAACACGAGGTTCCAGAGCTCGATGAAGCGCTCGTTGCCGGCGTTGACGCCGATCGCGAGGTCGGCGCCGTCCGTCGGATCGCACCCGTCGGGACCGCGGTCGATGTGGATCTCGCTGCACGGTCCGCACGGCCCCGTGTCTCCCATCTCCCAGAAGTTGTCGCCCTTCCCGAAACGCAGCACGCGGGCCGGGTCGATGTCGGTCTTCTCGCGCCAGATGCGCTCGGCGTCCACGTCGGCGGGCAGGCCGTCCTCTTCGTCGCCGCCGAACACGGTGACCCAGATGCGGTCCTTCGGCAGGCCCCAGACGTTCGTGAGCAGGTCCCACGCCCAGACGATCGCGTCTTCCTTGAAGTAGTCACCGAACGACCAGTTCCCGAGCATTTCGAAGAACGTGTGGTGGTACGTGTCGACGCCCACCTCCTCGAGGTCGTTGTGCTTGCCCGAAACGCGGATGCACTTTTGCGTGTCGACGGCGCGTGTGTAGTCGCGCTTGCCCGAGCCCAGGAACACGTCCTTGAACTGGTTCATCCCCGCGTTCGTGAAGAGCAGCGTGGGGTCGTCCTGCGGGAAGACGGGCGCGGACGGCACGATGCGGTGCGCGCGCTGCTCGAAGAACGCGAGGAAGTCGCGCCGGATCTCGGCGGCGGTCTTCGTAACCGTGTGGGGAGAGGAATCGGTCATGGCGTGAGGGGTCGGCTGCGGCGCGGCATCCTAACGGCCGCGCGCGTTCGGCAACAACGAAGCCGCCCCGCGTGCGATCGCCGGCCGGGGATCGCGCGCGGGGCGGACGGGTCGGTCTTGGCGTGGATCAGGCTTTGGACGGAGCGGCCACGGGCTTCACCGTGTTCTTCGCGTCCGCGGCGTCGGCGGCGGGTGCGTCCGCGCTCGCCTTCGCCTCCGGCTCGGGGGCCGGCTTCGGAACCGCGAGTTCGAGGATACCGCGCGAAAGCTCTTCGGCCAGATCCGGGTTGTCGATCAGGAACTGTCGCGAGCGCTCGCGACCCTGCCCGAGGCGGACCTCGCCCTCGGTCGGGTGCTTGTAGGAGAACCAGGTCCCGGACTTGAGCACGAGCCCGTGCTCCATGCCGAGGTCCATGAGGTCGCCCTCCTTGCTGATCCCGACGTTGTAGATGATGTCGAACTCGACCTTGCGGAAGGGCGGCGCGATCTTGTTCTTCACGACGGTGACCTTGGTGCGATTGCCGACCACCGCGTCGCCGTCCTTCAGCTGCCCGATGCGGCGGATGTCGCAGCGCACCGACGAGTAGAACTTCAGGGCGCGGCCACCGGTCGTGGTCTCGGGGCTGCCGAACATGACCCCGATCTTCTCGCGGATCTGGTTGATGAAGATCACGAGGCACTTCGAACGCGAGATCGAGCCGGTCAGCTTGCGCATCGCCTGGCTCATGAGCCGCGCGTGCAGGCCCACGAAGCTGTCCCCCATCTCCCCTTCGATCTCGGCGCGCGGCACGAGCGCCGCGACCGAATCGACGACGACCACGGAAACCGCGTCCGATCGGACGAGGGTGTCGACGATCTCGAGCGCCTGTTCGCCCGTGTCGGGCTGGCTGACGAGCAGGTCATCGAGGTCGACCCCCAACTTGCGCGCGTAGGACGGATCCATCGCGTGCTCGGCTTCGACGAAGGCGCAGATGCCGCCGTCCTTCTGCGCGTTCGCGATGACGTGCAACGCGAGCGTCGTCTTGCCCGAGCTCTCCGGCCCGTAGATCTCGACCACACGCCCCTTCGGCAGGCCCTTGCCCCCGAGCGCGATGTCGAGCGAGATCGACCCGGTGGAGATCCCCTCGATCTCCCGAATGGGACCATCCTGGCCGAGGCGCATGATGGCGCCCTTGCCATAGCTCTTCTCGATCTCGGAGAGGGCGGTCGTGAGCGCCCGCTCCTTGTTCGTGTCGCTGGCCGCCAGCTTGGAGGGCTTGCTCGACTTCTTCGTGTTCCGGGAAACTGCCATTCGTGAGGACCTCGGATGTGTCGGTTCGATGCCCCCCCCAGGGACATGCAAGCAGGGATCGTAGCAACCGCGCCTGGGCGCTTCGAGGGGCAGGACCGTCGGATTGTGCGAGGGTTCGCGGGGAACGTGGGGCTTTCGCCTGGACCTTCCTGTTCGCCTGGACCTTCCTGTTCGCCTCGACCTTCCTGTTCGCCTCGACCTTCCTTTTCGCCTCGACCTTCCTTTTCGCCTGGACCTTCCGTTTCGCCGCGACCTTCCTTTTCGCCGCGACCTTCCTTTTCGCCTCGCTGGGCTCGCTTCGCTCGCCTTCGCTCGTCGTGGACTCTCCTGGGTCGCGGGGACTCGCTGACGTTCGGTAATCGATTCACGCGCAGCGCTTCGCGCTGCTGCGGCACAGGCTCGCTTCGCTCGCGTGCCGCCTGACGCAACGGACCAGGGGAGGCATTTCCGTTCTCTTCGGTGTCGGCAACTGGCCTGTGTTCGTCACGGGGACTCGTGAACTCGGCCCATGGGGCGTTCGGGGGCTTGTTTCCGGAGTGCGGGCGGCCGGTCGCGGGATGGCCGTACCCGTGCCGTTGCTCCGCACGGTGCGCCGCGACGCGGCTTCAAACGGAGCGTTGTCCCCGCTGGAACGGCCGGAAACGAACGCAGGCGCCCCGGCGGCCAACTCGCGAACCGGACCGTGCGCGGTACCGGTACACCCACCCGCTCTCCGCACTCCGGGATCGAGGTCCCGAACGCCCCATGGGCCGCGTTCACGGCCGTACCCGTGCCGTTGCTCCGCACGGCGCGCCGCGACGCGGCTTCGAACGGAACGGTGGTCCCGCGGTCGAGTCCCCGAACGGAACGTTGTCCCCGCTGGAACGGCCGGAAACGAGCGCAGACGCCCCAGTGGCCAACTCGCGAACCGGACCGTGCGCGGCACCGGTACCCCCACCCGCTCCCCGCACTCCGGGGTCAAGTTCCCGAACGCTCCATGGGCCGAGTTCACGAGTTCCCCGGTCGAACGCCGGGCGTTGCCGGGACCCCGGGGGACGGTGGCGCCAGAGTTCGGCACGGGAACACGGGAACACGGGCCATGGGGCGGTCGGGGACGTGGTCCC
>JAJDEV010000212.1 GCA_029259605.1 Planctomycetota bacterium | reverse complement strand
GGTCGTGTGCGGCACTCTCCGCCGCAAAAACTCCGCTAGGTGTGCGACACCGTACTGCTACTCCTTGCGGAGGAAGTCGACCAGGTCGCGCTCGAGATCCTCGAGCCCGTAGTCCATCACCGTGAGGCAGCGGTACGTGATCCGCTCGAGCGCTTCCGGGGTGTTCGGGTTGAGCGAGCGCGGCGGCGGGTAGGACAGGAAGTAGCTCAGGCTGAGGCGCTCGACCTCACCACCGTGCTCGCGACCCGCGTACTGCCACGGCGCTTCGTCGAACGGCAGCGTGCCGGTCAGGATCTCGTAGAGCATCACGCCGATGCCCATCACGTCGGCCTTCGGCGAGCGCAGGAGCAGCGGGTTGTAGTGCGGCGTGGTCGAGATGAGCGCGGCGCGATCGGTGCGCAACGCCGGGTCGATCATCACCGCCGTTCCTGACGGTTTGATGATCACGTTCTCGGGCTTCAGGTCGCCGTGGTACTTGAAGTCGGTCGTCTCCTGGAGCTTTTGAAGCGAGCGCACGATGGCGAGGAACCAGTTCAGGCGAATGCCTTCGAGCGCGCGGATCTTTTCGCGCAGCGTCTTGCCGCGCACGAAGTCCATGACGATGACCGGACGGCCGTCGATGTCGAAGACGTCGCGCACCTTGACCAGGTTGGGGCTCTTCACGTCCCCGAGCAGCGTCGCTTCCGAGCGGATCAACGTGTCGATCTCGTGCATGTCGAGGAAGTCGATCCGCACGCCGTCGTTGCGAAAGAAGACGGCCTCGCCGGGCGTCTCGTCCGGACTGATCCACTCCTGCGAGCGTTCGTCCGTGATCTCGACGAAGCGTGTGACGTACCGACCGCCGCCGGCGACGTCGCCGACCTTCAGCGCGACCTTGCGGCCCGAGTTGTCCTCGGCGAGGTACACGTAGGCGAAGCCCCCGCGGCCCAAGAAACGCTGGACCTTGTACGTGCCGAGGTATTCGCCTGCCTGGAGCTTGATCATGGGGAACCTGGTGAAGTGGAGCGAGCCCCGGAGGCGGGGTCCGTTGCTCGCCTGTCTTTCGAACGCGACCGCCCCTCGCATTGAGGGATTCCCTGCGCCTGACCCAAGGTTTCGGGGCCTTCCGGCGGCATTCCCCCCCGTTGGAGCGTCACGTACGAATTCCCTTTCTGCCGCGAGCGAGTGCGCACGCGGAGCGCGGGCACACGACGCGAATCAGTCCGCGTCGCCGGTCTCGCTCGGGTCCCGCTCCGACGCCGCTTCGAGCACCTGCGCGTCGCCGAACGGAACCTCGAACAACGCGCAGTCGGCGCGCTCGAGGATGCGCGCGACGCCTTCTTGCACCGTGCCGGTCCCGACCCACGCCGGTGACTTGTGATGCGGAAGGTAGCGATAGGCGCGCCCGTACGCGTCGATCAGGCCGAGGTCCTGGTGCCAGATGTTGCGCACCATGTAGTGCGCGGTCTCGGGGCTCGAGCCCTCGAACAGGACGAGCAGTCCCGCCGGTTCGCTCGCACCCGCGACGACCTCCCAGCAGCGCGCCGGGGTTCCGACCTCGATCTCACCGGTCGCCGCGATCGGGCGCCGGGTCTCCGTTGTTTGGCAGGCGCCGAGCAGGAGCGCGGCGACGGCTAGAACGGTTCGAGTGCGGAGCGAGGACATCGTCCGCCCTTGATCGGCAGAATCGCCGTTTCGCACGAGCCCGGCGGGGTGAGGCATGGAATCGGTTGCGGAGCGGGTAAGATCGCGCCCATGGACTCTTATGCGCTCGATTGCTTCCGCCGCGCTGGCCGGATCGCCCGCGATTGCCGCGAATGGGCGGCGGAGAACATCCGTCCGGGTGTTGAAGTTCGCCACATCCTCGAGACGGTCGAGGAGCAGATCCGCGAGAACGGCGCCGCGCCGGGGTTCCCCGCCCAGTCGAGTCGGAACTCCACGGCGGCTCACTACTGCACGGCGCCCGGCGATCCGCTCCGCTACGAAGAGGGCGACTGCGTGAAGGTCGACATCGGCGTGCACGTCGACGGGTACGTGGCGGACACGGCGACCTCCGTCGACCTTTCGAGCGACGACCGTTGGACGCCGCTCGTGCGCGCTTCGGCGGACGCGCTCGCCGCCGCCATCTCGACGGTCGAAGCCGGAATCCAAGTGGGACGCATCGGTGCCGCGATCGAGCGCACGATCGTCGCCGCCGGCTACCAACCCGTGCGCAACCTGACCGGTCACGGGCTCGGACGCTGGAAGGTCCACACGCCACCGCAGATTCCGAACTACGCCGAGCACGGCGGCGGCAAGCTCGAGGAGGGCATGGTCTTCGCGATCGAGCCCTTTGCTTGCAACGGCCGCGGCTACATCCGCGAAGCAGGACGCGCCGAGGTGTTCATGATGGTTCGTCCGCCGAAGAAGGCGAAGGGCCTCGACAAGGACGTCATGAAGGCCATCGAGTCGTGGCGCGGGCTGCCGATCGCGCGTCGTTACTTCCTCGACTTCGACGCCGAAGTGGTCGATGACACGTTCCAGAAGCTCGCACGCCAGGGCTCGCTGATGCGCTATCCGCCGCTCGTCGAAGAGGACGACGTGATGGTCGCGCAAACCGAGCACACCCTCTATCTCGGCCCCGATGGGGTCGAAGTCCTGACCGCGTGAGGGACTCCCGCCCCTCCGGCACGACTCCGAACCAGTGAAGGTCGCACTCGTTACCACGCCGCCGTCCGTCCGATCCGGGATCGGCGACTACACGCGACATCTGCTGCCTTCGTTGCGCGAGCACTGCGACGTCGAGCTGTTCGTCGAGCCGGGCGTGGACATGGATTGGCCGGGTGAGGACGTGCGCACGGTCGATCGGCTTCACCCACGCGACTTCGACCAGGTCCTCTACCAACTCGGCAACGAGCGCAACCACGCGTTCATGGCGCGGATGATTCGCGCGATCGGCGGGACCGTGATGCAGCACGACTGGGTGCTGTTCGACCTCGCGCTGGCCGCGCACCCGGGCCTGGTGCGGGGCGGAGCGAAGGGGCACGCGCTCGCCCTGCGCGAGGGCGGCCTCACGCAGGCTCAGATCTACGCGCGGAACTGGCTCGATCGCCGCCGGCAGCGCAAGAGTCCGACGCCCACGATCGACGCGTCGCAGGTCGACGGCACGATCCTCTTCGGCTGGCACGAGTCCGAACCGAACGGCCGCTGGACCTCGGACGTCGCGGCGTTCCGCATCCCGGACACCGAGGTCGAGCAGATCGAGCTCGAGTGTCACACCGACGAAGGGCGCGTGCTGCGCGTCGTGCAGGACGGACACACGCTGTTCGAGGGAACGGGCGGAACGCACCAGCTGCATCCGGTCGCGTTCGATCAGCCCGTGCTCAGGCTCGAGACCTCCGGCATTCGTGTGTCGAAGGAGCAACGCAAGCACGGTGACACGCGCCGCCTCGGCTGCTGCGTGAAGCGGGTCGCGTGGAAGGGCGCGTCGGGCGTGCGTGAGCTCGACCTCTCCGAGCCGTGCGCGTACTTCGATCGGCAGGTCGACCTGTCACGCGACCGCTTCCTGCTTCCGTTCAATCGCTCGATCGTGCGCTTCGCCGACTCGTTCATCGTGCACAGCCAGTACGTGAAGCAGCGCATCCTGCGCGAGCGCAACGCGACGACGCCGGTCGGCGTGCTGCACCACGGCGCGGAGCAGCGCGAGCGTGCGGAAACCCGCGCGGCGACGCGCGAGAAGCTGGGGCTCAACGCCGCGTGGCGCGACTCGTTCCTCGTGACGAGCTTCGGCGGTGTGCAAGCGCACAAGCGCATCGACAAGGCGCTCGAGGCGCTCGCCGAAGTGCGGCGCCACCGCGACGACGTGCGCATGGTTCTCGCGGGCTCGATCAACTCGGGCGAGTTCGACCCCGTCGCGATGGCGGAGCGCCTCGGCCTGCAGGACGCGGTCAAATTCACCGGCTTCGTCGCGGAGGAGGTCGGCTGGGATTGGCTGCACGCCGGCGACGTCGCGCTGAACCTGCGCGGCCCGAGTTCCGGCGGAACGTCCGGCGGCATCTTCCAGGCCTTCTCGATCGGTCGTCCGGTGATCGCGAGCGACGCGGCGGAGCAACGCGAGTTGCCCGACTCGTGCGTCGTGAAGATCCCGCTCGGTCACGAGGAGGTTCCGACGCTGGCGAGCACGCTGCTCGAGCTGCGCGATTCGCCCGAGCGTCGCCGGACGCTCGAGGCCGGCGTGCGGACGTTCGTCGACAACGAGTGCCACTGGAGCATCGTCGCCAAGCAGTACGCGGACTACCTGAGCCGCTTCCCGGTGCCGCGCGTCTCGCGCCGCAAGCTCATCTCGTTGCGCGTCGGATTGCAGTCGGACAACACGCCGGCGTCGACCTGAGTACGGTTCGGTCGCTCAGCCGAGCTCGTTCCGCAGCTCGCGCAGTTTGAGCAGCGCGTCGATCGGCGACAGCGTGTCGAGATCCAGTTCACGGAGCGCCTGTTCGACGCGACTCGGCGCCGCAGCGAACAGGCCGAGCTGCTGCGGACGCTCGGCGACCGAACTGGCCGTTCCGGCGTGGGAGAGGATGCGCTCCGCGAGGTCTTCCTCGTCGCGCTCGAGATCGCCGAGGATCGAGCGCGCTCGTTCCAGGACGTTGGTCGGTACGCCGGCGAGCCGCGCGACCTGGATGCCGTACGACCGATCGGTGCCGCCGGCGACGATCTTGTGCAGGAAGACGATCTCGTCTCCCCACTCGCGCACCTGGACGTTGCGGTTCACGACGCCGCCGAAGCGCGTCGAAAGGTCGGTCAGCTGGTGATAGTGAGTCGCGAAGAGCGTGCGGCACCCGATGTTCTCGTGCAGGTGCTCGGCGATCGCCCACGCGAGCGCGAGTCCGTCGAATGTCGACGTTCCGCGCCCGACCTCGTCGAGCACGACGAGCGAGCGATCGGTCGCGTTGTTCAGGATGTTCGCGATCTCGACCATCTCGACCATGAAGGTCGACTCGCCACGGCTGATGTCGTCACCGGCGCCGACGCGCGTGAAGATGCGATCGACGACGCCGACGCGCGCCACGTCGGCCGGCACGAACGAACCGATCTGCGCGAGCAGCGTGATCAGCGCCGTCTGTCGGATGTAGGTGGACTTACCGGCCATGTTCGGGCCGGTGAGGATCGTGATGCGATTCGCGTCGAGGTCGAGCAGGCAATCGTTCGGGACGAACGTGTCGCACGTTGGCGAGCGCTCGATGACCGGGTGACGCCCCTCGACGAAACGGATCTCGCGGCCGTCGTCGACGGTGGGGGCGACGTAGCGATTCTCCGCCGCCACCTGCGCGAGGCCCGCGAGGCAATCGATCTGGGCGATCGCGTGCGCGGTCTCGAGCACGCGCCTGACCTCGGCCGCGACGGTGGCGCGCAGCTCCTGGAAGATGTCGTACTCGAGGTCGCGCGAGATCTCCTCGGACTTCAGGACCTTGGTCTCGAACTCCTTGAGCTCGGGCGTGATGTAGCGCTCGGCGGTCTTGATCGTCTGCTTGCGGACGTAGTTCTCGGGCACGTTCGCGACCTGGCCGCGCGGGACCTCGAGGTAGTACCCGAAGACGGAGTTGAAGCCGATCTTGAGGCCGGGGATGCGGCTGCGTTCGGACTCCTCGGCCTGGAAGCGCGCCATCCACGACTTCGCGTCGCCCGCGATCTGGCGCAGCTCGTCGAGCTCCGCCGAGTAACCGTCGCGAACGATGCCGCCTTCCTTGATCGTCATCGGCGGCTCGTCGACGAGCGTGCGCCGGATGGCCTCGGTCACGTCGTCGAGCGGATCGAGCAGGTCGCGCAGCTCGTCGAGCGCGACCGACCGCGCGTTCTCGAGTTTGGCGCGCAGCGCGGGAACGAGGCCCGTCGAACGCGCGAGCGCGGCCAGATCGCGCGCGTTGCAGCGACCGGTCGCGATCTTTCCGACCAAACGTTCGACGTCGACGACGTCGTCCAGGATCTCGCGCACCTCTTCGCGCTGGAACGGCGCCTCGACGAACTCGGCGACACCGCGTTGGCGATGCAGGATCGGTTCGACGCGGCGCAGCGGTCCGAGCACCCAGTCGCGCAGGAGCCGCGATCCCATGGGTGTCAGCGTCGAGTCGATGGTCTGGAGCAGCGTGCCCTCGCGGCGCCCCTCGCGCTGCGTCACGACGAGCTCGAGGCACGAGCGCGTCGCGCGGTCGAGCACGAGGTAGTCGGCGGGGGAGACCGTCTCGATCCGCAGGATGTGATCGCACGCCGCGCGCTGCGTGTCCGCGACGTAGTCGAGCAACGCGCCCGCGGCCGGAACGATCGACGAGTCTTCCTCGATGCCGAAGCCCGCGAGGCTCTTCACTCCGAAGTGTTTCGTGAGCGAGCGCAGCGCGCCCTCGCGATCGAAGCGCCACTCGTCGCGCTCGCTGATCGACGCCTCGAGATCGTCGAGCATGCGCTTCCACTGCGGGTGCGCGTCGAGCGCGCCGGCAGGGAGCAGGAGCTCCGCGGGCCGCACGCGCGCCAGTTCGTCCGAGAGCTTCGTCGGGTCGAGGTCGCTCGCGACGAGGCGTCCGGTCGAGAGCTCGACCCACGCGAGGCCGATGCTGTCCCGACCCGGAAAGAGGCACGCGAGGTAATTCGGTGCGCGCGCGTCGAGCGCGGTCTCCTCGGTCAGCGTCCCGGGCGTGACCACGCGCACGATGCCCCGATCGACGATGCCTTTGACGTGGCGCGGGTCCTGCAACTGCTCGCAGATCGCGACCTTGTGCCCCTTCTTGACCAGCCGAATGATGTAGCCCTCGACCGACTTCACGGGCACGCCCGCCATCGGAATCGGATCGGCACCCTTCGAGCGCGAGGTCAAGGTCAGCCCGAGCTCGCGCGACGCGACCACGGCGTCGTCGTGGAAGAGCTCGTAGAAATCGCCCATCCGGAAGAACAGGATCGCATCCGGCGCGTCCTTCTTGGCGCGCCAGAACTGCTCCATCATCGGGCTGTCCTTCGCCTTCTTCTTGGGGGAGCCGGCGGGGCGGACCCCCGGCAACTTCGGGCTGACGGTCTTCGAGTTGCGCGGCGACATGGGCCGAAGAGTGTACTCAGGCTCGCGATCGGACGATATCGAGCGGGGCGCGTAGCAGTGCGTTTGGCGCCGGTTCCGAAACGTGTGGCGCGGCGCTTGCGTAGCTCAGCCCGCCACCGCTCCCCGCCGACGAACGCGACACCCACTCTCGCTTGATTCGGTCGGGCATCCAGCCGAGCATGCCCCCGAGGACGCCCGCCCCCTTGCACTCCCCTTCGACTTCACGCCGCTCGGCTGCGAACCTCGCGCGCCTGACCGCCCTCTTGGCGGTCTTCCTGTGCAGTGCGTGCGCGACGTACCACTCGAAGACCAGGGAGGCGTTCGGTGACTTCCGGCGAGGACAGTTCGAGAGCGCGCGCGCGCGGTACGAGGATCCGGACGCGGACATCGCGCCGTTTCTCGCGGGCGCAGAGGCGGGCACCGTCGCGTTGACCGCCGGGGATTGGGCCGGGGCGCTCGGAGCGCTGCACCTGGCCGCGGAGGTCGCGGCCGAGATCGAGGAGCGAGCGCTGCTGGGGCCCGAGGAGCTCGGCGAGATCATGTCGTCGTGGATCCTGAACGACACCGCGCGCGCCTATCAAGGCGAGGGGTTCGAGCGCGTCTACGTGCACTGCGGTCTGGCGCTGGCGTACCTCGCGCAGGGCAAGCTCGAGGACGTCTACGTCGAGGCGCGGCGCGCGAACCGCTTGCTCGAGGCGGAGGAGAAGCTCTACGAGACGAGCTATCGCGCGGGCGGTTGGGGCCACGCGATCTCCGCGCTCGCCTACGAGCTCCTCGGCCAGTACGGCGACGCGTACATCGACTACCAGCGGATGCACGAGAAGGGAGTCGGCACCGCTTACGCCGGACCCGAGCTCGTGCGGCTCGCCCAACGCTTGCGGCGCGACGACGACCTCGAGGAGTGGGAGGAGGCCTACGGGGCCGCGCCCGAAGCGACGGAGGACGAACCGGCACGCATCGTCGTCTTCGCCGGCGTCGGCCTCGGACCGTTCAAGAGGGAGGCGCGCCTCCTGCTTCCGACGCACGACGGCGTCCTTCCGATCACCGGCGTGTCGCTCCAGGAACGGCCGCAACCCGTTTCGGGTCTGCGCTTGACGGCGGACGGATCGGCGATCGACACGATCGTCATCGAGAGCGTCACGCGCGTGTCCTCGGAGAACCTCGAGGACCGGCAGCTCTGGGCGGCGGCGAAGTCCGTGGCGCGCGGACTGCTGAAGCGCGAGCTCACGAAGAAGCTCGAGGATCAGGCCGGCACCGCAGGGCGCATCGTCGGCGACCTGTTCGCGATCCTGACGGAGCGCGCGGACCTGCGCTCGTGGCTCACGCTCCCCGACTCCTGGCAAGCCGCGCGTCTGTACGTGCCGCCGGGCGAGCATACCCTTACGCTGGGCGCCATCGGCGGCCAAACGATCGAGCTCGGCCGGTTCGAACTGGAACCGGGCGAGACGATGATCGTCTTCGCGCGAAGCCTGGATTCGCGCCTCTATGCGCACCCGCTGGGGGGGCGCTTGATTGGAGCTACACCATGAACACGAAACGATCGATCGAGGGGTTGTCGCGCCGCGGGCGTGCCGTTGCGTTCGCGCTCGTCGCGTCCGTTCTCGCGGCTTGTTCGTCGACGCGCGGAACCGCGCAGAACACGTATGTCAGCGAGGACGGCGCCGCGGTCGAGGAGACGATCGGCAACTTCACGCTCTCGCGCGAGCTCGTGATGGAGTCCGTTCGGACCGAGCGGCGCGATGGACGCCTGTTCGTCCAGTTCAACCTCCGCAACACGCGCGCTTCGAGCCTGCCGGCCGAGTGGACGCTCGTCTGGTTCGACGAGGCCGGCTTCAAGCTCGACCACGCGCATCACTGGACCCCGATCGTCCTGGACGGCAAGGGGTTCGAGACCATTTCACAGACCGCCCCGACACCGGCAGCGTCGGGTTTCCGGTTGGCGCTTCGCAAGCCCACTTCCTAGTCATCGAACTGTTCGAGAAAACGATATGAAGCCTCTGTGTCTTACACTGACCCTCGCAGGATCCGTGGCTCTCGCCGCATGTAGCAGCGTAGGCTACGGCGATCCTGACGCGGTCGAAACACTCACGATCGACTACGGCTCGACGGACCTGCAGACGCTGTCCGCGGAGATGGTCGAATCGCTCGTCGCGTCACCCGCTCTCAGCTATCACGACAGCTCCGGCAAGGGAGAGGACAAGCGGATCATCTTCTACGTCGGCGACGTCGAGAACCGCACGTCCGAGCACATCGACACGCAGGGCATCACCGACAAGATCGAGACCGCGCTGCTGAAGTCGGGCAAGTTCCGCTTCGTCGCGGCCGACGCCGGGCAAGCGGAGATCGGAGACCAGGTTCGCTTCCAGCAGGGGTCGGGCCGCGTCAACCCGGACATGCGGCGCGAGTTCGGCAAGCAGCTCGGCGCGGACATGATCCTCTACGGAACGCTGCGTTCGATCGACAAGAAGAAGGGCGGCTCGCTCGAGTCGGGCGGAACGCGCAAGAAGGACGTCTACTACCAGTTCGTGCTGCGCTGCGTCGACATCGACACGGCCGAGACGATCTGGCAAGAGGAAGCCGAGCTCCGCAAGACGAGCAAGACCGGCATCTTCGGACGCAGCTAGCACGGTCGTGGAACACGCGAGGCCCGCGCTAGCTGCGGGCCTCGCGTGGGTCCCGGTCGCGGAGCAGGCGCGTCGCCGCCGCGTCGAGGCCGTACGCGAGCTCGACCTCTCGATCGATCCGCGCGCGCCTGCGTGCATCCTCGCCGGAGCGCTCGGCTCCGAAGCCGCGTACGAGGCTCGCGATCCGATCGTGCCGCTCCGCGTCGCTCGAACGGCGCACGAACGGGAACGGTAGCGCGCGCAGGTGCGCGACCTTCACCTGCGGAAACGTCCGCTGGCGTGCGTCGAGGAAGCGCAGCCGATGCCAGCTCGCCGCGATCGTCGAGTTGAGCACCGCGACGACAAACGCCGGATCGAGCTCCGCGGGCGGCCAGCACGCGAGCAGCGTGTTGCGGAAGTAGGTCGGCGCGGTGTGGAGCGCCGCGATCGGTCGGTCGGCCGTTTGTCGAACGAGGACCGGCGTGCGCTCGTAGCGCGCGAAGTCTCCGTATCGAAAGCGCCGCTCGCTCGTGCGTTCGAGCGCGACGTTCAGGCGCAACCGCGGTGGGCCGATGCGAAACGCTTCCAGGTCTCGTCCCTCGCGAACGAACGGATCGCCCGCGTTCGTGCTCGCCAGCAGTTGTCGCGCCGAGTTCCCCGTGTGCACGCCGATGTCGCCGAAGCACGCGGGGTCGAGGCGCGGATGATCGTCGAGCGCCGCCAGTCGCATCGCGTCGTCCGGCGCCGCGCGCAGCCACGACTCGCGCGAACCGCGACGATCGGCCGCGTCCGCCGGCCTCCACGGCTCGAGTTCGATCAGCGCCGCCGGCTCCACGACGCCCGGAAAGGCGCTCTCACCGAGCTCGAGTGGTGCAGAGGTCAGTCGCGCGAGCGCGGTGACCGCGCGGCGCACCGCCCCGTACCCGTCGAGCTCACACGTCGCGGCGGGCACGAGCACCGCCGCGCGCGCCGCATGCTGCGCGACGTGCTCGGCGATGCGCTCGAGAAACGCGCCGTGGAGCGACGGCCAACCGGAGCGCGCGGCCGTGCTCGCCGCTGCCGACACACGCGCGTCGCGCGTCGCCGACTGCCGACCCGAGAAGCTGACCCACGGCGGATTCGCGATCACGTCGGCGTCCGCCGGCCACGGTGTGCGCGGATCGAGCGCGTCCGCGACGACGATCGTCGCGACGTCCGCACGTCCGGTCGCATGCGCGAGCCGACGCCGGGCGGTCGCCGCGCGCGCCGCGTCCCGCTCGATGCCGTGGATCTGTTCGGCGCGCAGTCCGCGCCCGCGACCGGTCTCCCAGGCGGCGATCAGGAGCTCGCCGTCTCCGCAGGCCGGATCGAGTACGCCTCGCGTTCCGTCGCGCACGATGCGCGCGAGTCGGCGCGCGAGCTCCGGCGGCGTGAAGCGAACGCCGGGCTCGTCTTCGGGTCGCATCGCGGGTGTCTCCACCATGAACAGGAGTAGACGGTCGCGCGGCGCGCCGATCCAGCGCCGGACCTCGCTCCGAATTCTTCGCCCGCCTCCAGGAGCGCCGTGCTCGCGAACGATATGAACTGACTGCATTGGTGTTGCGCCTGTCACCGCAGTTCTGGTCTCGCGCGGCAACCGAAGCCGGTTTGAGTTGGACTTCCTCGGACACCGCCCACTCAGGGCTGCGCGAAGGAAGTCGTAAACCGAGGCTCACCCCCGCGGGCTGTCCGTAGCTCGACTTACGAACGGCCGAGGCGCGGAATGCACGTCCAGCGCAGCGGTCGAGCAACACCTAGGCAGTCAGTTCACAGACGATACGGTAGCCCCATGACCCTCTACCTCGTGACCGGCGGCGCCGGCTTCATCGGCTCGCACATCGCCGAAGCCCTCGTCGCACGCGGCGATCGCGTGCGCGTGCTCGACGACCTGAGCGGAGGGAAGCGCGAGAACCTCGCGTTCGCCGAGGTCGGAGAGGTCGACTCGGGCGCGCCGATCGAGCTCCTCGTCGGGAGCGTTTCGGAACGCGCCGATGTCGAGCGCGCCTGCGTCGGCTGCGCCGGCGTGTTCCACGAGGCGGCGCTCGTGTCCGTTCCGCTGTCCGTCGAGTCTCCCGACGAGAGCTTCCGGATCAACGTCCGCGGCACCTTCGAGGTCCTGCGCGCAGCGCATGCGGCCGGCGCGACGGGCGTCGTCATGGCGTCGTCCGCGGCGATCTACGGCGACGACCCGACCGTTCCCAAACGCGAGACGATGACGCCCGAACCGGTCTCTCCGTATGCCGGGGACAAGCTGACCGGTGAGACGATGCTCCAGGTTTGGGCGCGCTCGTTCGGGCTCGAGACGGTCGCGCTGCGCTACTTCAACGTCTTCGGTCCGAGGCAGGCAGACGACAGCGCGTACTCCGGAGTGATCGCGCTCTTCGCCAGGAAGTGCCGCGCGAACGAGCCGGTCACGATCTTTGGCGACGGCGAGCAGACGCGCGATTTCGTCTACGTGGGCGACGTGGCGCAGGCGAATCTGCGCGCGATGGACGCCCGCCGTGGCGTCGGCTTCTCGGTCTTCAACGTCGGCACGGGTCGCTCGGTGTCGATCCGCGAGCTCTACCAAGCGGTCGCCGAGGACGTGGCCCGCGCGGACGGTCGCGGGGGGAGCGTGGACGACCCGAAGTTCGGTCCAGCGCGCGTCGGCGACGTCAAACACAGCCGGGCGGACATCCAGGCGATCCGCACTGAGCTCGGCTTCGAGCCCGGAGTGTCGCTCTCCGAGGGGCTCGCGCGGACGCTCGACTGGTATCGAACCGTCGGCGGATAGCCCGACGGCGAGGGGCTAGCGGCGTCCGCTAGCCCGGGTTCTTCATGAGGATGTGCGGCAGTAGCTGCAACTCGGTTCCTGCCGGTGCTTTGCGGGCGTTGGCCCCGGAGGCGACCTTGTCAGGTCGTCGAGGACGCCGACGTTCGCAAAGTGCCGGCAGGGGCCGAG
>JAJDEV010000211.1 GCA_029259605.1 Planctomycetota bacterium | reverse complement strand
TGGGGGTTGAAACATGGTTTGCGTCTTCCTTGGCGGAGCCCTGGGTTGAGGGTGGTCCGAGGAAGACCGGCGCAAACCGGCGTTGGTTGCCGTGCTAGGCCAGAATTACGGTGAAGCGCGCAACACCGAGGAAGTCAGTTCCTGAGGACACCCGCAGCCCGCTTTCCGGTCCGCCGCCGTCCCCGCTACGAAAGGAGCCCGACCCACGCGTGCGAGCACGTGGGTCGGGCTGCGCAAGACCGACGACCGGTGACGGCGCTCGAAGCCGTCGTTTCCGAACGCCGCCGTCGCGAGCGTCCCTACTCGAGCAGACCGACCGTGCCGGAGAGGACGTTGCCGAAGCGGATCTTGCGCGGGCGGGGACGCGCCTCGCTACCGAGCTTCGAGCGGTACAGGTTCGTGATCGCACCGACACCGGACGGCGAGGTCGGCAGCGTCTTGGTCTGCACGCCGAACCCCAGTCCCACGAGCGCCGTGTCGCGCGGAATGGGGATGCGCAACACCGTTCCGACGGCGACGAGCCCGACGGTGGTGTTCATCGTCGTGCCGACGGTGATGAAGCCGTACGGAGCGTCGAGCGTCGTTCCGTCGAGGAAGCCGAGCGTGTAGAGCGAAGTGCCCGGCTCGCCATCGACGCGGAACTTCAGCGCGCCGCCGATGCGCGGTTCGCCGCCGACAAGACTCATGCGCCAGTTGTCGTTCTCGTAGGCGCCCATGTCGGCCTCGAGCACGCCGGAAAGCGTCGGGTCGAGCATGCGCGAGTTCTCGGTGTGGTCCTTGCGAACGGCCGAGGCGGCGGTCGCATCCGCGACGTCGATGCACGGCGAAGCGCTCAGCAGGCGCAGGTCGCCCACCGAAACCGACGCGTCGACGAACAAAGGATCCGTGTTGATGTTGCCGTTCGAACCGGCCGCGGCCGCGTCACCGTCACACGAATCCAATCGTGCTGGTGCGAGCCCGCTGAAGTTGGAGCTGGTGTTCCCCCAGGCGATCGAGTTCACGATGTCGCCGGTGAACGGCGCGGTCGCGATCACCCCGATATCGTTGCCGACCGACGTCGCGTGGACGAGGTCGAAGCTCCCACCGAGCAGCCGGAAACCCGCCTGCGCGCAGTCGAAGGCGACCAGGTTCACGGGGTTGCCCGCGCACGCCGACAGTTGGAAGCCGTCGTACGCCGCGTGCTCGACTCGGATCGAGCGGAGCGTGACCGCCGACGAGCTGCACACGATTCCATCCCAGCCGAAGCTTCCCGGGTAGCGCAGGAGCACGTTCTCGACGCGTGACGTCGTCGCGGACGCGCTGTAGTTGATCACCTGCCAGTCCCCCGCCGCGGGCGTCGTCGCGCCTCCGTTCTGGTTCGTGTCACCGTCGATCGCGTCGTCGTGAAGCGACGTGATCACGATCGGATCGAACGCGGTTCCGAGGAGGTTCAACGTTCCTGCCACGGTCACGCCGTAGGCTCCCGCCCACTTGACGTGGACGCCCTCTTCGAACGTCACGGTGACGCCCGTCGGAATCGTCGCGGGCACCGTGAAGACGAGCGCGCCCTCCAGGCAGTTCTGCTTGCAGATCGTGACGTCGTCCACCGCGGTCGGGCTCGTGACGCGCATGTAGTCACCGCCCGCGTTGCCCGACGCCGTGTTGTCGGCGAAGCCTTGCACCGCGCCGAGCGACAGGTCGGTGACCGCGACGCCGCCGTTGTCGACGAAGTCACAGAACTCGACGATCGGAACGGCCTGGAAGCCGTTGAAGTCCATACCCGCACCGAGCGCATCCGACATCACGCAGTGCCGCACGATGACCTCACCGTCATCGCAATAGACCGGCGCGTAGCCGCCGGAGCCGGCGAATCGCAGCGTGGCGTAGCGCGCGTCGAGCGTGCCCGAGGCGTTGACCTCGATGCCGCTCCAATCACCGGGTGTACCGACGGACGCCCCGTCGTTGCTCGTATCGCCACCCATCGAGTCGTCGTCGATCGAGGTGAACGCGATACCGTTCGTCAGCGTGCCCAGAAGGCGCAGCGTCCCGTTCACGATCTGGCGACCGAGGACCCACTTGACCGTGACGCCGCTCTTGATCGTGAGTGTGACGCCGGTCGGGACCGTGCCGTTGGTCGTGTAGACGAGCACGCCGTCGATCGTGTTCTCGGCCTGGATCGTCATGTTCTGCGTCGGGTTGGGCACGGTGACGCGCATGTGGTCGCCGAGCGTGTTTCCGGACGCCGTCGTGTTGAAGAAGCCCCGCACGCTGTCGATGTGCAGATCGGTGGCGGCGTACCCACCGTTATCGCGCAGGTCGCAGTTGCGGATCGTCGGTACGGCGTTGTAGTGGTTCAGGTCGATGCCGCTTCCGAGCGCGTCGCTCACGACGCAGTCCGTGAGCTCGATCGAGCCGTCCTTGCCGTAGACCGGCGCGAAGCCTCCTGAGCCCGCGAAGCGGATGATCGTGCGATCGAGCTCGATCGCTCCCGACGGGTTGACTTCGATCCCGCTCCACGCACCCGGGGTCCCGCTGGACGCACCGTTCTCGTTCGAGTCTCCACCGTGGTCGTCGTCCTCCAACGCGGTGAGAACGACGGGGTCGAGGGCGGTTCCGAGCGCGCGGACCGTTCCGTGCACGATCATGCGACCGACCTCCCACTTCACGATCACGCCGGCGCCGAAGGTCAGCGTGACACCGACCGGCACCGTGCTGTTCGTCGTCAGGACGATCAAATCATTGAGCGTGTTCTCGGTTCCGATCGTGAGGTCGACGCTCGGATTGGGCGAGGTCACCCGCACGAAGTCGCCTTGCGCGTTGCCCGACGCCGTCGAGTTCATGAAACCGGCCAGCGCACCGATGGCAGCGTCTTCGACGGCATAGGCCGCGTTGTCGCGGAAGTCGCAGTTCGTTACCGACGGCACGCTGCTGTAGTTGTTCAGGTCCATGCCCGACGTGAGCGAGTCGCGCAGCGTCGAGTTCGACATGGTGAGCGAGCCGTTCTGGGAGTACATCGCGCTCCAACCGCCCGCTCCGGCGAACGCGATGTCGGTGTAGTCCATCGTGATCGTGCCCGCGCCGTTCAGCGCGATTCCTTCCCAGTCGCCGGCGGCGCCGGACGACGGTCCGTTCGCGTTCGTATCGCCGCCCGCGAGGTCGTCGAACAGGGACGTGAAGGTGACGCCCGATCCGGACGTCCCGTTGACGTCGAGCGTCCCGTTCACGATGCAGCGGCCGGTGGCGAACTTCACGATCGCACCCGACTGGACGGTCAGCGTCTCGCCCACCGGTACGGTGATGTTGCCCGTGACGTGGTAGACGACGCCGGAGAGCAAGGGTCCGCCGACTCCGTCATAGATGGTTCCGGTGATGGAGGTCTGTGCGCTAGCGGCGCCGGCGAGAGCGAACGCAGCGAGAAAGGCGGCGGCAGAGTGTTGCAGCACGCCGCGGCGTCGGGATTGGAGAGAGTCGTAGGTGTTCATGGCATGTCTCGGGTCAGCGAGCCGGGGCTCGTGTTCGGAAAGGACCGGGCGGGCAAGAGCCGCTCGATCGACGGCTAGAACGGGTTCTTCATGAGGCTTGGCCGAGATCGACGCAGACGCGCGCCAGTGCTGATATGGCGCGTAGCTGCGTCGATCTCGGTGAGGCCTCATGAAGGATCCGGGCTGGAACGCGCGGCGGCGTTCGGCCGGGTCATGCGCCGCGGTCTCCGACCGGCTGCCACGATTTCCGGCAGCGATTTCCGACCGACCCCGCGCCGCGCTCTTTCGCGCACCTCGAACGGGGGCCGGACCGCCCGATCGCGGGGCGCACGGCTACGATGGGAGGCCGATGGCAGACCGGCAGACAGACCTGACCCAGCTGTTGCAGCAGCCGGAGACGGACGAGGAACAGCTGCTCGAGCTCGTGTACGAGGAGCTGCGTGTGCTCGCGCACAGTCGCATGGCGCAGGAACGACCCGGGCTCACGCTGCAAACGACGGCGCTCGTGCACGAGGCGTGGATGCGCATGGCCGGCCCCGACGGCGAACGCCTCGCCTGGGAGAACCGCGCGCACTTCTTCGGTGCCGCGGCGATCGCGATGCGCCGCATCCTGGTCGAGCGCAGCCGTCGCGTGCGCCGCGAGCGGCACGGCGGCCTGCACGCGCGCCAACCGCTCGAAGCGGCGGACGCACTCGGCGCCGTGGACGCCGAGCTCGACGCGGACGGGCTCGACTTCGAACGCCTCGACGGCGCCCTCGAGCGCCTCGCCGCGCGCGACGAACAGGCCGCGCGCGTCGTCGATCTGCGCTTCTTCGCCGGCCTCTCGGTCGACGAGACCGCGATGGCGCTGCGCGTATCCCCTCGTACCGTCGCGCGCGAATGGAGCGTGGCGCGCGCGTTCGTGAGCCGCGAGATGAGCGTTGGTTGACGAGCGCGACGCCGAGCCGGCGTGGGAACGGATCAAGGACGTGCTCGCCGACGCGCTCGAGCTCGATCCCCCCGCGCGCGCGGCGTATCTCGACCAGGCGTGCGCGGGCGACGCGCGCCTGCGCACCGAGGTCGACGAGCTGCTCGACGCGAACGAGACCCCCGCGCTCGACGCGTCGCGCCCGGCGCTCACGTACCTCGAGCCACAGGCGCCGCCCGTCGGCGCGCGCCTCGGCGGCTACACGCTGACGCGCGTCATCGGCGAGGGCGGCATGGGTCGCGTGTACGAAGCCACGCAGGAGCGTCCGCATCGAACGGTCGCCGTGAAGGTCCTGCGTCCCGGTCGCATGTCGCCGTCCGCCGAGCGGCGCTTCCTGTGGGAAGTCGAGGCGCTCGGACGGCTCGATCACCCGGCGATCGCGCGCGTCTTCGACGCCGGAGTCGAGGAGGGCGAGGTCGGCGGCGCGATTCCGTGGTTCGCGATGGAACGCATCGGCGGCCGCACGCTGCTCGCCGCGACGGAGGAACGTGGGCTCGGCCGCGAGGCGCGCATGCGCCTGTTCCTCGACGTCTGCGCCGGCGTCGCGCATGCGCACGGGCGCGGCATCATCCACCGCGACCTGAAGCCCGAGAACATCCTGGTCGAGGAGGACGGGCGGCCGCGCATCCTCGACTTCGGAATCGCGCGCCCGACCGAGCAAACGGCGACCGGGATCACACTCGACGGCGAAGTGCTCGGCACGCTCGCCTACATGAGCCCCGAGCAACTGTCCGGCGATTCGAACTCCGTCGACGTGCGCTCGGACGTGTACTCGCTCGGCGTCATCCTCTACCGCCTGCTGACCGGCGTCGCTCCGATTCCCTTGGACGACGAGTCGCTGCCGCGCGCCGCATTGCAGCTGTCTCAACGCGACGCAACGCCGGCAGGCCGGCACGACCCGAGCCTGCGCGGCGATCTCGAGACCGTGCTCGCCACGGCTTTGGCGCGCGAGCCGAGCTTGCGCTACGCGAGCGTCGATCACTTCGCGACCGACGTGCGTTGCGTGCTCGAGAACAAGCCGATCACGGCGCGGCCGGCGACGGCGCTGCACCAGCTGAAGCTCTTCGCGCGCCGCCACCGCAAGTTCGTCGCGCTGAGCGCGTTCACCCTGCTCGCGTTGCTCGGCGGCTTCATCGGAACCAGCGTCGGACTCGTGCGCGCCGAGCGCGCGCGCGAACGCGCGGAGCAAGATCGCGACCGCGCGCGGCGCACGAACCGCTTCGTGTCACGCATGCTGGCCAGCGCCGATCCGGAAGAGGACGGGCGCGACATGCGCGTGGTCGACGTGCTGGATCGTGCGAGCGACGAGCTCGAGGCCGACGGCACGCTCGAAGCGCCGGTGCGCGGCGCGCTGCACCTCACGCTCGGCGAAACGTACGGCCAGCTCGGCTTCACGGACAAGGCGCTCGCGCACCTGGAGGCTTCGCTCGAGCAGTTTCGAGCCAGCGCGGGCGAATCCGATGAAGGCGTGCTCGAGGCGCGCTCGGCGCTCTGCGACCTCTATATCGAGACCGAGCAACGCGAGCGCGCGGAAGAGGAAGCGCGCGCGGTCGAGCTCGCCGTGACCCAGCTCGACGACCCGCCGGCGTGGCTCGCGAACCGACCGCTCGAGCTGCGCGCGAACCTGTCGTGGGACGCCGGCGACGCGGAGCTGACGATTCGGTTGTACGAGGAGCTGCTCGAGCGTTGGTCACGCGAGGGCGATGCGGGGCTCGACAGCGCGGAGCGCGCGCGCAACAACCTCGCGGTCGCACTGATGCAGATCGACCGCTTCGAGGAGGCGGAAGCGCTGTACGAAGAGAGCGTCGCCGCGCGCACCGCGCTGTCCGGACCGACGCACCCGATCACGCTGCGCGTGCGCATGAACCAAGCAATGGCAGTCGCCGCGATGGGACGGCCGCTCGAGTGCGAAGCGATCCTGACCGAGATCGAGCCGGCCGCGCGGGCGGCGTGGGGCGAGGATCACTACGAGTATCAGACGCTGCGCCACAACATCGCGTCGACGCTCATGACGCTCGAACGCTCCGACGAGGCGCTGGCGATCTTCGAGCAGGTGCTCGAGCATCGCCTGCGCCGCTTCGGTCGCGCGCACCCCGACGTGATGCGCACACGCAACAACATCGCGGTCGCGGCGATGAACCTCGAGCGCTTCGAGACCGCGCGCGTCGAGCTCGAGGAGCTCGTCGCAGTCATGCGCGCCGAACCCGGCATCGATCCGCTCCAGATCCTCGTCCTCGAGAGCAACCTCGCGTCGGCGCTGTCCGGCAGCGGGAACCGCGACGAAGCCGCCGCGCTCTCGCGCCGCGTGCTGGCCGAGTTCGAGGAGCTCGTCGGCCCGTCGCACTTCCGGTGCCTGCTCGAGCGCAACAACCTGGCCGTGCTGCTCATGGAGATGGGCGATGCGGACGCCCACGTGCTCGCGGGCCGCAACGTCGAGCTCGCACGTGAGGGAATGCCCGGCCACCCGCTCGTCAACTTCCCGTTCCGCATGAACTACGGCCGCACGCTCGCCGCGGCCCGTCGCTTCGACGAAGCGGAGCGCGAGCTGCTGGCGGTGCACGCCGCCCTGATCGACAACCCCGACGCGTCCCCCGCCAACCTCGCCCGCACGGCCGAGGTCCTCGCGGACATGTACGCGGCGTGGGGAAACGCGGACGAAGCGGCCCGGTGGCGCGCCGCATCGATGGAGTGAGGAGCGCCGTGCGTTTTTTGGTGGCGGCCGCTGGCGCGTGTTCGCGGCTGGAGTTCGGCCCGAGGGTGGGCTCCATCGTCCGCGAACACACTTCACCACTCCCATGAAGCTCCACGACCTGCGTCTCGTCTCGCTCGCCGCACTCACGCTCAGCGCCGCCGTCGGCTGGACGGTGCAGTCCCCCCAAGCGATCGCGGAGCTGACTCCCGCTCAGGAAGAGATCCTGGGGCACATGTCGATCGTCTATCTGTCGCAGGGCCCCGGCAACGGCGTCGCGAAGACGCTGCGCGTCGAAGGCGTCAACCTCCAGATCGTCAACGGCATGGGTGCGACCAACGGGAATCCGTTCACGCCGACGTCGACGAGCCCGGCGTCGACGGCGACGAACGGGCTCGGGAACCTGATCATCGGATACAACGAGCTCGGTGCGAGTTCGGGTGACGATCGCACCGGCTCGCACAACATCGTCACGGGCATCCAGCAGAACTACACGCGCTTCGGCGGCGCCGTGTTCGGGCGCGAGAGCTCGACCTCGGGCGCCTACGCGACGGTCACCGGCGGCCGCCGCGGCGCGGCGACGGGTGACTTCTCCGCGGTGAGCGGAGGTCAGGACAACGTCGCGAGCGGCGACGGCGCGTGGTGCGGCGGCGGCGAGGCGGGCGCCGCGACGGGGACACGCTCTTCGGTGGCGAGCGGCATCGACAACATCGCCTCCGGTGACTACTCGTCGGTGAGCGGTGGCAACGGGAACGAAGCCAGCGGCGTCAACGCGTCGATCGCGGGCGGGCTGTTCAACGAGGCCTCGGGCAACAACTCCGCCGTGCTCGGCGGACTGTGGAACGACGCGTCCGGCAGCGGCGCGACGATCAGCGGCGGATCGACGAACGCGGCCAACGGGGACTACGCCAGCGTGAGCGGCGGCGGCCAGAACTCGGCGTCCGCGGACTACGCGTCCGTCCTCGGCGGGCGGCTCAACCTCGTCGCGCAGACGTACGGCTCGATCGGCGGCGGCTACGACAACACGGTCTCGTCGCCGTACTCGTTCATCGGCGGCGGCCGCGACAACTCGACCGCGTTCGCCTACGCGGCCGTGCTCGGCGGCTACAGCAACTACGGCGGCGGAAACTACGCCGCGATCGCCGGCGGCTACAACGGCTCGGCGACCGGCACCTATGCGGTGTTGAGCGGCGGGTACCAGCGCACGGCGGCCGGCAACTACGACTGGGCCGCCGGCGGCCTGTGGCAGGAACAGTGAGACCTCGCACCCGCTTCGACTCCGCACACCACACGCCACCGTCATGAAGAACACGCACCCGCTCTCCCTGCTCCACGCGCTGCTCGTCCCGATGCTCGTCGGAGGAACGCTCGGCTGGAGTTTCGCACCGCAGCAAGGCGGCAAGAAGCTGAAGAAGATCGCGGCGCTCACGCCCGAGAAGGAAGAGATCCTCGGCCATCTCTCGATCGTCGAGCTGCCGGACGGTCTCGGTGGAACGCGCAAGACGATCCGCGTCGAGGGGATCAACCTGCAGGTCGTGAGCGGCGCAGGCGCGACGAACGGCTACGCCGCGGATCCGATGTCGACCAACGCGGCGCTCACGACGACGAACGGCGTGGGCAACGTGATCGTCGGTTACAACGAGCCCGGCATCCTCGCGCTGAACACGCACACGGGCTCGCACGATCTCGTGTGCGGCATCGGGCACGAGTACACGAGCTACGGCGGCGCGCTGATCGGCGCGGAGGGCCGCGCGTCGGGCGCCTACGCGGTCGTGACCGGCGGGCGCTTCGGCGTCGCGAGCGGCGAGTGCGCGAGCGTCAGCGGCGGGCAGTTCCACGAGGCGATCGGCGACGCCGCGTGGTGCGGCGGCGGCCAGTCGGGCATGGCGACGGGCATGCGCGCCTCGATCGTCGGCGGGCAAAGCAACCTGGCGACCGGGACCCACGCGTCGGCGAGCGGTGGCGCCGGCAACCAGGCAACGGACAACCACTCCGCCGTGAGCGGCGGCCTGTTCGACAACGCGACCGGCGCCTCGTCATCCGTGATGGGCGGCTGGGCCAACACCGCATCGGGCACGGCGGCCACCGCGAGCGGCGGACAGGGCAACGCCGTCAGCGGAACGAACGCGACGATCTGCGGCGGCAAGCAGAGCTCCGCGTTCGGCAACTACACATCGATCGCGGGCGGCATCACGAGCCAGCTGACCGGGGCCTACGCCTCGATCGCGGGCGGCTACGACAACACGATCGGCGGTTCGTACGGGTTCATCGCCGGCGGGAAGAACAACTACGTGAACGGCTCCTACGGCTCGATCCTCGGCGGCTACAGCGGCTTCACCGACAACAGCTACTCGACGGTCGTCGGCGGCTACGACAACACGGCGTCGGGCTCGTACTCCGTCGTCAGCGGCGGCTTCCAACGCTCCGCGTCGGGAGCGTACGACTGGGCCGGCGGCGCACTCCTCCAGGGCCAGTGACCCCGAACGAGTCGACACCGCATCAACGCTGCTCGTCGTTGCTCGGCGGCCCACCCGGTGTGGAGGTGTGTCCGAGGAGCACTTGCCACGCGCCGGACGCGGGGTCCTTCTCGGTGACCCAGGTGATGACGCCGCCGTACTCGTAGTCGTCCGCACCCGGAATCGTCAGTGTCGTGTGGAACGCCGATCGCGCCGAGGCGTGCACCTTGTCGAGCGCCACGACGCGCACGTCCGAGAGCGTCGTGTGGAACTCGATCCCCGCGTACTGCCGCATGCTCGCGAGCACGTCGTCGGGCGTCGCGTACGACTTCGTGCCGTCCGTGTACCAGGCGAAGCGGTCGTCCTCGACGAAGAGCGCTCGGATCGCGTCGTCGTCGCCGCTCTCGAGCGTGTCGATGTAGCGCGCGAGGAATGCGCTCACCTCGTGCTCGACGGCGGCGAGCTGCGCGGTCGACGATTCCTGGGGCTCGGGCGCGCGACCGAACGCCAACCCGAGGACGGCCAGACCGAGGACCGCGCGGAACGCCGCGACGTGCTTCCGCGCGCTCATTGCACTCCCTCCAGATACTGCATCGCACCGACCACGTTGCCTTCGGTGTCCTGGAACATGACGAGCGTCCCGACGCCCTCGATCTCGAACGGTTCCATGGTCACCGTGCCCCCGTTCGCGCGGATCGCGTCGGCGACAGCGCGCACGTCCTCGACGGCGATCGAGCATTCGAAGCCGATCATCCCGTTGCCCGCGACCGGTGTGCGTCGCTCCTGCAGCGCGCCGTGGATCGCGCCCGGGCTCGTGTGGATGCGCCAGAAGTTCGGCGGCCCCCACGGCTCGAAGGTCCAGCCGAAGGTCGTTTCGTAGAACGCCTTCGCGCGCGCGCAGTCGTCGGCGTGGATCGCGAAGTGGGCGATGTCGTTGGGCATGGGAGGGGTGTCCAGGGGAAGGGTCGTGTCCGATGGACACCGACGATAGCGGAGACCGCGGTAGGCCGTCTTGCGCTAGAATGCCAACCTATGCCGCAAAACGGTCACGCCTCGGGGTCGGCGCGCCCGCCGGACGCGCGGATCGCCGTGCGATCGCTCGGCCTACGCCTGCCGCGGGACCACCGCATCGAGGCGCACCGACACGCTTGGCACCAGCTCGTCTACGCCACCGAGGGCGTGATGCGCGTCGACACCGATTCGGGGAGCTGGGTCGTCCCGCCGAACCGCGCGGTGTGGATCCCGGCCGGCTTCGAGCACGCGATCCGGATGACCGGCAGCGTCCGAATGCGCACCGTCTACCTGAGGCCGGGTCCGATGGAGCGCTTGCCCGCGTCCTGCTGCGTGATCCACGTCACGCCTTTGCTGCGTGAGCTCGTCCTCGAAACGCTGCGCCTCGGCATGCTGCGCGACGACGTTCCCGAGCACGCACGCTTCGCCGCCGTCCTCGCGGACCAAGTCCTCCACACGCGCGAAGCGCCGCTCCGAGTGCAGCTGCCGACCGACCCGCGCGCGCGCGCCGTCGCGAGGAACGCGCAGGCCGACCTCTCCTCGACGAAGGCGCTCGCCGAGCTCGTGCGGGGCAGCGGCGCGAGCGTGCGCACGGTCGAACGGCTGTTCGTGCGCGAGACGGGTAGGACCTTCGGACGCTGGCTCCAGCAGGTGAAGGCGCTCCACGCGCTGGAACGAATCGCCAGCGGGGACTCCGTGACGGCCGCGGGGCTCGCGGTCGGCTACGACAGCACGAGCGCGTTCATCGCGATGTTCAAGCGCGTGCTCGGCAGGACTCCGGGGAGCTACTTCTCGGACGCCTCTTAGGCCGACCGGCCACGAGCCGATCGGCGCGATTCTACCGGTCTTCCGGCTTCGGCTCGCCCATCGCTCGCGTACGATCCCGGGCATGTCCAAGCCCAAGATCACGCCGCTCGAAAACGGCCCGTTGCTCGTGACCGACCTCGAGCACTTCGCCAACTCGCGCGGCCCGCTCGACGCAGCGCCCAAGATGGCCCTGTGCCGGTGCGGCGAATCGGCGAACAAGCCCTTCTGCGACGGAGCGCACGTGGCCGCCGGTTTCCAGAGCGCCAAGGACGACGACCGCACGCCGGATCGGTGCGACGAGTACACCTACGGGAACGTCACCGTGCACGACAACCGCGGGGCGTGCGCACACTCGGGCGTGTGCACCGAGCGCCTGCCCAAGGTGTGGCGCATGAAGGAAGAGCCCTGGATCCACCCGGAGAGCGCCGAGGCCCAACAGCTCGCCGCCGTCGTCCGCGCCTGCCCGTCCGGCGCGCTCAGCATCACGATCGACGGCCGCGACGAGTCCGACCAAACGCGCGCCCCCCAGATCGAAGTCGCGAAGAACGGCCCCTACGTCGTCACGGGCTCGCCGGATCTCGAGAACACGGAGTTCTGCGACGGCGTCTCCGCGGAACACTTCACGCTCTGCCGCTGCGGAGGCTCCAAGAACAAGCCGTTCTGCGACGGCACGCACTGGAGCCGCGAGTTCACGGACGACAAGAACTGAGGCGCGGCGCGGTTCGCGAGCAACCGCGCGACCTCAGAGCGCCGTGCTCTCGCGCGTGAACACGATCGCGTCCGCCTTCTGACGCAACACGGCGTATCCGCGGCTCGTGCCGTTCACCTTGAACTCGCGCTCCTCGTCGAGCCACGCGCTGCGCGGATCGTCGCTCGCGAGCCGGAGCACGAACGTCTCGTGCGGCACGCGCGCGAGGAGCGCCTCGAGCGTGCCGGGCGCGCTCTCGACCTCGACGATCGCGCTCGACAGATCTTCCTTGTGCATGCCGTGGTCGTAGAGCAGCCACACCGCGAAGACGTCGTCCGGCGCGTTGCGCGCGATGTGCGCGCCGATGCACGGCCACATCGAGAGCGCGTGCCCGTGGTCGCGCATCCGGCCGCCGTCCGTCTTGGCGACGTGCATGTTGTGCCCCATCACGACGAGCTTCTCCCCGGCGTTGCGTCGGTTCCAGCCGTCGAAGTTGGCGAACATCGTCTCCTCGCGGCGCGCGAAGGCGTCGACGGGATAGCGCGTCACTCCGCTCGCGAGGATCGGGCCGATCTCGCGCGCGAACGTGCCGCTCTCGCGCAGACACGCGATGTCGAGGTAGAGCTCGTCGCGCTCGCCATCCGGCAAGTGAGGCGCGAGCTCGGCGTCGATCGCATCCCAGTTCTCGAGCCATTCGTCGAGCTCGGGCGTCTCGCCCAACACCCCACGGCGCTGCGCGGTTCGCGCCACCGCGAGCAGATCGCCGGCGAAGGGCACGTCCGTCAGCACCTCGAGCCGCGCGCACACGTCGTCGAATCCCGAGCCCGGTACGGTGTCCACGTCGTAGCCGAAGTAGCTCAGCTCGCAGGCGCCTCCGCTCGTCCCGATGCCGCGCATCACGTCCGCGAACGCTCCATCGGCCCGCGTGAGCGCCGTACCCACGCGGTAGACGCCGACGTCGGCGAGGTGGCGCGCGTCGCCGGTTTCGAGGTAACGGTTCACGCGCACTCCGTCGGCGCGCCCCATCTCCATGCAGACCTGGCGCCACCCCATGCCGAACAGGTGCGCGAGGAACGCGCTCCGAAACGCGTACTTCTCCGCGATGTAGTGATCCGGTTCGCCGAGATAGACGAAGCGCGCGCGCTCGAAGTCTTCGTCGAACGGCGACAGGTCGACGCCTTCGGGCGCAGTCGCGCCCGCGAACGCCGGCAAGGGGATCGCGGTCTCGGTCACCCACTCGACGAACGCGAGTTCGGCGGCGGAGAGTTCTGCCTCCTGCGCGAGCGCCACGCCCGGCGCGATGACGAGGCTCAACGCCACGCCGAATGCGATGCGGTTTCCCATGACTCGTCGCTCCGGCACGAGTCTAGCAGGCTGTGGCGAAAGTGCTTCGCCCGCAGAGCGTCGGCATCCGCTCCGGGTTGGTCTCCGGAAACGTAGGCGAATCGGTGGATTCGGCGAGGCTTTCGGGGGCCAAGCCGGAGTGGAGGACGGCGTTCTGCGGG
>JAJDEV010000022.1 GCA_029259605.1 Planctomycetota bacterium | reverse complement strand
GTGCCGGTCGGCGGGTAGAACCTCGCCGCGCCGGTGTGGGTCGTTGTACGCGCCGCCGTGCGGCGCGACGGACGCGCGCTGTATCGCCGCCGCGCGCGCGATCGCGACCGCCGCGGCCCCGCGCCCGGTTTCCGTCTCGGAGTTCTTGTTCAGGAGGAACAGCCCGAACAGGCCGCCGAACGTGAAGAGACACGCCATGAGCAAGAGGTAGTTCTTGACCGCGTGTGGCGACTCGAGCTGCGCCACCTCGAGATCGATCGTCGACCACCCCCACGCCATCAGCCACGCCGGTAACGCCCAACCGAACGCGACGCCCGCGGCGGCGAACTGCGGCAGCGCGACGCCGTAGAACGCGGTGCGCCGCACGAGCAGGAAGCAGCCGACGAGCGGACACACCACGCCCGCGAACACCGCCGAGAGGATCGCGAACGAGAACAACTCCCAGATCGAGCTCCAGCCGAACTCCATCAATCCTCCCTCCCGATCGGCGCGCCGAAGAGCTCCTCGAGCCGCTCCGCGCGCAACATGTCATCGGCGTCGCCGACGAGCACATGCCCGCCCGCGACCCACACGACGCGCGACACCGAGCGAGTCACCGCGAGTTGGTGGCTGACGATGAGGATGGCGAGCGCCTCGTCGCGGCTGAGGCGTTCGAGCAGCGCGACGATCACGTCCTGGGTCGGCCGGTCGACGCCGCTCGTCGGCTCGTCCAGCAGGAGCACGTTCGGATGCGTCATCAACGCGCGCGCGATGAGTGCGCGTTGGCGCTGGCCACCGGACAGGCGTGAGAAGAGCTCGGCGCGACGCTCGGCCAGCCCCACGCGCCGCAGGCACTCGAGCGCGAAGTCGCGCTCCTCGCGCGACAGTCTGCGCAGACCCGCGAGCCGCCCGTACGCTCCCATCTGGACCACCTCCTCGACGGTGATGGGATACACCGGGTCCAGCGACTCGCGCTGCGGCACGTAGCCGATGCGCGCGCGTCGCCGGTCGACGGTGCCGGCCACGGGCGCGATCAGTCCGAGGATGCCGCGCAAGAGCGTCGTCTTGCCGGCACCGTTCGGACCGAGCATCGCCGCGAACGAACCGGGGCACAGCTCGAGGTCGACGTCCGACACGACGCGCTCGGTTCCATAGCCGAAGCACGCGCCGCGCAACGCGATGAGGGGTTCGTTCGAGCCCTTCATCCGTCCGCCAATGCGCGCGCCACGCTCTCGTGCAGAACGTCCATCATCTCGATCCACGAATCCGCGCCGGGAACGCCCCCCACCATCGTCGGAACCTCCACGATGGTGGCGTTCGCCTTGTCCTGCACGAAGCGCACGCTCTTGTTGTTCGACCACGGCGACGTCAACACGACGCGCACGTTCTCGGTCGTCATGCGCGAGATCAGCATGCCGAGGTTCTTCGGTGTCGGCGGCACGCCGGGTTTGGGTTCGAGCGTGCCGAACAGCTCGATGCCGTAGTAGCGCAGGAAGTACGCGAGCTCCGAGTGGTACGTCACGACGCGCTTGCCTCGCATCGCCTCGCCGAGCTCCTTCCAACGCTTCGCGGCGGTGTCGATGCGTCCCAGGAACGCGTCGTAGGCGGCGCGATACTCGGCCTCGTTACCGGGGTCGACGCGCACCAATCCCTCGAGCACCTTGGCCGCGATGTGCGCTCCTCCGCGCGGATCCAGATTGAAGTGCGGATTGCCGAGCGGGTGCAGGTCGGTACCACCGCTGCGGCTCAGGCTCTCGGGCACGTCGAACGGCTCCCAACCCTGCGAGCAATCGACGAACCCGGGTTGTCCGGCGCGGATCTTCGGATTGCGCGCCTTGGCGAGCATGCCCGGCACGTACGCGTGTTCGAGCGCGAACCCCATCTGCACGAACAGGTCGGCGCGGTTCACGGCGATCAGCATCGACGGCTTCAGCGGCACGGCGTGAATGTTCATCGTGCCCGCGGCGATCGATGTGACGTCGACGTGCTCGCCGCCGATCGTGCGCACGATGTCCGCGATGTCGGGGATGGTCGCAACGACACGCAGCTGCGAATCGGCCCCGTGCGCACCGGCGGTTTCGGTGTGCACGAAGAGCAGTCCGGCGAGTAGGAGGAGGTGCTTCATGGCGCTCACCAGTTCAACCCGTGGAAGTGGTTGCCGAAGTAGTTCGTGAACTGCACGTACGCGCGGGTCGAGTCGACGCCGCCCTCCTCCCCGACCGTGACGCCGAAGCGCAGGCGCCGGAACTCCGTGAGGTTGTGCGTGTAGTAGAGGTCGAGCTCGCTCGCGTCGAGCGACGGATCCTCGGTCAAGTCGGCCGCCGCGTACTGCACGCCGGCCGAGTGATAGCGGTCCCACGCGTAGTCGCCGAAGACGAAGAAGCCGGTCGCCGAGTCGTCGACCACGTCGATCGCCGTCGGTGTGACGGGATCGTCGAGCGCGCCGGCGATGTCCCCGTCGATCGCGAGGAACTCGCCGCCGATCAGCGTGCGCTTCAGCCCGGTCGCGTCGGATGTCGCCCACGTCGCGTCGACGCCGAACACGGTGTTCGACAGTCCGCGCTGCGCCAAGCCCGCGTCGTCGAACGTGAAGTCGAACGCGGGAACGTGTCGCACCGAGGCTCCGAGCTGCGCCAACCCGCGCTCGCCCGCGTCGGTCATCGCGGTGATGCGCGCGACGAACGACAGCTCGTCGATGTCCTTGCGATCGGGCACCACGCCCGCCGGCTCGGGCGTCCCGCCGTCGTCGTGCTCGTGCCCCTCCCCGAGCAGGGACGCGAACGCGCCGATCGAGAAGCGCACCGGCGTCGCGTCCCCCGCCGCGAACCAGTTGTCGTACTGGACTCCGGTCCCGGCGAGCTCCTCGCCGAGGAACTCGCGCAGCGGGAGCGGACGCTCGAGCGTGCGCAGCCCCTCGAGGTGGTTCTGCATCTGCTTGCCGAAGTCGACGAAGAAGCGCCCGACCTTCAGCACCTGGTTGCCCCCCATGCCCGTGTACTCGACGGCCGCTTCGTCGAGGCGTGGGTTCTCACCGTTCTCCGAAGCGAGCACGACGTACGCCCACGCTTCGGGATCGATGTGGGCCGAGAAGTTGAGTTCGAGCACGCGCAGCTCGGCGTCGAAGCCATCGTCGGCGCCATCCGTCGCGATGCCGTCGGCGAACGCGTCGATCACGACGCCGATCGCGGGGTTGAAGTCGTTGGACAGCGTGAAGCCATCGCCGGCGCGGGGCGGCTTGGAGAGCCCGGGGGAATCGAACGCCGGTCCCTGGGCGAGGGCGGCGCCGCCGACGACGAGCGCCCCGAGCGTCGTTCGAGCGACACGGAGGACGGGAACAGAAGGAAGCAACATGGAAGATCCTGGAATCGGTGACACGGTCTCGAATCCGCGGGTTCCCGCGGACGTCACGACGATGCGTGAGAGCAGCGCGTTGCGCGCTGCGCTCACCAGGAGTACGCGGCGATCCGAGCCTCGGTCGCGTGCGGAGCCCGACGGGCTCCGAGCCGCGGCGCACGCGCTGTCGAAGGGCGCGTGCGTTGCGCGGCGATCGCCGCGGCCTCCTACAGGATCGGTGGCGAGTTCTTGGGCGCCAGGCGATAGCGCGCCATGGCGCGCGTCGGCGCCGCGCGCGGCGCGTCGAACGCGAGCGCGAGCCCCGCGTGCGGAGCGAGAACACACTCCGCACTCGCGAGCACGGCTTCGTGCTCGCGCGTCAGCGTGACCAACCGGCAAGCCGCGTGCTCGTCGGTCGGCGCCGAGTCTCGCTCGATGCTCTCGCTGCGTTCCCCACGCTGCGTCGAGCGCGCCTGCGCGTCCGAGTGCGACGCGCCGTCGGCGACGTGCTCGATGGTGGCGTGCGCGACGCACCACTCGTGCTGCTCGAGCACCAGGTGCGCGGCATCGGCCGAGAGGCCGAGCAGCAGCGTCGCGATCGCGAACGCTCCCGCGAGCCGGCGCGAGATGCGCATCGAGGAGAGGAGTCGAAGCATCGAGGCGCCAGTCTCGACTCCCGCGCGCTGTCCTGTCAATCGCCGGCCCGCAGGCTACGCAGCTCGTATCGAATTCCCGTCAGCGGCCCCTACCCTGGCCCCCACCGCCGTTGCGCCCACGATCCCGGCCGCCGTCCGGCGGGCGGTCGAAGCTCGGGCGTCCGCTCGGATTCTCGAACGCCGGCAGCTCGAGCATCGCGGGATCGAGCGCGTCGAGCGCGACCTGGAGCGAGGCGACCTGCTCCGTGCGCTCGGCACGCGTGAGGCGTGCGCGCAGCATCTTGGCCGTGTCGACGGCCGAGAGGTTCAGTCCATCGAGCGTGTTGGCCGAGTTCGGCCGGCGCTCGAACGACGCGAGCAGATCGGCGAGCGCGGCGTCCAGGTCGCCGCCCTCGAGCGCGATGCGTCCGCGACCGGCGAGCGCGACCGCTACGTAGTGGTTCGACGAGTCGCGGCAGTCCTCGTAGCTCGCGATCGCGCGGTCGTAGTGCGCGATCGCGCGATCGTAGGAAGCGGCGGCCGCGTCGTTGTCGTTCGCGCGGCGATGGAACTCCGCGGCGATGATCGACGTGTAGCCGGCGAACCACTCGAGCCGCGGCGACGCGCTCTCGCGCGCGAGCATGGCCTCGTACGCGGGCTCGAGCCCGGCGACGCCCTTCTCGCCCAGGATGCGCCCGCGCATGCGCTGGTGCAGCGCCCACGAATCGGGGAAGCGCGCGAGCCCTTCATCGAGCACGCGGTCCGCCTTCGCACCGGCGCCGAGGCGGCGAAGGAAGTCCTGGTGCATGGCGACCTGGTGGTCCGTTCCGAGCGGATGCTTCGCGAGCACGTCGTAGGCCGCGTTCACGTCCGTCAACCACTCCGGCGGCCAGTCCGCCTTCTCGCGCACGGCCTTTTCGATCGCGTACTGCCGCCCTTGCGCGAAGAGCGCGAGCACGGCCATCGCGTTCCAGCCCTGCTCTCCGGGGGGTAGCGCGGCCGCCGCCCACTCGGCGTGACGGACGGCTTGCTCGAGGTCGTCGAGATAGTAGGCGGAGAGCGCGAGCACCGCATCGACGCGCCAACCCGTCGCACCGAGCTCTTCCGCCTGCATCGCGGCGAGCTGTGCGTCCTCGAACATCAGGCGCGCGTACTTCGACTGCGTCTTCGAATCGCCGCCGAGCTGGGACGCCGTCTGCGGATCCACCGCGAGCGCGAGCGACGACTCGGCCAACTCCAGCTGGCTCGACGCGGTCTCGACGCGCGATTGCGTCGCCTCGTACTGGTTCTCGAGCTTCGCCTCCAGCTCGTCCCAGCCCAGCGTGAGCTCGGTCACCTTCGCGTTCTCGAGCGCCTTGGCCCAGTCGTCGACGTCGACGTCCTCGGACTTGCGCGCGAGGCCGTGGTGCACGACGGCGAGCGTGCGCGCCTGCGGCGACGTCTCGCCGAGCCGTTCGAGCGCGCCGATCAGCGCGTCGCGCTCGCCGCCCGCCATCGGCACGCGCAGCGCCTCGGCGATCAAGCCGACGGCGTCCGCCGAGGTCGCGCGCGCGAGCCCCTGGCGCGCGAGCTGACTCAACTCGACGTCGAGGCCGAAGATCGCGAGCCGCAACAGATCGACCTGGGAGGTGTTGGGGCTGGCGAGCGCGGCCTCGAGCAGCTCGCGACGCAGCTCGTCGTCGCCCTCCATGTAGGCGGTCTCGACCGCCTCGCGGTCCTCCACGTCGCGGCTGTCCACGCGCTGCGCGATGGTGCGCTCACCGCGAACGATCGGCGGCGGCGCCGGACGGTTCGCGATCCCCGCCTTGATCGAGTCGAAGACCGACGCGGTATCGAAGGCGTAGTAGACGTCGTACGTCTCCGCGCCGTCGAGTTCGAGCATGATGTGGCGCGGCGCGACGCGCTCGCCCTCGAAGTACTTCTCATAGAGGATCGGCTCGATGGCGATGTGCTCGCCGCACGTCACGCTCCCGAAGCGCGGACACAGAACGCGGCGCCCCTGTTCGTCGTAGTCGCGCGGCGTGTGCCGGTACACGGACGCGATCACGGTCACGTACGGTTCGTAGAGCCGCGCGACCTCGGGTTGCCGGTAGCGGATGCCGGCGTAGTGCTCGCTCGCGATCTCGCCGTCCATGTTGACGCAGACCAGGATCGGCTTGCCGGTCTCGAGCGAAAGCACACCCGCGTCCTCGAAGCTGCGCTGCCACGTGACAAGACACGGCTTCTTCCAATCCTCGGCCGTCGGCGCGGTCCACATCTCTTCGCGCGACAGGCCGTCGGTCGTGCGCGCGCCCTGCGCCCGAGGCGTCAGTGCGAGGACGGCCAGGAGCGATGTGGACAACGCGAAACGAAGCACACGCGTGCCCAGGGAGTTGCATGTCATGTCAATTACCGGCGTGGCGACGGGCCCGATCACCCGACGCGACAGGGGAAGATACCCCGGCTCGTCACGCGCCGAAACCGCGCGCGCCGGTGCGGCGCCGTAAGTCGGGCGTGTCGCTCGCGGACGCGTCGAGCGTCGTGGCGGCGCCGTAACGCGGGCACATCCGAGCGCGAAATCGAGGCGCGAACGGTGCGCGCGAGCCCCCCGATCGGCGAAGCTAGCGGTGGTGACGAATCCCATGCACTTCCGCTCGACGCTCCTCGTGTCGCTCGCGCTCGCGTCGGTCGCGGGCGCGCAGGACCGGGCGTTCGTCGAGATTCGCGTCGACCGCGCCGAGGTATACGTCGGCGAGGAGTTCGCGCTCCGCCTGCGCGCGGGCGTCGACGCCGCGTTCTGGGAAACGAGCCTCATTCCGTTGTTTCGCCAGCAGCTCGACGTGCCCGTGCAGATCGACGCGGACGCCGACGAGCTGCGCGGTCTCACGCCGCTCGACGCGCGTTGGCACGCCGGCGGGAACGCGGAACGTGAGGCGACGCTCGCGCTCCGCGACGACGTCGTGCGTGCGGAGCGCCTCGCCGACGACACGATCGACGGCAAGCGCTTCGCGCTCTTCGCGCTCGAGCGACGCTACATCGCGCTCGAACCCGGGCCGATCGCGGTGCCCGCGCCGTCCCTCCGCTACGCGTACGCGACGAGCTTCGTCGACGACTTCGTCAACGGTCGCGTCGCCGAGGATCGCGTCGACGTCACGCTCGACGGCGAGGCGTTCTCGTTCGTCGTATTGGCGCTGCCCGACGCTGGTCGCCCCGGAGACTTCACCGGCGCGGTCGGCGAGTTCACGGCGCGCGCGACGACGGAGACACGCGAACTGGTTGTCGGCGAGAGCATGCGGGTCGAGCTGCGCGTCGAAGGCGTCGGCAGCTTCGAGCACTTCGACGCGCCAAAGCTCGACGAGCTCGAGGGCTTCGACGTCTTCGGACTGCTCGACGCGAGCGACGCGACCGGCCGCACGATCATCTACGACATCGCGCCGAACGCAGAGTCGGTCGCTGCCGTTCCGGCGCTGACGCTTCCGTTCTTCGATCCCGTCGCGCGCGTGTATCGCACGGCCGCCACGGACCCGATTCCGCTCCGCGTCTTGCCCCGCCCGGCGGCCGCGAAGGCGCCCGACGTCGCGCCTGTGTCGGACGCGGGGGAGGCGGACGAGACGACGGCGAGCAACCTCACGCCCGTCCTCGGGGTCGCGGTGGGCCTGGCCCTGGTCGCGATCGCGATCGTCGCCGCGACGCGTCGGCGGCGCCTGCCCGGCGCTCCCGCGGTCGCCAATGTCAGCGGCGTCGTTCGCTCGAACGCCGCCGCCGAGTTCCGCGCTGCGCTCGACGCCGCGGACACGGACCTCGCCCAGGCGTTCACCACGTACTTGGCGCAGCGCCTCGGGTGCACGCCGGCCGAAGCCTTCACGCACGGACTCGAGCGGCGCCTCGTCGACGCGGGCTACCCGAGCGACCTCGGCGCGCGGTGCGGAGCGACCGTCGACGCGATGCTCGAGGAACGCTACGGCGGCGGCGCGAGCCGCATCGACGCGCAAACGGTGCGCGCGCTCGTCGACGAGCTCGAAACCACGCCTAGCCCGGGTTATTCATGAGGCTTTGCCGAGATCGACGCAGATGCGCGCCAGGTCAGCGCTTCGCGACCGAAGCGCGTGCAGGCGACCTTGACGGGTCGTCGAACCCGGTGAGGGAGGGAAGTGCTGATATGGCGCGTAGCTGCGTCGATCTCGGTGAAGCGTCATGAATCATCCGGGCTAGCTAGCGCTAGCGCTCGCTCGGCGTGTCCTTGTCGGAGCTCACCGTGTGAGCGAGGCCCATCACGCCGAACGAGGTGCCGTAGGGCTTCGTGTTCGACGCGATCCAGAAGTCCCACATCGCGCCGTCCTTCTGCCGCGCCTCGAGGAAGCCGCCCTGGATGTGCGGCGCCCACTTCGCGCGCACCTCGTCCGAAACGACCTCGAGCACGCGCGCGGCGTAGTAGTGGCCGAAGAGGTAGAAGTAGGCCGCGTTCGCGTAATACGCCTCGTGCGGGATCGGCTTGTTGCGCGCGGCGACGAGGAACTTGCGGTGCTTCACGAACTGCTCGAGTCCCCACTCGAGGTCCTTCATCTCCACGTCGCCGCCGGCGCGCCAGAGGGCGAGGTTGCACACCTGGATGCGACCGAGCGAACCCTTCACCTGGTTGATCGACTCCATCGACAGGTGGCGCGAGACCGCGCGCACGTCGTAGTCGTAGGCGCCGTTCGGAAGGTGCGCGGTCTCGACCGCGCGCACGCTGGCCTTGAACATCTTCTCGTCGACGTCGAGCCCGCCCGCCTTCGCCTCGACCATCGCGAGCACCGCGACGCCGGTCATGAACGACGTGGCCCAGTCCGGACGCCAGCCCGAGTCGGGGTCGGAGTAGTAGCCCCATCCGCCGCGCGGCGATTGGTACTTGGCGAGCTCCGTGAGCAGCGTTTCGCCGGCGGTCAAGAGCTCGGCCCGCTTCTCACCGTCCGCATAGCGCGGATGCTGGAGCGCGCGCGCCACGGCGTCGAGCCCGTAAATGATCGCCCAGTTGTTGTCGACGTCCCACTCGGCCGGACGGCGCACGCTCGCGTTCGCGATCAGGTAGTCCAGACCGCGTTCGGCGGCCGCGTACGCCTCGTCGCCCAGGTCGCTCTCCAGGAGCGAACGCGTCGCGAGCGCGGTCGTCCCCATCTGCCACATCCGGTACGTCGCGGGATTCGCGAACGAGCTCGTGAACGTCGCGTTCACGGTTCCGCCCCACGAGCCGTCGTCGTTCTGCGTTTCGAGCAGGTAGTCGAGACCGGAGCGGATCGCGACCGGAACGTCCTCCGCGCGGAACCCCTCGTCTTGCGCGGTGGCGACGCCGACGCACGTCAGGAGTCCGAGCACGGTTCGCGCCAGGCGGTGGCACCTCACTGGTCGGCTCCGCTCTTGGCGTCGGCGAGTTCGGTCTCGGCGTCCTCGAGCGCGCGCTTCGACTCCTTGATCGCGATCGCCTTGTTCTGCGCCGCGAGCTCGCCGTCGCGCTTCGTGCTCTCCAACGCCTCGCGCGCCTTCTCGACGGAGAGGACGAGCTTCGCCTGCTCGGCCGGCAGCTCGCGCTTCACGAGCTTCTCGTGTTCGCGCTCCTCGATCGCGATCTGCGCCTGCGCGCGCTCGGCGCGGCGCCGGCCGCGCGCGACGACGAACTCGGCCGTCTCGTCGGCCAGGTCCTGCTCGTCGTACATGATCTCGATCTGCTTCAGCTCGTCGGCGGCTTCCTGCGCGCGATCCTTCGATGCGCGGAGCGCGAGCTCGCTGCGCTCGATCCGGTTCGGGAGGTCGAAGTCCTTGAAGATGCCGAGCTGCGTCTTGGCGAGCGAAAGCTCCTCCGACGCGAACTCCATGCGGCGTTGATGCGACGCCTCGAACACCTCGGCCTCCATCTGCGCGACGGCGAGCCGGTCGCGCTTGATCTCGACCTGATGCTCGAGCTTCGACGTGTCGGCCCCGTCGTCGGCGGTGGCCTGCGCCTTGGGCGCGGCCGCGGAATCGCCGCTGCCGACGCTCGCGCACCCGGAGCAAACGAGGACGAGTCCGAGGAACGGTTGGACGAACAGCGCGCGCTTCATGACGGGAGCTCCTGCATGGATTCGGGGTCGGGGTGAACCTCGACATCCTACCGTTCGGGAGCGCCCACCGAAGGACGCGGTTCGGCGCGCTACTGGCGGTTGAACACTTCGAACTTGTTCGACTGCGAGAAGGCAGCGACCGTGCCGCCTCCCGGGAGGAAGATGCGGCCCTCGAACAACATCGGGAACACACCGTGGCGCGCGGTCGGCATCGGCGTCTCGAGCCGCCACGTGTTCGTCGCCGGATCGTAAACGTCGACGCGATCGTACGTGTCGTCAGGTCCGGCGCCCGCGCCGGTCGCCGTCTCGCCGCCGAACATGTAGAACTCGCCGCGGTCCCAGATCGCCTTGCCCATCCCGCCGCGCGCCTGCGGCAGCGGAACGAGCGACGAACCCATGTCGTCGCTGCTCTCCCACGTGTCGGTCAGCGGGTCGTACGCGAACACGGTGTCGAAGCCGTTCGTCACCCAGTTGCCGAGGTCGCGGCCGCCGAAGATCCAGAACTTCGAGCCGTCCGTCGCCGACGCCGCGTGGTTGCGCCCCGCCGGCATGTTGGCGAGCGGCGTCCACGTGTCGAGCCACGGATCGTACGCCGCGCAGTTGTTCACGGTCACCGCGCCGACGATGCCGCCCGCGACGTAGATCTTGCCGTTGAGGAAGCACGTGCTCACCGATCCGCCGGCCCACGGCATGTCGGTGCCCAGCGACCACGAGTCCGTGGCCGCGTCGTAGATCTGCACCTTGCCCTCCGAGCCGCCGCCGAGGCCGCCGATCAAGACGAGCTTGCCGCCGATCACCTCGGCGCCGTGGTGGCTGCCGGGGAACGGACGCACCGCTTTGCCGGCGACGTACTTCTTGCGGTAGATCTGATAGGCGAGCGTCGAGGTCGTCGGCTCGCCGACGAGGTACAGCGTGTCGCCGATGATCCCGCCCGCGACCTCGCCGAAGGCTTCGGTGAGCAGGTTCTGCCCCTCCCAATCACCGCGCTCGAGCCCCTCACCGATGAGGTAGCGGAACGCTCCGGTCAGGTCGGCAGAGTTGCCGCCGACGGTGACCTGAACGTCTTCGAGCGCCTGCGTCGGAGTCGGTTGCGCCGGAACGATGCCCTCGATGCGGTTCGGGCGCACGGCGGTCAGCGTCGCGGGCAGGCCGCCGATCGTCACGGACGTGTCGCCCAGGTCGCCGAACCCGACGCCCGAGAGGACGAACGGCGCGCCGCCGGTCGCGGGCGCGCGCCACGGGAAGATGTCGTGCACGACCAAGCCGACCGCGGCGAGGTCGTTCGGCTTCGAGACGACGACGCGGTTCATCACGTAGTCGATCGAAGCGAAGGCGCCGTCCGGCAGCGTGACGACGTCCAACGCACCGGTGAACGGCGGCACCGCGATACGCGTGAGGAACGAGCGTCCGTCGACGCGCAGAAGCACGCGCGACAGGTCGCCCTGGAACTGCTGCACGAACAGCCAGCCGCGGATCTGGCCCTGGAACGTGTTCGCCCGGTACTCGTCGATGCCGTCCGTGGACGATGTCAGCGTGACGATCTGCTGACGGAACACACCGGGGATGCTCGGGGGCCCGGCGGCGCCTCCGCGGTACACGTTCTGACGCGGGTCGTAGCGACCGCGGTTGCGGTTCGGGCTTCCGTAGTAGTTGCCCCACTCGGCGAGGTTCAGCTCGTCGGCGTCCGTCGGCCCCGCGCTCTCGCTCGCCGGTCCGGTCGATGCGGCGCCGAACGCGTTGTTCGGACCGTTGTCCGTGACGTAGAGACGTTTCTTGGTCGTGTAGACGAGCCCGAACGGGTTGCGCAGGCCCGGCGCGTGCACGACGACGTCGACACCCGGCGCCACGTCGACGCTCTCGCCGAAGACCTGGTCGTCGTTCGGCGCGCCGCCCGCGGTGTTGACGTAGGTGATCGCGCCGTTGAACGAAACGCCCTTGGACGTCAGCGCCTTCACGATCGCCGCGGAGAGCGGCGATTCGTCCAGGTTGCCCGAGAGCGGGTGCTTCACACCGGCGTTCGTGTTGCTCCCCACCGCGATGTAGAGGTCGCCGTTGTTGTCGAACGCGATGCCGTTGATCGCGTGGTCGTGGTTCGACGTCGGCAGGCCGGTGACGAGCGGGATCGGCGTGTCGAAGTCCGGCCCCTCGAGGATCGACACTTGGCCGGTGTACGGCGACGGCCCCGCGAACGGCCCGCCACCGTTCAGGTAGTGCTCGCCATGCCCGACGTAGATGCGCACGGGCGTCGCGGGATCGTAGGGGTTGGTCGTGATGCCGAGGATGTTCTCGTTCGACAGCGAGGAGACGCCGTCATAAGTCGTCTCGTTCACGACCATCGTGTACGCGTCGTCGAACTCGAGCGCGGTGATCTTGCCGTCGTTGCGCGCGACGTACAGCCGGCCGTCCGGCCCCACCGTCCCCGACGTCGCCGCGTTGACCGGAATCGTGAGCGCGAGATCGAAGTTGATCGGCACCGGCCCCGAGACGCTGTACTGGTACGTGTTCGAGTTGCTCGTCCCCTGCGGCGTCTCGACCGTGACGGCGATCGCGCCGGTGCCGGCGGGCGCGAGGAACTCGATCGCCGTCGGCGTCAGGAGCGAGAAGTCGACCGCCGTCAAGTCGGTCGCACCCCAGTGCACCGTCACGCCCGCGCTCGGGAAGAAGCCCAGTCCGTCGATCCGGATCAGGTTTCCGCCGAGGTCGCTCCCGAGGAGCGGCATCGTGTTCACGATCGGCACGAGCGCCGAGACGTCGTGGTCCACGTCTTCGGCGTCGGGCAGCTGCGAGGGTCCCGCGTCGAGCGAGACCTCGAGCGAAACCGGCATGTGGAGCGCCACATCGTCCACCGCGAAGCGCGCCTCGAGGTCGTACGAGCCCGCCGTCAGGAACATCGGTCCGACGAACGGCGCGCCGCCCAGCTCGACGCGCGAATCCAGACCGCCGATCGCCACGAAGTCGTAGTTGCCGTCGGCGCCGAGCGCGATCTTCCCGCTCAGGCTCACCATCGCGCTCTCGAACTCCGACGCACCGATGTAGCCCGTCTCGTCCGGCAGGAGGAAGTTCGCGATCTCCTCACCGAAGTCCGCGTTGCTCGGCACGGCGTCGAGCAACGTGGTCGAGCTCGCCTCGGCTTCGGGCAGGTAGTAGCGCGCGAGCACGCCGGGCACGTCCGTGTTCGGAATGACGTCGACGTCGACCGCGTCGAGCAGCGAGCGCTGGGGCATCGCGTCGTCGAAGATCTCGAGCGCGACGGAGTGCGTGCCGACCGTGAGCGTCGGCATCGCCACCGGATCGGTCGAAACGCTTCCGCCGCCCGTCGTCCAGTCGAACGCGATGATCGACTGACCCGGCTCGTGCGTGTGCGACGTGCTGCCGTCGAGCACGACCAACTCATCGCCGCTGCCGTCGTAATCGATGACATACGCGGGCGCACCGATCACGACGTGCAGGTACGGGTCGCCCTCGTGCCCGCCGAGCCCGCTGAGGTCGATCGAGATCTGATCGCCCTGCGGGTCCGCGTCGAAGTGCCCGCTGAGCACGAGCTCGAGCGAGTCGTACTGCTCGAGCGTCGGCGCGAAATCGACCTGCACCGCGAGCGGGCTGTTCGTCGGAAGGACGTGCGATGCCGCGTAGGTCAGGCTGTACGCCTGACCTACGTACTGACTCTCGTTGATCGACACCGTCCACGCTTCCCCGGTGCCCGCGCCTCCGAGCCGCAGCTCGACCTTCGAGATCCGCCCTTGGGTCGTTCCGGTGTTGTGGAGTGTGAGGATCGCCTGCCCGCTCTCCCCGACGCTCACGGCGCCGAGGCTCAGGCTGGCGACGGACGCCGACACGTCGGGCGCGCCGGGACCGATCAGCGACTTGATCGCGCGCTGCTGCGCCTTGGGCCCGCTGCCCGCCTGCTTGCGAGTCACCTGGGCGTCGGCGAGCGAGCCGAGAAGCGCGAACAGAACGATGCAGCAGAGCGACGAGCGAGCCTTCACAGCGATGGACAACGTGATGGACAGCCGGGGGGGAAACCGGCGGGGGAAACCGGCGGGGGAATGCGGGGCCTGCAATTCTATCCGGGTCTGAGGCAGCCGCGGCTCAGAACTCGAAAAGCAGCGCGCGCGCACCAACCCTTTCGACGCGCCCGATCTCCTCACCGGACGCGTTCAGCGAAGACCGGAAAAATTCGTACTCCCCGGGCAGCTCGTGCGAGAAGACGAACCACACGCGCCCGCGCTCGGCGAGGCGCGCGACGTCGGCCCGATAGGGCTCCCAATCGCCCACCGAACGGACTCCCGCGACGACCCAGTTCGGATCCAAACCGATGCGGGGGCCGTAGTAATCGAACTGCAGTTGCGCGCTGTGGTAGACGTAGAGCGCATCGGCACCGCGCGGATCGCGCGCGACTTCCGTGAGGACTTCGCGCATTTCTTTCCGCGGCTCGGGCGACGCGAGGTTGCCGACCGCGGAGAGCACGGGGTTGAGCAGCATCAGCGCGACGAGCGAAGCGCCGAGCACGCGCGCCCCGTTCCGCCCGGCTCGCCCGCTCCCACGCGCGCGAAAGCTCGTTTCGCACGCGGCG